>DASSIN010000239.1:0-19716 GCA_035691845.1 Candidatus Eiseniibacteriota bacterium | reverse complement strand
ATGTACGCGTTCGGCCTCGAGGAGAACGGCGCCTATCGTCGCGCCGAGCGGCTCGCCCGGCGCGCGCTCGAGCTGGCCGAGCGGCGGGGCTGGCGCGAGGAGCGGTTGTGGTGCCGCGTCGAGCTGGGTCGCGCGCTGGCGGCGCGCCAGCGCTGGAGCGAGGTGGCGGCGCTGGCGGGCGCGGGGCGGGGCGACGATCCGGGGATGCTGCTGCCCGAGGCCTGGCTCAACGCGCTCGACGCCGAGGCGGCGCTGAACGAGGACCGCGCCGAGCGCGTGTCGGACCGGCTCGGACAGCTCGAGGACTTCCTGATGGCGCACCCGGCGCCGCACCTCGAGGCCACGGCCGAGATGCTGCGCGCCGCGCTCGCGCTCGCGCTGCACCGGGTGCCCGAGGGCACCGAGCGCGCGGCCCGCGCGCTCGAGCGGTTCGGCCGGCTGCCGGCGCCCGCCGACCGCGCCCAGGCCGCGCTCACGTTCGCACGCAAGGCGCTGGCCGGAGGGCCCGACGCGCGCGCGCCGGTCGGGGCATGGCTCGAGACCGCGGCCGAAGCATACGGCCGGCTCGGCAACGTGCGCGGGCGCGAGCGCGCGCTGGCGCTCACGGTCGCATGGCTCAACGGCCGGCTCGCGCAGGCGCCGCGCCCGCACGACTCCGACCTGCTCGAGCAGGTGAGCCGGCTGCTGCACGCGCTGCCCGATCCGAGCGCGCTCACGCGCAAGGCCATGCACCTGCTGGTCGAGCAGGTGAACGCCGACCGCGGCGTGCTGCTGCTGATGGATGCCGCCACCGGCCGCCTCGAGCCGATGGCCGAGTACGGCGCGATGGATCCGACCACGCGCCGCGAGGCGGTGGGCTACAGCCGCCAGTTCGTGGAGCGCGTCGCCGCCGGCGGCAACGCGCTGCTCGTCACCGACGCGGCCGGCGACCCGAGCGCGCGCTCCGACAGCGTCACCGCCATGCGGCTGCGCTCGATCCTGTGCGTGCCGATGTACCTGGGCGGCCGCATGGTGGGCGCGGTGTACCTCGATTCCCAGAAGTCGCAGGCGTTCACCGAGGCCGACCGCCGGCTGCTGGACGGGTTCGCGCACCTGATGGCGGTGGCGATCGACAGCAGCCGCGGTCAGGAGGAGGTCCGGCGCGCCAACCTGGCGCTCGAAGCCGAGAACCGCTCGCTGCGCGAGGGGCTCGGCACGCGCTACCGGCCGGCCAGCCTCGTGGGCTCGAGCCAGGCGATGCTGGGCGTGCTGTCCAAGGTCGAGCGTGCGGCGGGCAACAACGTGACCGTGATGCTCACGGGCGAGAACGGCACCGGCAAGGAGCTGATCGCCCGCACCATGCATCTGCAGAGCCGGCGCCGGCTGGGGCCGTTCGTCACCGTGAACTGCGGCGCCATTCCCGAGGCGCTGCTGGAGAGCGAGCTGTTCGGCATCGAAGGCCACGTCGCGACCGGCGTGCGGGCGCGCGAGGGGACGTTCGTCCAGGCGCACGGCGGCACGCTGTTCCTGGACGAGGTCGCCGAGATGCCGCTGCGCCAGCAGGTGGCGCTGCTGGGCGTGCTCGCCAACCGCGAGGTGATGCCGGTGGGCGGCCGCCGGCCGATCCCGGTGGACGTGCGCGTCATCGCCGCCACCAACCGCGACCTGGCCAAGCGGGTGGCCGAGGGCGGCTTCCGCGAGGACCTGTACTACCGCTTGAACGTGCTGCCGATCGAGGTGCCGCCGCTGCGCGCGCGCAAGGCCGACATCCCGGCGCTGGCGCGGCACTTCGCCGCGCAGGTCGCCGAGCAGCACGACCGCGTCACGCCCGAGCTGTCGGACGAGCTGCTGGCGGTCATCATGCAGAGCGACTGGCCCGGCAACGTGCGCGAGCTGCAGAACTACATCGAGCGGCTGATGGCGCTGCAGCCGGGCTCGGTGCTGCTCCCCAATCCGCTGCCGCAGGACCTGGCGGACAAGGGGCTGCCGATCCGCGGACTCGACGAGCGTCGGCTCCCGGACATGATCGTCCATCTCGAGCGCAAGGCGATCTCCGAGGCGCTCCGCCGCTGGGAAGGCAACCAGTCGCGCGCCGCGCGCGAGCTCGGGCTATCCGAGCAGGCTATCCGCTACAAGATGCGCAAGTATCGGCTGCGCGCTCGCTAAAACTCGCGATCTCGCCGAAATCAGCGAACTTCTATTAAGACTCGCATCTTCAATTGGTTAGCCGTATTCATTCGTGTTGTCTCGCAGAAATCTGCGAACATTGAGCGTCCGCCGCCCGTCAGGTCCGCCCGGGCGAAGACGCGCAAATCGTTACGGCTGCGACGATTGAGCCTGCACTTGATCGCGGCTGTTGCGTCGGCACGATCCTCGTAAAGGGCGAACGGGAATCCCGGTCGGGACACGGTCCCCTTTCACGGAGCATCGCATGCCGCGTCTCATCAAGTGCGCCGCCCTCGCCCTCGCGCTTCTCGCCTTCGCCACGTGCCGCAACGCCGCGGCGCAGATGGTGGACCCGCCGGATATTTCGCCGCACGGCTGCACGCAGGTGTCCGGCGAATCGCACCCCGCGATGGCGGCGTGGTCTTCCGACTGGTGGTCCTCGCTGCAGCTTCGGGTGCAGCTCGCCGCCGTCCGCTGGGGATGGCTCCGGCCGTCGCAGGACGCGCTGGTCGAGCGCGTCCCGATCCGGCTCCCGAAGGCCGTGGTGCGGAAGCGCCGTTGAGCGACCCGATCGACCGGCCGGAGACCGGACGCGATGCGACCGCCGACATGCGACAGGGGCTCGTGCCCGTCGTCGTGCTGCACGGCACGGCCGCCGAGCGCGACCAGATCGCGCGCGTGTTCCATCGCGACAGCCCGGTGCGCAACGGCCGGATCGTTCGGGTGGAAGTGCCGAAGGAGGAGGAGCGCCTGAACGCCTCGCTCCAGGCGTGGATGTCGGGCGCGCGCCGCGCATCGGAGGCAGATCCGCTCTACGTCTCCGAGCGCGGCACCCTCTTCCTCGACGGCGTGGGCGCGCTGACCCCGGAGGGACAGCGCGCGCTGCTGATGTTCGTGGGCACGGAAGGTTCGCCGGGGGCCGCCTTCGGCTGGTCGGGCCGCATCGTCGCGGGCGACCCCGGCGACGTGCTCGGAGCGGTGGAATCGGGCCGCTTCGATCCCACGCTCTATCACGCGCTGGAGCGCGTGCGGGTGGAGCTCGAGCGCTAGAGGCACGTCCGCCGCACGGCGGCCTGATTCGCTGCGCTCGCTCCCCCGCACGCGCCCTTGGCGGCCACGACCCGCCCCGCCGCGTGGGCCCCGCGCGTCAGCCCAGGGTGATATTTCCCGGGTGGTGTTGCGCGAAGTGCACGATCGAGCCTAAACTTGGCGTGCCCTTGCTTCGATACCATGGAAGGTTCGGCACTGTGGCCCCGTACGGGCATCGGAGGTTTCATGCAGTCCCACGCCCGGCGCCGCTGGGGAGCGCTGCTCCTCATCGCGATCGCCCTGCTGGCGTGTCCGACCACGAAGGTCGCGGCCGCCACGCCCATCCGCCATCACCGCCACACCGCTCACTCGATCCACGCCGGCCGCGCGCACGGCGGTCGCAGGCGCCACGGCCATCGCGCGTTCGCCCGGCGCGGCCCGGTGGGCGTGGTCTACGCCCGCAACGCCATCGTGGTGGATCCGACCACGGACGAGGTGCTGTTCCAGAAGGATTCCAGCCGCACGGTGCCGATCGCGAGCCTCACCAAGCTGATGACGGCGCTCGTATTCCTGGAGCAGAAGCCGGATCTCGATCGCCAGGTCGAGGTGACGCGCGCGGATCTGTCGGGCGCGGGCCACACCCGGCTGCGAAACGGCGAGCAGGTGGCGCTGGGCGATCTGCTGCACATGAGCCTGATGTCGTCCGACAACTGCGCCACGCGCGTGCTGGCGCGCAACGCCGGATTGTCGGGGGACGACTTCGTGGCGCGCATGAACACCGAGGCCACGGCGCTCGGCATGCGCAACACGCGCTACGTCGAGCCCACCGGGCTCGACGAGCACAACGTGTCCACGGCCGCCGACATCGCGCGCGTGTTGCGCGCGGCCGGTGAGCAGCCGCTGATCCACCGCGTCACCACCACGCCCACCTACCTGTTCACGAGCGAGTGGCGGAACCGCCCGGTGCTGCACGAGGTGCACAGCACCGACCGGCTGCTGAAGAGCAGCCGTTACGAGATCGCGTGCGGCAAGACCGGCTTCATCAACGAGGCGGGCTACTGCTTCGCGGCGTGGCTGCGCACCGGCGGCCGCAACCTGATCGCGGTGGTGCTGGGCGCGCCGACCGCGGCGACACGCTTCGCCGACGTGGTGCGGCTGGTGCAGCACACCGAGACGCTGAACTAGGGCTCCACAGCGCACGGATGGGCCGCCACCCGCTCGGGATCGCGCTCGCCGGTGCGGCGGCGGGTCTGGCGGGCGGGTTGTTCGGCGTGGGCGGCGGCCTGCTGCTCGTGCCGCTGTTGACCGGCCCGTTCGGGCTCGGCCAGCACCAGGCGCACGGCACCTCGATCGCCGTGGTGGGCGCCACGGCGCTCACGGCGATCGTGGTCTACGCGCTGCACGGGAACGTCGCGTGGATGACCGCGGCGTTCGTCGCGCTGGCGAGCGTGTTCGCCGCGCGCTGGGGCGCGCGGCTCGCGCGCCGCACCCGCCCGCGCGATCTCGCGCGCGCGTTCGCGGTGTTCCTCGGGCTCGTGGCGGTGCGACTGCTGTGGCGCGCCCCGGCCGCGCACGGCGTCCCGCTCTCCGGCGCGGCGGCGGCGGCGATCGATCTCGCCGTGGGGGCCGTGCTCGGGCTCACGGCCGGCTACATGGGCGTGGGCGGCGGCATCATCGCGGTGCCGGCGTTCACCCTGCTGCTCGGCATGCCCCAGCAGGCGGCGCAGGGCACGTCGCTGGCGGTAATCCTCGTCACCGCTCCGGCCGGCACGCTCGAGCATCATCGGCTCGGCCACGTCGCGTGGCGGTTCGTGCCGCTGCTCGCGATCGGCGCGGCGCTGGGCAGTCCGCTCGGCAGTCTGCTGGCGCATCGCCTGTCGGCTGTCATTTTGTCACGCGTGTTCGCCTGTTTCCTGCTCGCGAACGCGGTGCACCTCTGGATTCGCGCCAGCCGACCGCGCGCGCCCGTCGAGGTGTCTCCCTAGCGACACGGTGGCGCGGAAACATGCCGTTCACGGCATGTTTCGCGGGCTTTTCGTGGACCCGCTGGCGCGCATTCGATAAGCTCGTGATCGGCAATCACCGTCCATGGCCTGCCCGCGAGCTCGCCAAACGGATTCCTCCGGCGCCCGAACCATTGGGTCTCCGGCTCTCGTATCCCGCTCGACATCGGAGGGACAACATGGACCGAATGGCTAAGACGGTGTTGACGTGCGCGGTGGTGTCGCTGATGGCGGGCCCGGCGCTGGCATCGAACGCCGTGCGCTTCAGCCAGACGTACGGTGGCGGCGGCGCGAGCACCGGCAGCCCCACCTACACGCGCGACTACGTCGAGCTGCTCAACGTGAGCAACGCGACTGTCGACGTCAGCGGGTGGGCGCTGTTCTACAGCTCCGCCACCGGGACGTTCAACAACACGAACACGTTCGCGTTCCCGCCCGGAACCTCGATCAAGCCGTGCGGCTACCTGATGATCGCGCTCGGCTCGACCGGCACCACCGGCGGCGCCTTCCCGGTGACGCCCGACCTGTCCAGCACCGTCATCAACATGAGCGCCACGGCCGGCAAGATCGCGCTCGTCAGCTCGGGCAGCCCGAACGGCGGCACGTGCCCAACGGCCAACAGCGCCGTGGTGGTGGACTTCGTGGCGTACGGTTCGACCGCGAACTGCTCCGAGGGCAGCCCGGCGGGTGGCACGACCAACCAGCAGGGCGAGGTTCGCAACGGCGGCGGCGTCACCGACACCGACAACAACCTGTCGGACTTCACCGTCACCGCCAACCCGGTGCCGCACAACTCGGCGTCGGCCTCCCCGGCCGAGTGCACGGCCGTCCCGGCGCAGCGCACGAGCTGGGGCTCGATCAAGACGATCTACTACCGCTAGGCGCGGTTCGTACCCGCGTGGCCTCCGTCCGGGCAGTCGCCCGGGCGGAGGTCTTCGTTTGGGGCGTGTGCGCGCTGGTCCACCTCGCGTGACCGAGTGGCCGCCCGATCGTGCAGGTGAGCGATTTCTTCACCATTCGTTCGGGACCTGTCAGCCGACCCGCTCGCGTCGGCGTTGCGCGCGAATCCGATAAGTAATTGGCGGGATGCGGGGTTCACCCCGGCCAACCCCACAAACGCTGGGAACTCGTGGCGCCCCACAGCCAACAGCTTGGCTCGCCGGCACCTGCGGGCGGAGCGCCCGATGGCTGCGCATTTTCCACGCTCCCGGCGAAGGATTTGCTTATCGCAACGGGTGGCCGAACCCCCTCACCGTCACAATCCAGCTCCCGCAGCGACGCCCGTCACGGAGAGACCCTTGGCCCGTCCCGCTCGAGAACCCGGCGCCAACCGCAGAGCCCGCAGCATGCGTGCGACCGCGGCCGCACCGTCCCTGGACGAGATCCGCACGCCCGCCCCAGGACGTCCCGCGGTCACGAGCCTGCCGGTGGACGTGGCGCGTCAGGCGCAGCGCGAGATGGACCGTCTGCGCCGCATGCCGCCCGGCTCCCCCGAGGCCGGCCAGGTGCGCGCCTACCTCCAGTGGCTGTGGTCCATGCCGTGGGAGAAGTTCGCCCCCGAGGACGCCGAGCTGGCGGGCGTCCACGAGGTGCTCGAGCGCGAGCACCTGGGGCTGCCGAAGGCCAAGGAGCGCATCGTGGAGTACCTGGCGGTGCGGCGCCTCAAGCCCGACCTGCCGGGTCCCGCGCTGTGCCTGGTCGGTCCGCCCGGCACCGGCAAGTCCTCGCTGGGCGCGGCCGTCGCGCACGCGCTGCAGCGTCCGTTCGCGCGCATCAGCGTGTCCGGCACCAGCGACGCGGGCGACCTGCGCGGCGTGCCGCGCACGTTCCCCGGCGCCCAGCCCGGCAAGATCGTGCGCGCGCTGCGCGACGCCGGCGTGTTCAACCCCGTGCTCATGGTGGACGGCGTCGACCGGCTGGTGGGCGAAGGCGGCCTCGGCGCGCTCGAGGTGCTGCTCGAGCTGCTCGATCCCGACACCAACACGCACTTCCTCGACCACTACCTGGGGCTCGCGGTCGACCTGTCGCACGTCGTGCTGCTGATGTGCGCGAACAACCTCGAGATGGTGCCCGACACGCTGCAGGAGCGGCTGGAGCTGATCGAAGTGCCCGGCTACGGCGAGAACGAGAAGCTCGAGATCGCGCGCCGGTTCCTGGTGCCGCGACAGCTGGCCGAGCACGGGCTCACCGCCCGCGACGTGAAGCTGCCCGAGGAGACGCTGCGCGCGATGGTGCGGCACTACACACTGGAAGCCGGCGTGCGCGGGCTCGCGCGCCAGATCGCGACCGTGTGCCGCAAGGTGGCGCGCGCGCGCGCCAGCGGCGACACGCGCCGGCACGAGGTGCCAGCCGCGCGGCTCGAGCGCTACCTCGGACATCGCGTGTACACGCCCGAGATGGCGGGCAAGAACGACGAGGTCGGCGTCGCGGCCGGACTGGCGTGGACCGCGGCCGGCGGCGAGATCCTGGTGGTCGAGGCGCTGAAGATGCCGGGCAGCGGCCGGGTGGTCACCACCGGACAGCTGGGCGAGGTGATGAAGGAGTCGGTGCAGGCGGCGCACTCGTACGTGCGCTCGCGCGCGGACCTGCTGGAGATCGACGCCGAGGCGTTCTCGAACTACGACATCCACATCCATTTCCCCGCCGCCGGCGTGCCGAAGGACGGGCCCTCCGCGGGCGTCACGATCGGGCTCGTGCTCGCCTCGGTGCTGTCCGACCGGCCGATCCGCCACGATGTGGCGTTGTCGGGCGAGGTGAGCCTGCGCGGCAAGGTGCTGCAGGTGGGCGGACTGCGCGAGAAGGCGCTGGCCGCGCACCGCGCCGGGTTCCGCGCGCTGGTGGTGCCGGCCGCCAACGAGAAGGACCTGGACGACATCCCGGCCGAGGTGCGCGAGCGGCTCGAGCTGATCATGGTCGAGACCATGGAGGACGTGTTCGCCGCCGCGCTGATGCGCGTGATCGTGCCGCAGCGCGTGAACGGCGAGTTCGTGATCGAGGTGGACGACGACGAGGACGACGAGGACGGCGATGCGGGCGACGCGGACGAGGTGATCGAGCTGCCGCAGGCGCTGAAGGACGACATCGACGCCGAACGCCGCGCGCGCCGGAGCGGCCGCGCGAAGGACTCCCGCGACGCGCGCGACGGTCGGCCCCCGCGGACGAAACGCCGCTGACCGCGCGCGGCCCGGCGGACGCCGGACCGCCGACCGCCGGCCTCACCACTTCGGGCCGGCGTCCTCCACGTCCTCGTCGCGCACCACACCGCCGCCCTCGAGCGCGGCCAGGTAGTCGGCGATCAGCGCGCGCGCCTCCTCGGCCTCGATCCTCGGCACCAGGATCTCGCCCCACTCGACCGTCGACCAGTCGCGGCGCACGGTGCCGTACCCCGGCAGCGTGGCGCTGCGCAGCACGGCCTCCACGCCGTGATGGCGCAGCATGCCGACCAGCAGCGATCCGGCCGCGGCGTCGGGCACGCGGTGCACGATCACGGGCGGCGTGTCGCCGTCGGCGTCGCGCTCGACCGGCTCGTCCACCAGCGCGACCCGGCAGCGCGGGCACGCCACCACCGCCAGCGGATAGCCGCGCCCGCACTCCGGGCAGAAGCGCATCATGCGCGCACCGCCGATAGCGCGTGGTCGTGCAGCCGGCGCGCGGCCTCGACCACGTCCTCGGCGCGCGTCGCGAGCGACAGCCGCACCCAGTCGTCGTAGCCGGGCCCGAACGCCGTGCCGGGCAGCACCGCGACGCCCATCGCCAGCCACTCGCGCACCAGCGTCCAGATGTCGCGTCCGGCGCGCGCGCCGGCCACGTTGGCGAACGCGTAGAACGCGCCGTGCGGCACGGGCGCGTGCACCGCGCTCTGGCCTTCGAGCCCGGCCAGCAGCGCGTCGCGGCGCTGCTCGTAGGCGGCCCGCATCGTCTCCACCGCGGCCTGCGGACCGGTGATCGCGGCCAGTCCCGCGAGCTGCACCGACGGGAACACGCCGTGCGTGGTGTAGAACGACAGCAGCGGGCCCATCACCGGCCGCATCGCGGGCGGCGTGACCACGTAGCCCAGCCGCCAGCCGGTCATCGCGTACGACTTGGAGAACGTGAACACCGACACGGTGCGCTCGGCCATGCCCGGCAGCGATGCGAAGCTCACGTGGCGGACGCCGTCGAACACCAGGTGTTCGTAGGCCTCGTCGCTCACCACCCACAGATCGTGCTCGAGCGCCACGGCCGCGATCGCCTCCAGCTGCTGGCGGTTCAGCACCGCCCCGGTCGGATTGTTGGGGGTGTTGAGGTAGATGCCGCGCGTGTTCGGTCGCAGCGTGGCGGCGATCCGGTTCGCCAGCTCGGCCGCGCCCCACGCCCCCTCCTGCAGCTCCAGGTACGCCGGCAGCGTGCGCATCGTGGCGCCGTCGGCGAACCCCACCAGTTTCGGGATCGCCATCCAGTGCGGCGACAGCACCAGCAGCTCGTCGCCGGCCGACAGCAGCCCCTGGAACACCAGGTAGAGCCCGTGGGTGCCGCCGTTCGTGACCACGACGTCGTCGGGGTGCGCGAGGATGCCGTTCTCGCGCGCGAGCTTCTCGACCAGCGCCGCGCGCAGCGCCATGACACCGCGCGCGTCGGGATAGTGCGTCTCGCCGCCGCGCGCCGCGGCCGCCAGCGCCTCGACGATGTGCGGCGGCGTTTCGAAATCGGGCTCGCCCCGCTCCAGGTGCAGCACGCGCTCGCCGGCGAGCTCGCGCGCCTTCGCCTCGGCCATGACCTGCGTGAGCGCCGACGTCGTGTGCAGCACCGGTCGATCCGCAATCAGCTTGGGCATGGGGAACCTCCGGGAGACGATGCGTGGCCTGTTGGGCCAGCCTAACACGGGCTCCGGTCTGCCCGGCACGGCGATTGCGAGTGCCCGGCGTCCGTTCGGGTCTCCAGGGAGGGCCGCCATGTCCAAGTTCGACCTTCGCGACATCTCCGACCGCCTCACGCAGTCGCGCGACACCGAGGCCGTCGTGTTCGAGTTCCTCGGCTATCTGCAGGCCGTGCGCTCGGATTGGCGCGCCTCGCTGGCGTTCTACGAGGTGTCGCGCGACGCGCTCGTGTCCGTCTACGAGCGCCAGGGCCAGCGGCTCGTGCGCCGCGACATCCACCTGCCGGTGGACCATCTTCCCGCGCGGCTCGTGCGAAAGTTCTTCCACCCCAGTGCATTTTTCAATCATCGCGACCGCGGCACCGTGCTGGCGCGGCTGTTCGGCGCGGCGCCCCACTACGAGCCCGCCCCCACCGAGGCGCCGGCGCTGGCCGCGATCTCGCCCGTCACGCACTGGCAATCGTGCCTGTGCATGCCGGTCGCCGATCAGGAGGACGTGATCGGGCTGCTGACGATCGCGAGCGAGCGCAAGGACGCGTTCGGCAGCAAGGTGGTGGGCGAGCTGATTCCGGTCAAGAGCATGGCCGGCCTGGCGCTGGCGCAGCACCTGTGGCGCGCGACGCGCGAGTCGGCCGGGGCCGCGGGCCCGGCGCAGGCTCCGGCCTCGGCCGGCGCCGAGTTCCAGGAGAAGCTGCAGAAGCTGAACGCGCACGCGGCCGAGCTGGAGCAGGACAACCGGTCCAAGGCGAAGCAGGTGGAGATGCTGGCGTCCGAGATCGCGCAGCTCGACAAGCACTCCACGCGCTACCAGCAGGAGCTGGCGCGCGTGAAGTCCACGCTCGAGGCGCTCGAGGAGCAGTCGGCGGCCGCCACCCAGCACCTGTCCGAGGCGTACTCGGAGCTGAACGCCACGCGCGCCAAGATGGTGGAGCTGCAGCGCACGGTGCGGTTCATGAAGGAGGTCGCGCTGCTGCTCGCCCAGGAGCACGACGTGGCGCAGTTCCCGCCCACGCTGGTGGACTGGTTCTGCGAATACTTCCGCATCGACCGCTGCAGCCTGATGCTGCTCGACGGCTCGCGCGAAGCGCTCACCATCGTGGCCTCCCGCGGGCTGTCGTCCAGCGTCGTGGACAAGGTGCGCGTGCGCATCGGCCAGGGCATCGCCGGCTGGGTTGCGCACAACCGCAAGCCGCTGTTCGTGCGCGTGCGCGAGGACGCCGGCGACGCGCACCACACCGGCCGCGAGGTCTACAACTCGGACTCGTTCATCTGCGTGCCGCTGGTGCACAACAACAAGCTGGTGGGCGTGCTCAACCTGTCGAACAAGCGCGACGGCGAGCCGTTCGACGGGTTCGACCTGGACCGCGCCCAGCTCGCGGCCGCGGTGGTCGCGACCACGCTCGGCGGACACGAGACCGCGCGGCGCGCATCGGCCTGGGCGTAGGCGCGCGCCCCGGCCCGGGCGCAGGGCCGCGGCGTGCATGAGCGCCCGGCCTCGAACAACACGGCCCGCCGGGGATCCCGGCGGGCCGTTCGCCATCCGTGGCGTCGAGCGGCCTCCCTACCAGCCTGCGCGACCTCCGATCACCGTGGCGTGGAGCCGGGTGAGCGCGTAGCGCCCGGTGAGCGACGCGCCGGAATCCGGGCCGCGCAGCGAGGTCGTGAACGACAGCCGCATGCTGCGGTCCTGGAACAGCGCGCGCACGCGCGCATCGCCGTCCACGTTCAGGGCCAGCGTGTCGGTGACGCCCGGGGTCAGCGTGACGGCCTGCTCGATCACCGGCGGGGCGCTCATCGGATCGTCGTTCGGACCCGACAGGTAGACGCGCAGCGTGTCCGAGCCCGAGCCGGTCGAGTCCACGAACGCCGCGCCCAGCGAGAACGACACGCTCTCGACCTGGATCGCGTCCGGCAGCCCTTCCAGCAGATTGACGCTCTGGTTCGAGACCACCGCCTTCTCGCCGGGCGCGAGTCCGCCCGGCACCGCGATCACCGGGCCGAACGTGGCCGATGTGTAGGCGGGGTCGATGTAGCTCAACACGTCCACGTCCAGCACCAGCCGGCGATCGCCGCAGCCGGCGAGCGCCGCGAGCGCGATCGCCGCCCCGCACCACCGCGCCCCCCGCCTCACCGCGCCGCCGCGTGGTAGAGCGAGACGCCGGCGCCCAGCTCGAGCGCGCGCGCGCGCGTCACGTTGCGGCTGTGGGAGGCGAGCGCCAGGTCGAGCCCGATCCTGCCGAGCCGCACGCCGGTGCCGACCGCGCCCTGCACCATGCGATTGGCGTCCACGTTGCCGCCCGCCCGGATCGCCCACATCCCGAGCCAGCGCTCGATCCCGGCGTGGCCGAGCGTGGCGTTGACGCCGCGCTGCACGTCGGCCGCCAGCGTCCAGGGGCCGACCGGCACCAGCGCGCTGGCGGTGACGGTGGTGGGCACCGTGCTCGTGAACGCCGCCGCGGAATCGATCACCTGCTGCACGGTCTGCCCGGTCACCGAATCGCGCGACACCACGCTCTCGCGCACCTTCCAGTCGATGCGCGTGCCGATGTCGTCGACACCGAGCCCGAGTTCGATCCCGCCCGCCACCCACACCGCGCCCAGGTCGAGCCCGCGCCCGAATCCGCCGCCGTCCCAGCCGGCGTCGCGCAGCGTGGCGTCGTAATGGACCGCGATCGGGCTCGTCCCGAACAGCGTGTCGCTGGTGGAGAACGACAGCGCGTTGTCGGCCGAGCCGTAGGCGAGCCCGCGCATCAGCTTGACACGCATGCCGGCGTACAACCGCGAGCCGCCCGTGCGCGGATCGCCCGCGCCCAGCACCGACTGCGCCCAGCCCAGCTGCACGCCGGCCGCCGCCTGCGCCTGGCCGCGATCGGTGAGCCCGTAGCGGGTGTCGGGCGCGAACGCGCCGCCGTGCAGCGCGCGGTCGAGCGCGGGATCGAGCTTCAGGTCGTTGTCGTATTCCACCAGCGGGCCCGCGCCCACGAACAGCGGCAGCCCCCGGAACCCGAACGTGTACGACGGACCGTTGATCGTGGCGCCGAGCACCGAGTGGTCGTGCGGGAACACGCTGGCCACGTCGCCCAGGTCGATCGCCAGGCTGTTGCGCGCGACCTCGACCGTGATGTCGTTGGACGGCGTGTGCGGCGAGGACAGCTGCAGGTTCCAGGGCGGATTGTACAGATCGTTCGCCAGCGCGTAGACGTTGAAGCGGGGATCGTTGGGATCGAACGTCGGCAGGTGGGCGAGGAACGGAATCAGCCCGAGCGGCAGCGACAGCGAGGTCGGACCGGGACCGGCCGCGGGCACGGCGCGATAGGCCACGTTGGCCGCGTCGGCGCCGGACCCGGCGCCGGCCAGAACCACGCCACCCATGGCCATTCTCCGCGCGCTGAACGTCTGCGCGTGGAGCGGCGCGGGCACGAGAACGGCCGCGGCCAGCGCGGCCAGCATCAACCTGTGCATGGGGTTCGGCTCCTGTCCGCCCGCCCGGAGGGGCGCCGGGCTCGCGTGAACGCCGGGCCCAAGGGCAAGGAGCGGGCCAGACCGCCGGCGGCGCCCGGGCTAGAGCGGCAGCGGCGTCTTGCCGCCGAAATATTCGCGCAGCGCCACGCGGTGGGACGTGAACGCGATCGCGCGGGGCAGCTTGCGGCGCGGGAAATAGCGCGCGTCGATGGCGTCGTCGCCGGGCGTGAGCCGCCCGCTCACGCGCTCGGCGAGATAGAGGATCAGCACCGAGCGCACGCGCGGATCGTCGAGCCCGGCGTACACGCCGAACAGCCCGACGAGGCGCGCCAGCAGCCCGGTCTCCTCGCTCAATTCACGCACCGCGCAGCGCTGCGGCGTCTCGCCGTACTCCATGAAGCCCGCCGGCAGGCACCACGCGCCGGCGCGCGGCTCGTAGCGGCGCTTCACCATCAGCACGCCGCCGCGATGCTCGAGGATCACGCCCGCCGCGGGCACCGGATTGCGGTAGTAGACGAACCCGCACGCCGGGCACGTGGGGCGCAGCTGCCCGTGGTCGTCGCGGTGCTCGAGCGGCGTGCCGCAGCGGGGACAGAACCGGGCGAGGGTGGGGCGTGGCATCGCGGCAGACTAGGGCCTCGCCGCCGCCGTTGTCGAAGCTGGCGGCGGCGAGCCGTGCCGCGCTACGCCATCTCGATGTACGCCCGCTCGCCGTGCAGCGCCTCGTCCAGGCCGATCTGCTCGTGCGCCTCCTCCACGCGCACCGGCGTCACGCGATCGATCAGCCACAGCATGCCGAGCGTGAACGCGAACGCCCACGCCGACGACAGCACCACCGCCACGCACTGCTTGACGAAGAACTCCGGGTGGCCCGCCAGCAGCCCGTCGGCGCCGGCGGGGTTGAACGCGCGGCTGGCCAGCACGCCCAGCATCACGATGCCGATGAACCCGCCCACGCCGTGCACGCCCCACACGTCGAGCGCGTCGTCCCACTGCAGACGGTTCTTGAGCGCCACGGCGTAGTAGCACACCACCCCGGACACGATCCCGATCAGCACCGCCGACTGCGGCGACACGTAGCCGGCGGCCGGCGTGATGGTGGCGAGCCCGGCCACCGAGCCGGTCAGCAGCCCCAGGAACTTCGGCCGCCGCGTCGCCGCCCACTCGACCAGCATCCACGCCACGCCCGCGAACGAGGCGGCGAGGTCGGTGTTGATGAACGCGGTGGCCGTGGTGGCGTCCACGCGGAACTCGCTGCCGGCGTTGAAGCCGTACCAGCCGAACCACAGCAGTCCCGTGCCCAGCGCCACCAGCGGAATGCTGTGCGGGCCCTGGTCCTGCACCCGGCGGCGGCCCACGTAGAACACCGACGCCAGCGCCGCGATGCCGGCGATGTTGTGCACCACGATGCCGCCGGCGAAATCGAGCACGCCCCAGCGCGCCAGCAGCCCGCCGCCCCACACCATGTGCACGAACGGGAAGTACACCAGCAGCAGCCACAGCGTGAGGAAGATGAAGTACGCCTTGAACGTCACGCGGTTGGCGAACGCGCCGGTGATCAGCGCCGGCGTGATGATCGCGAACATCATCTGATACGCCACGTGCACGATCAGCGGGATGCTGTCGTTGGGCGACGGCGACAGCAGGTTCACGTGGCGCAGGAACGCCATGTCGAGATTGCCGATCACGCCGCCCACGTCGCCCGAGAAGCACAGCGAGTAGCCGCACACGTACCAGATCACCGTGGTCCAGCACAGCGAGATGAAACTCTGGATCATGATCGCGAGCACGTTCTTGCGGCCGACGAGCCCGCCGTAGAAGAACGCCAGCCCCGGCGTCATCAGCATCACCAGGCTGCTGCAGATCAGCATGAACGCCGTGTTGCCGGTGTCGAGATGAAGCATCGCGGCTCCTTCCCTGCGACCGCGGCGGGCGGGCGCGGCGGGTGACCCCGGCATGGGGCCGGGGAGCGGCCCGCGCGGCTGCGGGAGCGGTGGCGCGATGCGGGGGGCAGCCGGGCGGATGGGCGGGCGCGAGCCTACGCCCGCCGCCGGCGCCGGTCGACGGGATTCGGGAGCCCCGCGCCGCAAACGATCAGGGCCCGGCCGACCGCGCCGGGCCCTGCATGCACGAGGAGCGCCGCGCTGCGCCTCACCGCTCCCAGCACGCCCGCGTGTCGCGCGCGTGCTTCACGGCGGAACGGATCCGGCCGGCGCCCCCCGAGTCTTCAGTTCTTGTCGTCCAGCCGCTTCTCCAGGTCGTCGATCTCCTTGCGCAACCGCTGGATCTCGCGCTCGAGATCCTGACGATCGCTGTTCGACTGGCGGCGGTCGTTCATCTCCAACGAGCCGCCGCGCGGCACGCGCATCATCATGCCCGGCGCGCGGTCGGCGCGATCGAGCGTGGCCTCGACCTGCCGCCGCTGACCCTTGCGCGTGACGTCGAGCGACACGTGGCCACTCTTGCCGGACAGCGCGTTGACCAGCGACTGCGAGTCCTGCACCGGCTGCCCGTCCACCGCGGTGATGACGTCGCCCGCGCGCAGACCCGCATGCCCGGCCGGCGAGTCGTCCTCGACGCTCACGATCAGCACGCCGCGGCCGCCCGGCACCTCGAAGTAGCTGCCGAGATCGCCCGACAGGTCCTCGACGCGCACGCCCAGCCGCCCGCGATTCATCATCATGCCGGGCATCGGCGTCATCGGCGCCATCGGCATGTCGTTGCGATGGATCTCCATGTGCCGCACGCGCGGTGCGGAGTTGTCGTCGTCGCCGGAGTCGTCGTCCTTGTCGCCGTCCTGGCTGTCGCCCTGGTCGTCGCGATCCATGTCGGCGTGGCCGTCGTGGTCGTCCTGATCCACTCCCGGCGCGGGCGGCGCTTCCGGCGCCTCGGGCGCCTGCCCGTGCCCGCGCATCTCGGGCTCGGGCGGCGCGGGTGGCGCCGGCGACTCGTCGTTGTCGCCCGTCTCGCCACGCACGCCGATCTTCGCGGTCAGTGTGCGGGTGTCGCCGTCACGCACCACTTCGAGCGAGGTGATCTGGTTCACGCCCATGTCGTGCACCAGATCCGCCAGCTCTTCGGGGGTCGTGACGGCGTGCGATCCGAAGCGCGTGATCACATCGCCGTGCCGTACGCCCGCGCGGTCCGCCGGACTGCCCGGCACCACGCGGCTCACCAGCACGCCGTTGTCGCCGTGCAGGTCGAGCCCTTCGCGCATCTCGGGTGTGATCGCCTGCGTGTACACGCCGAGCCACGGCGTGCCGCCGGCACGATCGTCGTCGTTGTCCGCCCAGGCCGCGCCCACGAGCCCGACCGCGAGGGCGAGCGCCGGGACACACGCGCGCAGCCACCGGGTCACGTGGTGTCGCATGAACATCCTCCTTATGCTAGCGTTTGCTAGGTTGCGCTGGGGAGACGGTGATGATTGAACGCCGTACCCCTGCAGGTGGTTCCAGAACTTCGCTGCGGTAAAGCCTGCGCCTCCCGCCCGCCCCGGTCCACATCCATTGCGCACGAGCCCGCCGCTTCGCGCGACGCTTCCGTGAGAGTTCACGAGCTGCTGACGCTGGACGTCGAGGATCTCGTCCTCGGCGGCAAGGCGCTGGCGCGCCACGAAGGCCGCGCCGTGTTCCTGGACCGCGGACTGCCCGGCGACCGGGTGCACGCGCGGGTCACCCGGGTGAAGCGCGGCTGGGCCGAAGCGCGGGTCGAGGCGATCGCGGCCGGCTCGCCCCAGCGGGTCGAGGCGCCCTGCCCCCACTTCCGCGACCAGCGCTGCGGCGGCTGCCGCTTCCAGGACCTCGCCTACGCCGCGCAACTGGCGGCCAAGCAGCGTCAGACGGTTGAGACACTCGTTCACCTCGCCGGGGTTGGAACGCCCCCCGTGCGCCCCATCGTTCCGGCCCCCCGGCCGTTCCGGTACCGCAACAAGATGGAGTTCAGCTTCCATCCCGCCCCGGATGGGACGCCGGTCCTGGGCCTGCACGAGCGCGGCACGTTCGACCGCGTGTTCGAGCTCGAGACCTGCCTGCTGCCGAGCGAGCTGACGGTTGCGGTGGTGCGACTCACCCAGCGGTTCGCCCGGGAGCACCGTTGGCGGGCCTACCACCCCGGGCGGCACGAGGGCGTGGCGCGCTACCTCACCGTCCGCCACCTGCCCGCCACCCGCCAGTGCGCCGTGCACTTGGTCGCCGCCGGCGACGACCTGCGCGGGCTCGAAGCCTGGGCCACCGAGGTCGCCTCGCTATCGGATGAGGTGAAGACGGTCACGCTGCTGACGAACCGCAGCCGCGCGAACGTGGCGTTCGGCGAGGAGGAGCGCGCGCTGGTGGGCGACGGCGTGGTGGTCGAGCGCCTGCTCGGGCTCGAGTTCGAGGCCACCGCCAACGCGTTCCTGCAGACGAACTCCGCCCAGGCCGAGCGGCTGTACGCGGCCGCGATCGAGGCGGCCGCGCTGTCGTCCGGCGACACCGTGCTCGATCTCTACTGCGGCACCGGCACGCTGACGCTGCTGCTGGCGCGCGCGGCCGGGCGCGCCGTCGGGGTCGAGTCGGTGCCGGACGCGGTGGCCCGCGCGCGCGCGAACGCGGCGCGCAACGGCATCGGGAACGCCAGCTTCGCGCTGGGCGAGGCGCGCCCGGTGCTGCGCACGTGGGCACGGGGCGAGGCCCCGCCGCCGTGGGGCGATCACCGCCCGCGCGTGGTGGTGGTGGATCCGCCCCGTGCCGGCCTTCACACGCGCGTCGTGTTCCGGGTGGCGGAGCTGAAGCCCGAGCGCGTGGTGTACGTGAGCTGCAACCCCGCCACGCTCGCCCGCGACGTGAAGGACTTCGCCACCCACGGCTACCGCCTGGACCAGGTCACCCCCTTCGACCTGTTCCCCCACACCCCCCACATCGAGGCGGTGGCGGTGCTGTCGTGCGGATGATGGCCCGGGTCATCGGTAACGCAGCTCGAGCTGTCCCCAGCTGGTGCGGGGATGGGCAGCACGCACCCGCCGGCCCGCGGCCGGGGTCGGCGGATGCTCCGTGCTACCGCTCCACGCTCAGTGACACGCGGGCGCGGCTGCTCGAGGCCCGCGCCAGGACGCGGACGTGGTCGACGATGCGGCTGCGCGGGAGATCCATGATCGAATACGAGCCAGGACCGCGCGTCCATTGCCGCATGTCCACGACCTGCGCCTGGCCGTTGGCGAACGTGATCTCGGCCCAGTCGAACTGCACGCGGCCGGATTCGACGTTCAGGTACAACGCCGAGCCGCGGGCGTTGGCGTCGAGCGTGAACTCGGTCCAGTCGTCCTCGTCGTAGAGCGTGATCGCGTTCTCCCACACCAGGTCCGCGCGCGGCGGCGGGGTCGTGATCACGGCGGCGGTCCACACCATCACCGGCAGGAAGATCGCCGGGTGCACGCGCACCACCACGCCGGGGCGGTGATAGGCGCGCGGCATCGGGCGGTGGATGGGCCAGCCGCGCTGCACCAGGATCTGCGAACGCGGGTGCTGTGCGGGAGCGCCGCCGCGGTACGGCGGCCGCTCGCGGCGCGCCGCGGGCGCCCGGGCGGGCTGCTGCGCCGGGCCCCGTTCGCCGCGGCGCGGGGGTGTGTTGCGCTCGGACTTCTTCTTCTGGCCGGGCGCGGTCTTCCGGCCGGGGGCTTCGGTGCGCTGCCCGCGGTCGTCACGCTCGCGCTGGGCGAGCGTCGGCGCGACGCCGACGACCACCAGCGTCGCGGCCAGAACGATGCTCGCGAACCGTTTCATGACTGCCTCCTCTGCAACATTCGAACGGGGAGCTGGCGCTATTTTCTGGCGGCCGCCGCGCCCAGGAAGTACGCCCACACGAAGAACGCGGCCACCGCCTTCCAGAACGCGAGCCGCAGGTAGCCGATGGTGAACAGCCACGCCGCGAACCACAGCGGACCGACGATCGCGCCACCACGGGCGCCGTTATCGCTCATGGGTCCTCCTTGTGAGACACGCTAGCCCCCTGGCGGGCCTTGCCGCTACGGTCCCTCGGTAGGTGCGGGCATACTCCAAAGGTCGCCCCCGCCCGCGCCGGATGCGTCACGTCCGGGCTATCGCACCAGCGCGACGCGGCCGCTCTGCTGCTCGCTGCCGCCCGAACGCCGCGCGAGCCGCACGCGCCAGAACACGATGCCGCTCGCGCGCGCCGGCAGCGCGATCACGCCGCCCTCGCCCGCCGCCACCTCGCGCCGCGCCCGCGCCA
>DASSIN010000238.1:0-6273 GCA_035691845.1 Candidatus Eiseniibacteriota bacterium | reverse complement strand
CGCGGCCGGCGCGGACGCCAGCGCGCTGCCGCCGTTCGCGAGCCACGCGGCGGCCGCGATCAGCGCCCACGCCAGCAGCGTGCGCACCGCCTCGGCCAGTCGCCGCGAACGCCGGGAACCGTGGATCATGGTGTCACTTCGATGCGCCGCTCCACGCGGATGTACTCGGGCTGGGTCAGGATGCCGCGCGTCTGCAGGTCGGCGATCAGCGCGTAGGGCCGGCCCGCGATGATGCGGTCCGCCAGCGTGCCGTCGATGCCGGGCAGCGTCATCAGCTCGTCGCGCGTCGCGGTGTTGAGATTCACGAGCGCGCCGGGCGGGGCGCCGGTGGTGCCGGGCGGGGCGCCGCCGACGGTCGTCGTGCGCGTGCGCTCCCGCACGGTGGAGGTGTCGTTGGTCGGCGTCTGCTCGATCACCTGCCGCGTGGCCATCGAGTCGGCTTCGGGGGTCGAGTGCGCGCCGCCATTGTCCGCGGGCAGCGCGCGCGTCGGCTTCTTCACGTGGGTGGTGCGCGTGGTCGTGTGCGTCGACTTGGTGACGCCGGTCGCGCGCCGCGCGTGGCGGCGGTGCGGGTGGGCGTAGCTGGACGTGCGCGTGGTCGAGTGCACGGTGGTGCGGGTGTGGCCGCGGCGCGTGCGGGACGTGCCGGTGGCGATCGAGTCGGGGGCGCCGGCGGTGACGCTCGCGACCACGGCGGTCGCGGGTTGCGGACGGGCCGCGCCCGGCGCGCCCATCACGCCCGCGATTCCAAGCAGGACTGCGATGCGAAGTCTCATGAGCCGAACCGTGGCGAGGGCCGTTCGCTGCGCGTGACGCCCACCCTCGATGAGGCGTTCCACGCGTGGGCGCCGTCCGCCCGGCCGCAGCGCAGCGTGCCGCGGGCGTCCGTCGCGCCCGCCGGCCCGCCGCGCTGCGGCGTTCCATGATTATGATGCGGCCCGCCCCGCGAACGTGCGCCGCCGTCGGCGTCGTGCGCGCCGGCGGGGGGCGGACGACGCGCACGTCAGTGGGGCGTGGTGGTGACGGTGACGCGGCTCTGCAGCAGCGTGTACTGCGCCTGGGTCAGGATCCCGCGGCTCACGAGGTCGCTCGTGCCCGTGAACGGCCGGCTCGCGACGATGCGATCGGCGATCTCGGCGGAAACGCCCGGCAGCGTCAGCAGCTGATCGCGGGACGCGGTGTTGAGATCGAGCGGCGCGTTGGCGGTTCCGGTCGCGCCGGTCGCGCCCGTGCCAGCGCCCTCCGGCGTGGACGGCGGCGTGCCGCCCGGGGGCGTCACTGGCCGCGTCATCGAGCTGTCGAGCCGAGGCGAGGCGGGCGCGCCGGCCGTGCCCGTGCTCGTGCCCGTCGTGCCCATGCCCGATCTCGTGCCCGTGCCCGTGGTGCGGAGCGTGCTGCGATGGTGCGTGCGCGTGCGGGTGCGCGCGGACGTGGCGCGGGTGCGGCGCGCCGTCGCCTTGCGCGGCTTGTGCGTGCGCGGGGCCCGCGCGCGCCTGGAGGCGTGCAGCGCGCCCGATGCGCGCATGCCGGTCGTATCGGCCATGCCGGGCGATCCGCTCTGCGCCCCGACCGGCAGCGCGGATGCCGCGCCCAGGACGGCGAGCGCGAGCCCGATGACGAATCGCTTCATGCGAACCTCGCCGGAGGGAGTGCGGCGGGCGCCGTCGCTCCTCCGCATCGGCCGGCGCGCGCGCGGCGCGATGCCACGCTCGAGCTTCCGATGCCACGACGCCGCGAACGTGAGCGGGGGCGGCCGACGACGCCGTCGGCGTGCGCGCGCGAGCGCGATGCGGACGGCGGTCGCGTCAGCGATCGGCGCCCGACTCGGCCGCGAGGAACCGTTCGAGCACCGCGGCCAGCCGCACCGCGGCGCGATCGGCGACCTCGGTGACCTCGTCGTGCGCGAGCGGACGCTCCGACAGCCCGGTCGCGCGATTGGTGATGCACGACAGGCTCGCCACCTCGGCGCCGAGCTGCGCGGCCACGGTGGCCTCGTGCACGGTGCTCATGCACGCCACGTCGCCGCCCAGCTCGCGCGCCATGCGCACCTCGGAAGCGGTCTCGTAGCTCGGGCCGTGCCCGCCCACCAGCACGCCGCGGTGCAGCGGCACGCCGGCCTCGATCGCCGCCGCCACCAGCCGCTCGCGCAGCGCGGCGGAGTACACCGCCGCCACCGTGCGGCCCGCCCGCCGGGCCGTCAGCTCCGCGGGCGTGAACAATCCGCGGCGGCCGATGAAGTTCAGATGGTCGGTCGCCACCATCACGTCGCCCGGCAGGTAGTCGCGGTTCAGCGCGCCGACGGCGTTGGTGAAGATCATCGTGCCGGCGCCGAGCGCGCGCATCACGCGCACCGCGAACGTGACGCGATCGAGCGAGTAGCCCTCGTAGCGATGGCTGCGCCCCGACAACGCCACGACCGGAACGTTGCGCCACGTGCCGAGCGCGAGCCGGCCGGCGTGGCCGGGCACGGTGGAGCGCGGCCAGTGCGGCAGCTCCGCGGTCGGGAACTCGACCGCGCCTTCCAGCGCGTCGATCACGCCGCCGAGCCCCGAGCCCAGCGTGAACGCGACCCGCGGCGCGAGCGCGGTGCGCGCGCGGATCGCGCCCACCGCCTCGCGCACGCGGCGCTCGAGATCGCGCGTGGGCAGCGCGGGTGACGACGTCGGCTGCGGATCGCGCTCCATCACGCCTCCTCGGGATCGAACGGCACGCCGATCGCGCGCGGCGCGACGGCGCGCCCGATGAATCCGGCCAGCACCAGCATGGTGACCACGTACGGCAGCATCTGCAGCAGCTCGCTCGGGAACGCCGAGCCCTGCAGCCCGATCTGCAGCGCCTCGGCGGCGCCGAACAGCAGGCAGGCGAGCGCCGCGCCCACCGGCGTCCACTTGCCCACGATCATCGCCGCCAGCGCGATGTAGCCGCGTCCTCCGGTCATGCCGTCGGTGAACGAGTGCTGCTCGCTCGCCAGCCACGCGCCGGCGAGCCCGGCCAGCGCGCCCGAGGCCAGCAGCCCGAGCGTGCGCAGCCGCGGCACCGACAGCCCCAGCGCGGCCGCGGCTTCGGGCCGCTCGCCCGCCACGCGCAGCCGCAGCCCGAACACGCTGTGGAACACGAGCCACTGACCGCCGGCGATCAGCGCCAGCGTGAGCAGCACGAGCGGCTGCGACAGCACCGGCCCGAGCGCGGGCAGCGCCCCGAGCCCGGGGATCGGCAACGCCTCCACGCCCACCACGCGCGGCGAGTTGGAGGACGAGTGGAACACCGCGGTCAGCACGAAGCGCGTGAGCCCCGTCGCCAGCAGGTTGATGCCGAGCCCGCTCGTGATCTGGTCCGCGCGCGCCACGATGGTGACGAGCGCGTGCAGCGCGGCGGTGGCGACTCCGGCCGCGATCGCGCACAGCACGCCGAGCCAGGCGTTGCCGCCGGCCCACGCTCCCAGCACGTAGGCGAGCGCAGCGTTCAGCATCATGCCCTCCAGCGCGATGTTGATGATCCCGCCGCGCTCGTTCAGCGCCGCGCCCGAGGCCGCGAGCACGTAGGGCACGCTGATGCGCAGCGTGGCGGCGAGGAACAGCAGCACGCTCACGCGCGCCTCCGCTTCCCGCGCCCGGCGCCGGCGCGGCTCACGCCAGCCCCCGGCGGCGCGCCAGCCGTTCGAACTGCGCCTGCAGCGCGATCGCGAGCAGGATCACGAGCCCCTGCAGCACGTCGACCAGCTCCTTCGGCACGCGCCCGTTGATCACGAGCCCGCCGTACGACAGCGCCCCGAAGAACAACGCCGCCACCAGCACGCCGGCCGGATGGTTGCCGGCCAACAGCGCCACCGCGATGCCGATGAACCCGACGCCGGCCGAGAAGCCCTGCTCGAAGTAGTGCTTGTAGCCGAGCACGAAATTGGCGCCGCCCAGACCGGCGATCGCGCCCGAGATCGTCATCGCCAGCGCCTGGGTCGGGCCCACGCGGATGCCGCCGTACTCCGCCGCGCCCGGCGACAGTCCGGTGACGCGCAGCGCGTACCCGCGACGCGTGCGGAACAGCAGCACGCCCGTGAACGCCGCGGCCGCCAGCGCCAGCAGCAGCGCCGCGTTGGCGGGCGAGCCGCGCAGCGCCGGCCACACACGGTCGAGCCGCGGCAGCTGGGCGCCGGCGCCGATCTCGGCCGTGCGCACGCTGGCCGGCTGGAACACGCGGTGCCCGGCGTAGGAGACGAGCGCGAACGCGACGAAGTTGAGCATGATGCTGTTGATGACCTCGTGCGAGCCGAACCGCGCCTTGAGCAGCCCCGGGATCGCGCCCCACGCCGCGCCCGCCGCCGCCGCGGCCAGCAGCGCCGCCGGCAGCAGCACGACCGCCGGCAGCGGCGCCAGCCACACGCCCGTCATCGCGGCCGCGAACGCGCCCAGGTAGAGCTGACCCTCGGCGCCGATGTTGAACAGTCCCGCGCGGAACGCGAGCGCCACCGCCAGCCCCGTGAACACGAGCGGCGTGGCCTTGAACAGCGTCTGCCCGAAGCCATAGCCGTTGCCGAAGCTGCCCCGCAGCATCAGCGCGTAGATGTCGAGCGGCCGCTCGCCGATCGCGGCGATGAACACCGCGCCCGCCGCGAGCGCGAGCAGTACCGCCAGCAGCGGGCCCGCGAGCGCGAGCAGCCGGGCCCGGCTCACGCCGCGCGGCCCCGGCGTCCGGTCATGTACAGCCCGAGCGTGCGCTCGTCGGTCGCGCCGGGCGTGGTCTCGTGCACGATCCGGCCTTCGTACAGCACCAGGATGCGGTCGGCGAGCGCCAGGATCTCGGTCAGCTCGGACGACACGAGCAGCACGGCGTTGCCGGCGTCGCGCTCGGCCAGCAGCCGGCGGTGCAGGAACGCCACCGCGCCCAGGTCCACGCCGCGCGTGGGATGCGACGCCAGCACCAGCGATGCGCCGCGCGTCAGCTCGCGCGCCGCCACCAGCTTCTGCTGGTTGCCGCCCGACAGCTGCCGCGCCAGCGCATCGGGCCGCGGCGGCCGCACGTCGAACTCCTCCACCAGCTCGCGCGTGCGGGCGGCGAGCCGCGCGTGCGACAGCATCGGCCCATGTCCGAACGCGGGCTCGCGCTCGCGCCCGAGCGCCACGTTCTCGGCCAGCGACATCGGCGGCACGAGCCCGCGCTTCAGCCGGTCGCCGGGAATGTGCGCGAGCCCGGCCGCGAACCGCGCGCGCACCGGCCGCGCGGTGACGTCGCGCCCGCCGATCGTGACGCGCCCCGCGGCGGCGGGCGCGAGCCCGGCGATGCACTCGACCAGCTCCTGCTGGCCGTTGCCCTCGACGCCGGCGATGCCGACGATCTCGCCCGCGCGCACCACGAACGACACGCCGCGCACGGCGGGGAGCCCGCGCGCGTCCTTGACCTCCAGGCCGCGCACGTCGAGCCGGTGCTCGCCCGGCGCCAGCTCGGCGCGCGCGTGCAGCGGCGCCAGCGGGTGGCCCACCACCAGCTCCGCCAGCCGCTCGATCGACAGCTCCGCCGCCGGCGCGCCGCCCGCCACGCGCCCGGCGCGCATCACCGTCACACGCTGCGCCACTGCCTTCACCTCCGCCAGCTTGTGGGTGATGAGCACGATCGTGGTGCCGTCGGCCTGCAGCGCGCGCAGCACGGCGAACAGCTCGTCCACCTCCTGCGGCGTGAGCACCGCGGTGGGCTCGTCCAGGATCAGCACGCGCGCGCCGTGGTGCAGCGCCTTGACGATCTCGACGCGCTGCTGCGCGCCGACCGACAGGTCGCGCACGCGCGCGTGCGGATCGAGCGGCAGCCCCACGCGCCGCGACAGCGCCTCCACCGCATGTGCCGCGGCGGCCGCGTCGTATGCGCCGAGCGTGCCGCGCGGCTCGCGCCCCAGCGTGACGTTCTCGGCCACGGTGAGCGGATCCACCAGCATGAAGTGCTGGTGCACCATCCCGATCCCGAGCCGGATCGCGTCCGCGGGCCGGTGGATGCGCACCTGACGGCCGTCCACCTCGATGCGGCCCGCGTCCGGCGCCACGAGCCCGTACAGGATGCGCATCAGCGTGGACTTGCCGGCGCCGTTCTCGCCCACCAGGCCGTGGATCTCGCCCGGCTCGAGCGCGAGCGACACCGCGTCGTTGGCGAGCACGGGACCGAACCGGCGGGTGATGTCGTGCATCGCGACCAGCGGAGCGCGGCCCATCGGGCGAGCGTAGTCGCGCGGGGGAGGCCCGTCCAGAACCGGAGCCGCGCGCGGGCGTGGGCGCGCGTGCGAGCCGAGGCGTT
>DASSIN010000237.1:0-57983 GCA_035691845.1 Candidatus Eiseniibacteriota bacterium | reverse complement strand
ATACTCGAACGGCGGCCATCCCGATTCCAGCACGCGATCGTCGCACGCGCGCTCCGCCGCCCGGCGCAGCGCCCGCAGCCCGTGCCGCACCTGCGGATCGAACCAGAACAGCACCTGCGCCAGCTCGGCCAACGCGAACAGCAGCGTGTCATGGCGCTCGATGTGCGCCCGTTCGTGGCGCAGCACCGCATCCCGGCGCGCGCACGTCCAGCGTGCCGCATCCGCCGGCAGCACGACCGCCGGGCGCAGGACCCCGCACACCACCGGCACCGCCAGCCGATCGCTCATCAGCACGCGCACACGCCCTCCCGCCCACGCCCGCGGCGCCGGCCGCGCACCACGCACCAGCCGCCCCGCCGCGATCCACCCGAGCGCGAGCCGCGCCGCCATCGCCACTGCGCCCGCGAGCCACACGCTGGACGCGAGCCGCACCGCCAGCACCAGCGCGCGCGCGGGAATCACGGGCCACCACGGATGCGCGGCCGCTCCGGCCGTGCCCGGCACGATCGTCACCGGCAGCGCCACCGGAATGCGCGGCGCGAACGGCTGGGCGACCACCAGCGCCGCCACGCTGCCGAACGCCACCGCCCACGCCCGGTGCTCCGCGGCGGCGCCGGCCGGCCGCACCGCGCGCGCCGTCAGACGCGCGCACGCCAGCGCCAGCGCCACCTTGAGGCACAGGCCCAGCGCCACGATCGGCTCGGGCACCACGCCCAGGTGGTCGAGCCACGCGGTCACGAGCGCCTCTCGCCGCGCGCGGCGCGCTTGCGCGCGTGCGCGATCATCCGCTCCACGCGCGCCAGCTCGTCTTCCGACGGCCGTCGCGCGCTGCCGAGCAGCGAGGCCACGGCGGATTCCAGCGAGTCGTCGAAGAACGTGCGCAGCATGTGCCGCACCGCCGAGCGGCGGATGCTGGCCGGGCTCGTGGCCGGGAAGTACACGAACCGCGGCCCGTCCCAAGCGTGGCGCAGATACCCCTTGGTCTCGAGCACGCGCAGCATGGTGCGCACCGTGGACGGCGCCGGCGCGTCCGGCAGCTCGGCGCGCACATCGTGGGCGGACGCGCGCCCGAGCCGGATCACGGCGTCCATGATCTGCCGCTCGCGGCGGCCGAGCTGCTGCAATGCCGGCATGCTGCCTCCGTTCCCCCGTCGGGGGTGCGAATAGATTAGCACGCCCGTCGCATCCACCCGCCGCGCTCGGCCGCGATTCCGCGGCGCTCGGCGCTTTGGCGGAGCTTCGGTGGCGGCATGCGGTGTCCCACGCACGCGGCAGGTGTTAATCTATTAACACCACGCGCAGCGCACCCGAATCCACGGAGTGATCCATGCGACGACTCACCGCGGTGGTTCTCGGCCTGGTCCTGCTCGCGCTGCCCGCGGGCGCGCAGATTCCGTCCGCGCGGCTCGCCGGCGTGTGGGAAGGCTCGCTCAAGGGCGGCCGCGGCGATCAGCCGATCGCGATGGTGGTGCGCCCGCGCGGCGACCACGGGTTCGTGGGGCTGCTGTACCTGGGCGGCGCCGAGTTGGCGCCGATCGAGTCCGGCGTCGCGACGGTGGATTCGATCTACTTCGTGTCCGCCGCCTATCCGATCGCGGGCCGGATCGACGGCGTGCAGCTCGCGTGCGAGCTGCGCGTGCCGCACGGCGCCGTGCACGCGTTCACCATGCGGCACACCATCGCCGACACCACGGCGCTGCCCTCGGGGGTCAAGGCGGGTCCATCGCCCAACACCACCGCCGTTCCGCTGGCGCCCGATTCCGTCTACCTCGCCCACGCCGTGCCGCTGGGTCCGACCTCGTCCGTCGATCCCTGCCTCGCGCACGGCACGCTGCTGCTGGTGGGCGGAGGCTCCACCCAGCCCGACATCATGGCGCGGCTCCTCGCGCTGGCGGGCGGCGCCGCGCGCGCTCGCATCCTCGACATCCCCACCGCTGCCATGCCCTCCCCCTCCGACGCTCGCCATCTGGCCGAGACGATGGCGGGGCGCATCGGGGTGTCGCACGTCGGGACGCTCCACACCTCCTCGCGCGACACGGCCAACGCCGACGCATTCGTCGCGCCGCTCCAGCAGGCGACCGGCGTGTGGATCGATGGCGGCGAGGGCGAGGCGTTGCTGCACAGCTATCTCGGCACGCGCACCGAGCGCGAGCTGATCGCGCTGCTGGCGCGCGGCGGCGTCGTCGGCGGCACTTCGGCGGGCGCGCTGATCTGGGGCTCGCGCACGATGTCGTTCCACGCCGGCGCGTCCAACCAGTGGGCGATGATGCAGCCCGAGAACCTGGTGATCGGCAACTTCCACGAGGCCGCCTTCGGCCTGCTGCGCAACGTGCTGATCGCTCCGCACTTCACCGAGTTCAAACTCAAGCCATCGGCCGAGAAGCTGGTGGCCGCGTATCCCGGTCTGCTGGTGATCGGCATCGACCAGGACACGGCACTCGAGGTGCACGGCACGGTCGGCACCGTGCTGGGGCGCGAGACGGTCACGATCTACGACGGCCGGCCCCACGACGGCTCTGCGGCCCTGGTGCTGAAGGCCGGCGACCGCTACGACCTCGTGCGCCGGGTCGTGCTGTGACGCTGGCCGCGCTGGCGCTGTGCGCGGCGACCGCGGTGGCGCCCGCCGCGGCGCCCGGCGACTCCACCGCCTCCGCACTGGATTCGATCGTGGCGCGCGCCGCGCGCGACGGGTTCGCCGGCGACGTGATGGTCGTGCGCGGTTCGCGCGTGCTGCTCGACCGTGCCGACGGCCCGGCCGATCGCGAACGCCACGTCCCGAACACGCCCGCCACGCGCTTCCAGATCGGCTCGCTCACCAAGCAGTTCACGGCCGCCGCCATCCTGCTGCTGGCGCAGCGCGGCGCGCTCGCCAGCTCCGATCCGATCACGAAGTGGATCCCGGAATCCGCGCCGCGCTGGAACGGCGTCACGCTGCACGCGCTGCTGACGCACACGGCCGGCATCCCCGACAGCGACTTCGCCGACATCCCCGCGCCCGAGGACTCCGCGCTCACGCCGGGCGAGATCGCGGTGCGCATCGCGCTGCGGCGCCCGCTCGACTTCGCTCCCGGCAGCCGGTTCGCCTACAGCAACCTCGGATACCTCGTGCTCGGGCGCGTGATCGAGCTGGCGAGCGGCATGCCCTACGAGCGGTTCGTGACGCAAACCCTGCTCGTGCCGCTCGCGCTCGCCGACACCGGGTTCGAGCCCGGCGGCGCGCCGCGCGACGCCACGGGCTACACCAACCGCCGCGGCGGAGTCCGACTCGCGCCGACGATGAACCTGCACCGTTCCAACGCGTGCGGCGGGCTGTGGTCCACGACGGCGGACCTCGTCCGCTGGGAGCAGGCGCTGTTCGGCGGCCGCGTGCTGGGCCCGGCCGCGTTCACGGAGATGACGACGCCTGCGATCGGCGACTACGCGTGCGGCATCCACCATCGCACCTCGCCCGGGCGCGAGGTGCTCTACCACACCGGCCGCACGCGCGGATTCGAGTCGGTGCTGGGCTGGTACCCGCAGGACAGCGTCGCGATCGCCGTGCTCAGCAACCTGGACGGCTCGCGCCCGAACGTGCTCTACGACGCGCTGGCCCCCGCCGCACACGCCACGCCGTGAGGCGCGCGTCCATGTACGCGGTCGATCGATCCGTCAGCTGAGTCGGGGATGACAACGATCCCCGGCCGGTGGGGCATCGGCCGGGGCGATGCAGGATCAGCGCCGGTACAGCGCCTTGATGGCCGCCCAGGTCGCGTTGCGACCCGCCGCCGCCGCAGGGGCCGCGGGCAACGCCGACGACCTCGACAGCGAACTCGTCTTGGTGCCCACCACCGGGCAGCGATACAGCTCGCCCGTGGGTGTCAGCGTGATCAGCCCCGCCGTCGCGAACGAATCGATCTCGGTGTCGGAGAACAGCTGCTCCGGCGTGTTTCCGGCGGTGAACGCGATCTGCACCTCCTCCCACAACGGATTGAAGCCGTCGGTCGGAATGGCGTCGATCACGCTCACGAACGGCTGTCCCCCGGGCAGGCCCGGGTCCGACTGGTAGATGAAGTTGATCGCGGAGTTCTGGTTCAGCAACGTGCCCTCGCTGCCCGACGGAAATTCCACGAATTGGATCGTCAACAAGTTGCCGTCGTAGTACGTCGCGATGCCGCTGCCGGAGCCTTTGACGTTGCTCGCGAAGGCAATCGCGGGCACGAGCATCACGACCGCAATGAGCCACCCGTTCCAGCGTTTCATGTTGCTTCCTCACGTGGGGCCTGGGTGGTTTCGTCCCTGGCGGCCGAGATGGAAGCCATCCATGCCGCACCAGCATGGCACGGCACCGCGCCGCCACAAGCCGGCCCGCGTCCGCCGCACGTGCGCGTGCGTTCGCGCGGCACGGGGATCGTGTTCCGTCACGGTGCGCCGCCCGGCGCAACGTCGCCGACCCCAACGCTCCCCGAACGGACGTAAGAGCGCCGGCGCCACGCACGAAACGCGACGGCGGGACCGGATGGCTCCGATCCCGCCGTGTGTTTGGACGCGCACTTCGTCCGCCCCGGGGCGAGCTACTTCGCGGGCTTCTTGAACATCTCCGCCGTCAGCGACGGGTTGACGGCCACCTTCGTGACCTGGCTGTCCATGCGGGTCGCGCCGTTGGCCTCGAGCTTGACGTGGTGCGGGTAGACGATCGCGCCCTCGGGCTTCCAGTCGGCGTAGATCACGGTCTGCTGCTCGGGGCCGGCCGGGCCCTGCGCGGAGAACTGCATGCGCGCCAGCGTACCGTCGGGGGCGAACCACAGCATCCAGTCCTTGACGTCGTCGCTCTTCACGAACGCCACGTCGTACTTGACGCCGTCCACCGTCTGCGGCGCCATCGCCTGCAGCGTCAGCTCGTCGGGATGCGCGAACACGTGGAACAGCGAGCGCTCGTATTCCGCCTTGGTGCGCGCCGCCAGCTCCGGCTGGTCGGCGATCTGCCCCATCATCGAGCGCCACCCGGCCGCGCCATCCAGCCCCTGCCGCATCTCGCCCATCGGCAGCTTCTGCACGTCGAGCCGACGGTCGGGGAACTCCCACGTCATGGCGCCCTGCATCTCGAGCTGCTGGCCCTGGATGCTGACCGTGCTCTTCTGCTCCACCTCGACCGCCTTGACCTGCCGCCACGCCTTGCTGCCGCCCGCCTTCGCGACCGCCTTCGCCAGCCAGGCGTCGGCCTGCTGCTTCGCCTCGGGCGTGGCCTCGCCCACCTGCACCTTGGAGGGCGGCGGCGGGATCGCGATGTCCACGCGCTCGAGCGGCAGCCCGGCCCCGGTCAGCGGCTTGTCGAAGTCCTTTTCCTTGCCCACCACGATCGCGACCAGGTCGTCGGGGTGCACCTTGTGCTGCGCCGCCGCGAGCACGCTCTGCGCGCTGACGCCGGCGAGCCCCGCCTGGTAGCGCGCCAGGAAGTCCTGCGGGTAGCCGATCGCCTCGTACATCGCCATCCGGTTCAGCACCTCGGACGGGTCCTCGAAGTTGAACACGAACAGGTTCTGCACCGACTGCTTGGCGGTCGACAGCTCCTGATCGCTGAACGGCGCCTCCACGGCCTTCTTCGTCTCCTCGCGCAGCAGGTCGAGCGCCGTCATCGTGGACTCGCTCTTGGTCAGCGAGTACGTGAGGAACACGCCCGGGTGCGTGAGCCCGTCCCCCGCCACCGCGCCGGTCGCGTACGCCAGCCCGCGCTCGGTGCGGATGCGGTTGATGAGCCGCGACTGGAACCCGCCGCCCAACCCCATCGCGAACACCTCCATCGATGGCGCATCGGGGTCGTCGGTGCGATAGCCGATCTGCGCCAGGATGATGCCCGACTGGGTGACGTCGTCCTTGGGCGCGAACACGAGCCTGGCGTGCTGATCGTGCGGGAGCGGCGGCAACGCCGGCAGCGGCGTCTTGGTCCCCGACCAGCCGCCCAGCGCCTGGGTCAGCAGCGCCTTCATCCGGGCCGCGTCGAAATCGCCGTACACCGCCAGCTTGGCGCGGCTCGGCTCGAACACCCTGCGCCACAGTTGGACGCAGTCCTCGCGCGTCACCGCCTCGACCGTGGCGTACTCGGGGTCGCGCGCATACGGATGCCCCTTGCCCCACACCGCCTTGCGCGCCACGCGCACGAGCAGCGGGATCATCTCGTCGTTGCGGCTCGCGATCGCCTGCCGCAGCCCGACCTTGGACAGCTCGATCTTGTCGGCCGGGAACGCCGGCTCGCGCAGCACCTCGGCGAACAGCCCCACGACATCATTCGTGTTCTCGGTCAGGCAGCGGAAGCCGGCGTTGGCCATGTCGCCGCCGATCGAGGTGCTGATCGAGGCGCCGATCGCCGCCAGGTGGTCGTCGAGCCAGTCGCCCGAATGCCTGCTCGAGCCGCCGCTGCGCATCGCCTCGCCCGCGATCGTGCCCAGGCCCATCTTGTCGTCGGGCACGAACAGCGGCGAGCTGACGTCGTAGAGCGTGCCCTTGACCACCGGCAGCGAATGGTCCTCGAACAGGTACACCGATACGCCGTTCGGCAGCACGAAGTGCTGCGGGTGGAGCTGTGGGATGGCGTGCAGCGAGGGCGTCTGCAGCTTGTAGGGGTTCCAGATGTCCGCGCCGCCCTGGGCGCGGGCGGACGCGGGAACGCCGGCGATCGCCGGCGCCAGCAGCAGCGCGACCAGCCCCGCGCGCAGCGAGCGGCGAGCGAAGGAAAGAGCGCTCATCTCAATGCCCTCCTTCCGAGCCCGAGGCCTGTGGCGCGTTGTCGGCGTTGGAGGGCGGCACCAGCATGCCCACCGTGCGGTTGCTGCGCGTCATGGTGTTCTTCATCACGTCCATCAACTCCGCCGTGGTGAGCGCCTGCACGCGCTCCTGCTCGCGGAAGAACTGGTGCCAGTCGCCGTACAGCGTCTGCGCCTGGGCCAGCTCGCTCGCCAGATCGTCGTTCTTCTCGGCCGCCGCGATCTTGTCGGCCTTGACGCGCACCTTGTAGCCCGCCAGCTCCTCGGCCGTGAACGGGTGCGCGCCTTCGACGTCATTCAGCACCGCGTACACCGCCTGCTCCACCTTGGCCGGATCCTGCCCCGCCGCCGGCACGACGAAGAACCCCATCTGGTGCGGGTACTTCTCGCCCGGGAAGTCGGTGAACGCCTGCACCTGGGTGGCGATCTTGTCATGCTTGACCAGCTTCTTGTTCAAGCGCGCGTAGTCGCCGCCCGCCAGCAGATCGGCCACCGCCTTGTAGGCGCCGTAGTGCGGATCGCTGGCTGCCGGGATGTGCCAGCCGATGATCACCACCGGCTGCGCGTTGTCCTCCAGGATCACGCGGCGCTCGGCCCTCTGCTCGGGCTCGACGATCGGGATCGGCGGCGGCGCCGGGGCGTCGGAGATGCCGCCGAAGTACTTCTGCGTGACGTCCTTCACCTGCGGCAGCGCCACATCGCCCACCACCGCCGTGACCATGTCCTTGGCCACGTAGTACTTCTTGAAGTACGCCTCGCCCTGCGTGCGGCTGAACGAGTGCAGGTCGCTGGGGAACCCGATGCCGCCGTAGCCATAAGGATGCGCCACGTAGCTGGCGTGGATGAACTCGTCGATCAGCCGGCCCACGGGCGAGCTCTCCGTGCGCATGCGGCGCTCCTCGTAGACGACGTCGCGCTCCTTGTAGAACTCGCGGAACACCGGCCGCGACAGCTCGCCCGCCTCCATCAGCGCCCACAGCTCGAGCCGGTTGGACGGGATCGAGAAGAAGTAGGCGGTGAGGTCGTTGGCCGTGTAGGCGTTCATGTTCTCGGCGCCCGCCCCTTCCAGCACCTTGGAGAACTCGTTGGAGTTGACGTAGCGGTGCGATGCCGTCTGCGCGTCGGCGAACGCCTGCTCGAGCTGCTTCAGCCGCGCCTTGTCGGCCTTGTCGCCCTTCTGCCGCTCGGCCAGCAGCGCGTTCCACGCCGTCTCCTCGGCGTCGAGCAGCGGCTTCTCCTTGGAGTAGTCGGTCGAGCCCACCACGTCGGTGCCCTTGAACGCCATGTGCTCCATCATGTGCGCGAGCCCGGTGGTGCCCGGCGTGTCGTTGGCCGAGCCGGCGTTGACCACGGTGAAGAACGAGAACACCGGCGCCTGATGCCGCTCGACCACGATGAACTTGTAGCCGTTGGGCAACGTGAAGTCGCGCACCTGCCGCTCGAGATTCTCGAGCCCGGTCGAGACATGCGAGGTCTCACGGATCGGCAGCCGCTCGGCGCGCCGATCCGCCTTGGGCGCCGCCTGCGCCGGCGCGAACGCCGCGAACGCGGCGGCGAGCGCAATCGCGAGCGCGGCCGCGACGCGCGTCCACGGATGAATTCGCTGGGACATGCATCCTCCCTGGGGAAGCTCTGGGTTGGGCGAGTGAAAACTTCGGCACTATCGCACAGCGGCAGGCGAGCGCGCAGCGCCGCGTCGGAGAACTTCGGGCGGGCGGCCGGAAGCGAAGGACGAGCGCGGCGCCGGGCGGCGCCAGGCTCAACGGCGATCAGGTGATGCCGAACCGCTTCATCTTGTTGAGCAACGTCGTGCGCGGAATCCCCAGCGCCTTGGCCGCCAGCGTGCGCGACCCGTTCGCATGCCGCAACGCCTCGATCAGGCGCTGGCGCTCTGCGTGTTCCAACTCCTCGCTCAGCGTCGCCGGGAAGCGCGGATCGTCCAGCTGCAGCGCCTCGAGATCGATCTCGCCGTCCGGTCGCGCCAGGATCACCGCGCGGCGGATCACCGAACGCATCTGTCGCACATTGCCCGGCCACGCATAAGCGACCATCCGGTCCACCGCGCGCTCCGTGAGCCTCACCTGCTTCTTCTCGCGCCGGCAGGCCTCCTCCATGAAGTGATGGATCAGCAGTTCCACGTCCTCGCCGCGCCTCCGGACCGGCGGCAACGTTACCACCGCATGCGCGAGTCGATAGTAGAGGTCGGCGCGGAATCGGTCCCCGTGCTCGAGCGACATGCGATCACGATTCGTCGCCGCCACCACCCGGGTGTCGAGCGTGCGATTGCGCGAGGAACCCACGCGCCGCACTTCGCCCGATTCCAGGAACCGCAGCAGCCGAGCCTGCAGATCGAGAGCCATCTCCCCGATCTCGTCGAGAAAGACCGTTCCATGCTCGCAGTCTTCGAGCAATCCCGAACGATCCTTCGACGCTCCCGTGAACGAACCCGCAACGTGCCCGAACAACTCGCTTTCGATGATCTCCCGCGGCATCGCCGCACAGTTGATCGCGATGAACTGACCACGACGGCCCGAAAGCCGGTGCACACCACGCGCCACCAGCTCCTTGCCGGTGCCCGATTCACCCAGGATCAGAATCGGCGAGTCCGTCGGTGCGAACTTCTCGACCTCTTCGAGCAGATCGAGCACGCCCACGTAACGCGTGACGATGCCGAAGTTGTCGAGCGCCCACGTCGAACGCCGCTCGACGTCCGCTGTGGGCCGACGGCGGCGCCGGGTCTGGGCCGGCGTCACCAACTCAAGCGCTGGCGAGCCGCCAGGCTGCGTCAGCCTGTCGATGCGCGCGTTGACTTCCGCCAGCTTGCCGAGGGCACCCATGCGCTCGAACAGATCCCGCGCGGACATGTATGCACGCAATGCCGCCGGCGAATCCGCGTCCGCCGCCTGTGGCCCGGAGAGCCAGTCCCCGTACGCCATCCACAGCCGCCCCCACTCGTACGGCGTCTCAATGTCGTCGTAATACGCAAACCCCTGCTCGAACCACTGACGAGCCTCGTCGTTACGCCCGAGGGCCGCCGCCGACATCGCGAGCACGCGGTAGGTAGCCGCTTCTTCGTAGCGATCACCGAGCTTGCGAGAGAGTTCCAAGCCGACAAGAGCCTCGGAGTGCGCATACTCAGCTTCATTCAATGCGAGGTGGCAATCAGAGCGGCGGCGTCTCAACTCAGCATTGATGTCGCGGTATCGCGACAATGAGGACACTGCCGTCAGGCACTCGCCATACAACTCCATTGCGCGCGTTATGTCACCACTTCCGAGTTCCACATCACCAAGGAACTCGATTGCCAATAGCGAGGACTTGTGGCCGCTGGCTACACTGGGCGATATCGCATGCTCGAGAGTCCGCCGCGCCTTGGCATAATCGCCACGATGGATCGCAACGATTGCTTGCAAAATGTGGCTGTAAGCACTCTGATTGTCATTCTTCAGTTGAAGTGCCTCTTGAAGGCAAGTCGTCGCTGTCTCGGAAGCTCTATCGAGCAATCCCCTCTTCAGATCTGCTATCGCCTGACCCCTTCTGCAGACATGCGCGCGCATCCTGTTTCCAAGGCGCATGAACAATGCTTGAGCACGCGTCGCATGGTCGTCCGCAAGTGGCCACCTGCAGAGAAAACGCTCAAGCCTGCCTAAATTATCAATCGCTGTCGCTTCGGTAAGCGAATCGCCGCATCTGCGAGCTGAGACAATTGCCTCTAGGCTCCACTCGCGCGCCTCATTGTTGTCTCCATTGACGATCGAAGCTGCTTGAAGATGGAGTGCGCACTTCGCGAGCGCTGCGCTATCAGGGAATGTCAGCAGGTCAGCGCGGAGCGTACGAAGTTCACCAATAGCCTTGTGTGCCTCCCCGATGTGCCACAGATTTGCGCACCGAAGCACATCCGCCTCTATTGCAATCGCCCCGCTTGCAGATCTGGCTATAGCTACGCACCGATCAAGTGAATCGGCATGCCTCCCAAGTTGGTAGAGCGCCTCAGCAGCCTGTAACAGCAGTCTGGCTTCGGACTCTTTGTCTTCAGCTCTAGGAATCGCCGATAGAGCCAACCGAAGCGAATCCTCGCTCTCACCGGCCCACAGGAGATCACGGGTACACAGTGACACCTCGTCCCATTCACCCGGGGACAAGGTGGGACGCTCCGATTCCAGGACGCGCCTGAGCTCGCTAGCTCTAGTGGCGAGGTCTGACATTCGGAATCTCGGCGAATTCTTGAACCCGCGAGGATTGCGTCCTCGCGACAGAAAGGACGCCAACCGAGCGGTGGAACATCACACTGATCTGGCGAATGATGTCGGTCCAACCAAGGAACTCGACAATCAGCTGAGGGCTGCCGTTCGGTTCATCTGGATCGCCAGATTCGACTTGGGGTGGCGGATCGGTTGCATCGATAGGTCTGCTCGTAATCGCAGCGGATGGCTTCGGCACGAGGCCGAGAAGCGCGCTCCCGAGCAGGACGGCAAGTAGAAGCCGATTCCAGCGCATGGGGATTCCCTTCGTGACGGGCCCACGGGGGTGGGCCGAGCTCCGCATGATCGGGGCGTGGGACTCCGGGCCTCCGCGGGGTGCGGACGCCTGGCGGTCGCGGAGTTGTCTCGCGTCGGGATGAGGGGAAGCGACCATGATCGCGCCATCCGAGCCAGACCGATGGAACTCTGTGGCAAAGCTATTGCTGCGTTATCGGAGCGTCAAGGGAAATTCAGGGGACGGCGAAAGCCGCCCCCATCACGACCTTATCCCTTGATAACGATGGCCCTGAGAACCGTCAGCACCGCCCAGAGGCCGTCTTCGGCCCGGCTGTCCGGCCCGTCGGGATCCCCAGAGAGTTCGCTGAGCCAGCGGATCGCTCTCCCGTTCGGTTGGTCGGGCTCCCCGGCTGTCTGGGCACCTCCCCCGAGCCTGATCGGGTCGTCATTCGGGAGGTCTGGATCCCCCCGGTAATCGGCTGTGGCCTGATTCAACTCACAGCTGGACCGCGCGGCTGCGTGGCACGCCTTGGCTGACATGAGGACCAACGCACCGGCGAAGATCACGCTCGCTACTCGCACGACTCACCTCCGAGTCATGGTCCACTTCGCGGGGGCAAAATGGGGGGCTCAGAGGGCAACTGGCCGTGAGCCAGCTGCGCCGTCAAGTTTTCGGACGGCCCACTCGTCCTGGGACGAGTGAGTGTTCTGGAATTGTCGAGCGAACTCGCGCTAGCGCGAGTTACACAGCCTTCGCCAGCTCCTTCGCCTTGTCGGTTCTCTCCCAGGTGAAGCCGGGTTCTTCGCGGCCGAAGTGGCCGTAGGCGGCCGTCGCGCGGTAGATGGGGCGGCGGAGCTTCAAAGTCTCGATCAGGCCCTTGGGGGTCAGGTCGAAGTGTTTGCGGACGAGGGTGGTCAGCTTCTCGTCGGGGACGCGGCCGGTGCCTTCGGTGTCGACCATGATGCTCACGGGCTCGGGGACGCCGATGGCGTAGGCGATCTGCACTTCGCAGCGGTCGCACAGGCCGCTGGCCACCAGGTTCTTGGCAACGTAGCGCGCGCCGTAGCAGGCGCTCCGGTCCACTTTGCTCGGGTCCTTGCCGCTTAGCGCGCCGCCGCCGTGGCTGCCCACTCCGCCGTAGGTGTCGACGATGATCTTGCGGCCGGTCAGGCCGGTGTCGGCCATCGGGCCGCCCTTCACGAACTGGCCGGTCGGGTTGATGTGGAACTTGGGCGGCTTGTCGCGCTTGACCAGCGCCTTCGGCAGCACCGGCATCACCACCTTGTCGATGATGTCGCGCTCGATCTGGGCGTGCTTGATCTTGGCGTCGTGCTGCGCGCTCACCACCACGGCCTCGATCCGCACCGGCGTGCCGCCGTTCTCGTACTCCACCGTCACCTGGCTCTTCCCGTCGGGGCGCAGGTACGGGAGCTTGCCGTTCCTCCGCACCTCCGACAGCTTGCGCGTCAGCTTGTGGGCGAGCTGGATCGGCAGCGGCATCAGCTCCTTGGTCTCGCGGCAGGCGTAGCCGAACATCAGGCCCTGGTCGCCGGCGCCGCCGCGATCCACGCCCATCGCGATGTCGCCCGACTGGTCGTCGATGGCGGTGATCACGGAACACGTGTGGCAGTCGAAGCCGTAGTCGGCGTTGTCGTAGCCGATCTCGCCGATCACGCGGCGCACGAGGTCGGGGATGTCCACGTAGCCCTTGCTCGTGACCTCGCCGGCCACGAACGCGAGGCCGGTGGTCACCAGCGTCTCGCACGCCACGCGGCTCATCTTGTCCTGGCGAATCAGCTCGTCCAGCACGGAGTCGCTGATCTGGTCGGCGATCTTGTCGGGATGCCCTTCGGTGACGGATTCGGACGTAAACAGGTGACGCGCGCCCATTCGAAAGCTCCAGGGGGTTGGGTGTCGCCTCCGCTCCGCTCCACGGGCGCCACCGGGCAGCCCGGGCGGGCGGTCGAGCGCGGGAGTCTAGCGCATTTGCGCCCGCCCGTCTGCTCGGCGGCAGACCGGCGATGGGGCGTTGTGGCGGCGAGCGAACAGGCCTACAATCCGTGATGTCAGGCGCCCCCCGCGCCGTCGTCTGGGGAGGTCGCTCATGCGCCGCTCGCTCGCCGTGGCGCTCGTGCTGCTCGCCGCGCCCGCGCTCGCCCACGCCGGCGGCTACAACATCGCGTGGGGCCAGTCGTGCTGGCCCGACAATCCCGTCAGCGCGAAGACGTTCGCGTGCAATTCCAACATCGGCCACGACTTGATCACGCTGTCGTTCGTGCCCGACGGCACGCGGCTCGATTTCGGATGCGTGGAGCTCACGCTCGAGTTCAACGCGGGCGCCGCCACGCTGCCGGCGTGGTGGCAGTTCTTCAACACCGGCGCGTGCCGTCAGAACGCGCTGGCGGCGAGCGCCAACTTCACGCCGTTCATCAGCTCGTGCGCGGATCCCTGGGGCGGCCAGGCCGCGAACGGCATCTTCTCCTACAAGACGCAGGCCAACGACGCCACCGTCCCCGCCGACGCCGGGCGGGTCACGGCGTTCGCCGTGCTGCCGATCGGCGTCGAGGTGGACGCCGGCGTCGAGTACGACGCGCTGTTCTTCAGCATCTCGCACGTGAAGACGATCGGCACCGGCGCGTGCGCCGGCTGCACGACGCCGATGGCGGTCGCGGTGCGGAACTTCCAGTACGGCTCGACTTCGGGCCCCGACCATACGCTGACGAGCGCCATCAACAACACCTGCCTGACGTGGCAGGGAGCGGTCAGCCCGTGCGCGCCCGTCCCCGCGCACAATCTGAGCTGGGGGCGGATCAAGAGCCTCTACCGCTGATCTCCAGCGGCCGGGGCCAAAGGAGGCCGATCATGCGCCACCTTCCCGTTTCGCTGTTGCTGCTGCTCGCGCTCGGGCTCGCGCGGCCCGCCGCAGCGCAGACCCCCGGCATCGATCTGTCGTGGGATCAGTGCTGGGACGAGGGCACGCAGACCACGAACCGCATCTTCACATGCGACAGCAACGTCACGCACCCGGTCGCCACGATCGTCGGATCGTTCTCGCCCGCCTCCAATATGCCCAACTTCATCGGGCTCGAGGCCACGCTCGACATCATCACGGTGTCCGACTCGCTGCCGCCGTGGTGGTGGCTGTACACGGGCGGCTGCCGGCCGCTGTCGCTGTCGGCGTCCGGCGACTTCACCGCCACCCCGCAGCAGGTGTGCATGGATCCGTTCGCCCAGGCGGGCGTGCCATTGGGGGGCGTGGGCGCCTACCAGAACGTGTACAACGCACCGAGCTTCATCACCGTGCCGAACACGGCCCGCATCAAGCTCGCGTTCGCGGTGGCCTCGCCCTCGCCGATCGTCGCCGGCACCACCTACCTGGCGTTCGTGGTGCACATCGACGGGCGCAGCAGTTACGGGGCAGGCGCGTGTCGGGGCTGCGTCACGCCGGCGTGCTTCGCGCTGGAATCGGTGCGGGCGTCGCAGAGCACGTACGACGACGAGGTCCTGCAGCAGCCGATGCACAACGACTGGCTCGGGTGGCAGTGCGCGCAGGGTGGAAATTTCGAGTACTTCACCTGCGGCGGCCAGACGTGCATCACCGCCAGCCGCAATCGCACCTGGGGCGGCATCAAGGCGCTGTACCGGGACGGGCTCTACCGCTAGGGGGCAGGAATGCGACACGCATGTGCGCTGGCATTGCTCTTCGCCGTGGTGACGGTCCCCGCCACGGCGAAGGCCTCGGGCATCGATCTGTCGTGGGATCAGTGCTGGGACGAGGGCACGCAGACCACGAACCGCATCTTCACGTGCGACAGCAACGTCACGCATCCGGTCGCCACCATCGTGGGGTCGTTCTCGCCTGCGGCGGACATGCCCAACTTCAACGGGCTCGAAGCCACCCTCAACATCGTCACGGTGTCCGACTCGCTGCCGCCGTGGTGGTGGCTGTACACGGGCGGCTGCCGGCCGCTGTCGTTGTCGGTATCCGGCGACTTCACCGCCACCCCGCAGCAGGTGTGCATGGATCCGTTCGCCCAGGCGGGCGTGCCGCTGGGTGGCCTCGGCGGCTATCAGACGGTGTACAACTTCCCGGCCGTCATCGTGGTGCCCAACTACGCCCGCATCAGGATGGCGTTCGCGGTGGCGTCACCCTCGCCGATCGTCGCCGGCACCACCTACCTGGCGTTCGTGGTGCACATCGACGGGCGCAGCAGTTACGGGGCAGGCGCGTGCAGGGGCTGCGTCACGCCGGCGTGCTTCGCGCTGTCGGCGATCACGGCCTATCAGAGCACGAACGAAAACGAGACCCTGAGCCAGCCGATGCACAACGACTGGCTCGGCTGGCAGTGCGCGCAGGGTGGAAATTTCGAGTACTTCACCTGCGGCGGCCAGACCTGCATCACCGCCAGCCGCAATCGCACCTGGGGCGGCATCAAGGCGCTTTACCGGCCCTAGCCCCGCGGCGGCGCCCCGCAACCGCCCTTCGCTCCCGCCCGCCGGCCTGCCTATAGTGAAGCCGAGCCCGGCATCCGCCGGGCCGGAGGGCAGGAAGCTGGAACAGCGAGCGCAACCTCGCCGCATCCTGATGGCGCTGGGGCTGGCGGCCGTCTACTTCATGGCCGGCCGGTTCGGGTTGAGCCTGCGGCTCGCCCATGGCAACGCCACCCCGGTGTGGGCGCCGACCGGCATCTCGCTGGCGGCGCTCGTGCTGTTCGGGCGCGAGCTGTGGCCGGGCGTGGCGCTGGGCGCGCTGCTCGTCAACGCCACCACCAACGTGCCGGTCGCGGCCGCGCTCGCTGCAACGGTCGGCAACACCGCCGCCGTGCTGCTCGCCTACACGCTGGTCGAGCGCCCGCGCCCGCGTTCGTTCGAGCGGCTGTCGGAGGTCGTGCGGCTGGTGGTGGCCTCGCTCGCCGGACCGCTCGTCAGCGCCTCGGTCGGCACGCTGTCGCTGTGGGCGACGCACGCGATCCCGCCGCGCGACGCGGCGTTCACGTGGTGCGTGTGGTGGCTCGGCGACTCGCTCGGGTTCCTGATCGTGGCGCCGCTGCTGATCGCGTGGGCGCGGCCCTCCGAGCGCCGCGCGCCGGCGCGGCCGGCCGAGGCGCTGGCGTTGGGCGTCGCGCTCGCGCTCACCGGCACGGCGGCGTTCGGGCCGTGGAATCGCGGCTGGTTCGGCGGGCATCCGCTCGCCTACGCGGTGATGCCGCTCGTGATGTGGGCGGCGCTGCGGTTCGGACAGCGCGGCGCCACGCTGGCGACGTTCGCGGTGGCGGGGTTCTCGCTGTGGTCGGTGGCGCGCGGTTACGAGCCGCTGCCGCGCCTCTCGCAGGCCGAAGAGCTGCTGCTGTGGCAGGTGTTCTGCGCGGTGGTGGCCGTGACCAGCGTCGTGCTGGCGGCGGCGGCGGCCGAGCGCGAACGCGCCGAAGGCTCGCTGCGGTTCCTGGCCGAGGCCGGCGAGGTGCTCGGCAGCTCGCTCGACATCCAGCAGACCCTGGGAACCGTGGCCGAGCTGGCCTCGCGCTCGCTGGCGGACTGGGCGGTGGTGGACCTGCTGGACGAGCGCGGCGAGCTCAAGCGCGTCAAGGTGACGCATCGCGACCCGGCCAAGCTCGCGGCCGCGGCCGAGCTCGAGCGCCGCTATCCGCCCGATCCCCAGGCCCAGACCGGCGCGCGCGGCGTGCTGGCCACCGGCACGCCGCTGTTCGCGAGCGAGATCACCGAGGCCGAGATCCGCCGCAGCGCGCGCGACGAGCAGCACTACGAGCTGCTGTCGGCGCTCGGGCTGCGCTCGTACATGGTGGTGCCGATCGAGGTGCGCGGCCGCAGCGTGGGCGTGATGAGCTTCCTGACCGCGGAATCCGGCCGCCGCTACGGCCCGCCCGACCTGACCCTGGCGCGCGAGCTGGCGCGGCGCGCCGGGCTCGCGATCGAGAACGCCCGGCTCTACGGCCAGTCGGTGGCGGCCGAGCACGGGCTGCGGCAGAAGTCGTCGCGGCTCGAGCAGGACGTCGAGGCGCGCAATCGCGAGCTGGAGGAGCAGAACCGGCAGATGCTCGAGTTCTCCTACAGCGTGTCGCACGACCTGCGCGCGCCGGTGCGGGCGATCGGCGGCTACGTGGACGCGCTCACCGAGGACCTGCACGGCCGGGTGGCCGCGCACGACGTGGACTACCTCGAGCGCATCCGCGAGGCCACGCAGCGCATGGACGCGCTGATCCACAACCTGCTGGCCTACAGCCGGCTCGGCAAGGAGGAGCTGGCGCTCGAACCGGTGGCGCTCCCGCGCGTGGTGCGCGAGGCGATCGCGCCGCTCGAGTCCACGCTGACCGAGAAGCGTGCGCACGTGCAGGTGCGGCTGCCGGACGACCTGCCCGAGGTGATCGGCCATCCGGTGACGCTGGCGCAGGCGATCGGCAACCTGGTGCTGAACGCGGCCACGTTCGTGCCGCCCGGGCGCGAGCCCGAGGTGACCGTGGACGCCGAGGCGCGTGACGGGCGCGTGCGGCTGTGGGTGCGCGACAACGGCATCGGCATCGATCCCGAGCACCACGCGCTCGTGTTCATGCCGTTCCAGCGCCTGCACTCGGCGCGCGACTACCCCGGCACCGGCATCGGCCTGGCGATGGTCCGGCGCGCGATCGAGCGCGCGGGCGGTGAGGTGGGGCTGGAGTCCAAAGCCGGCGAGGGCTCCCGATTCTGGATCGAGCTGCCGGCGGCGATGAGCGGCCAGGCGCACGGATCGCGGGCGCCGTGATGCGGCCGGGCCGGGTCGCCGGCGTCAGGTGAGGTCGATCTCGCTCGAGTCGCCGACGTTGATGCGGCGCCAGCCGCCGCGCACCACGGCGTTCTCGCCCACCACGCTGGCCTCGAGCACCATGTTCTCGACCGTGGCGTTCTCGTTGACGATACAGTCGCGCATCACCACGCCCGCCAGCCGCGCGCCGGCGGCCACGCTGACGTGGGGCCCCAGGATGCAGTCGGTGATCTCGGCGCCCTCGGCCAGGAACACGGGCGGATGGATCACCGACCCCGGCACGCGCGGGGAATCGGCGCGCTTGTCGAGCAGGATGCGGTTGGTCTCGAGCAGCGTTTCGGTCTTGCCGCAGTCGTACCAGCCTTCGACCACGAACGTGCGCAGCGGCTCGCCGTGCGTCACCAGCAGCTGCATGGCGTCGGTGAGCTGGTACTCGCCCTTGGTGCGGATGTCCTTGCGCTGCAGCTCGCGCAGCGCGTCGAACAGCGGCTGGCCGTGGGTGAAGTAGTAGATCCCGGTGATGGCGAGGTTCGAGGTCGGGTGCTCGGGCTTCTCCACCAGCCGCGTCACACGGCCCTCGCCGTCCAGCTCGACGATCCCGAACCGGCGCGGGTCGTCGACGGCCTTGACGCCGATGGTGTTGGCGCCGCCCTGCAGCACGGACTCCAGGTCGGCCTCGAAGATGGTGTCGCCCAGGATGATCAGGATCGGATGGTCGTCGGCCCACGGCTCGGCCAGCGACACGGCATGGCCCAACCCCAGCCGCTCGGGCTGATCCACGTAGTCCACGCGCAGGTGCTCGTAATGCGCGTCCACGTACTCCTTGACCAGGTGGCCCATGTAGCCCACCACCAGCACCGCGTGCTTGATGCCGAGCCGCGGCAGGTCGTCCAGGATGTGCGCCAGGATCGGCTTGCCGGCGACGTGCAGCAGCACCTTGGGCAGCGTGTGCGTGTGCGGGCGCAGGCGCGTGCCCACGCCGGCGACGGGAATGATGGCGACGGTGTCATGGGCCACGGCGTGCCCCCCGGTGGTGGCCGGCCCGGCGGCGGCGCGCGCGCGCGACGTCACGCACGCGCGGGCCCCGCCGCTTCGCCCAGCCGGCGTTTGAATGCGTCGATGCTCGCGATCGGCGTCGGGTCCACGCCGTTCAGCAGCGCGAGGTAGAGACTCGTCCAGTCGCCGAGCTGCACCAGGGAGGCCATGCGCGCGATGCGGCTGCCGCCCTCGCTGTGCACTTCGTGCACCTGGGCGCCGGCGCGCGCCGCGTCGTCGGCGGTCAGTTCGAGTCGCAGCGCGGCGTCGGCGGGGTCCTCGGCGTCGCGCAGCAGCACCACGCTGGCCCGGGCGTGGAATTCGCCGCCGCGCTCCCAGCCGACGATCTCGTTGTGGTCGAGCTCCGGCACCTGCGCCGCGTGCGCGAGCTGCTTGGCGTTCTCGTTCACCTGCTGGCGCCAGCGCGTCGCCACCGCGGCGCTGCGCTCGCTGGCGGCGTAGATCATCACGAACCGCCCGGCCAGCGCGCGCGCCAGCTGCTTGGCCGGGTTCTGGGTCTCGGGCGCGGGCGGCGCCAGCAACGCGTTGCGGCGCTCGAGCAGCGTGGCCGCCTCCTCCCAGCCGTGGCGCGGATCGTCGCACCAGCCGAGCGCGTGCACCAGCCGCGTGACCGGCACCCACACCGTGAACAGCGCCGCGCGCGGCGGCGAGCCGCCCGGCACCCGGTGCACGTAGGCCTCGTCGCGGTCGCACCACTTCTCCAGCGTGCCGCCGCTCGTGAGCGCCACGCGCGGCACGCGCCGCGCCGCCGCCTCGCGGTACAGCGCCAGCGTCTCGGCGGTGTCGCCGGAATACGACGACAGCAGCGCCAGCGCGTGCGACCCGACGCACGCCGGCCAGTGGTCGTCGCGCGCGATCAGCATCGGGTGCGGCGCGCGGTCGGCGACCAGCGCCCACGTCAGCTCGCCGGCGATGGCCGAGCCCCCCATGCCCCCGAACGCCAGCAGCGTGGGCTCGCGCACCGGCAGCCGCCACGGATTGCGGGCGGAACGGCCGAGCGCCTCGGTGATGTGGCGCGGGATGGCCGCGATCCGGCCGGCCATGTCGTGCCGGTCGCGCGCCCCGTACGGGGGCTCGAGCTCGCTCACGGCTTCTCGCCCTGCGTCAGCAGGTATTTCGGCAGCATCGGCTCGATGCGCTCGGCCAGCACCGCCTTGACGTCGTCGGCCGACGACTGGTCCAGCGCCTCCGACGCCGCGCGGCGTGCGTCCGCGCAGCGCACGTTGCGGATCGCGGCCTTGACGCGCGGCAGGTCGAAGCACGCCACCGACAGCTCGTCAACGCCCATGCCGAGCAGCAGCACGGCGGTGCGCGGGTCGCCCGCCATCTCGCCGCACACGCCCACCCAGATGCCGCCGTCGTGACCGACGGTGACGGTGTGGCGGATGCTGCGCAGGATGGCGGGATCGAGCGGCTCGTACAGGTGCGCCAGGCGCTCGTTGTCGCGGTCCATGGCGAGCGTGTACTGCGTCAGGTCGTTGGTGCCGATCGAGAAGAACTTCGTCTCGCGCGCCAGCACGTCGGCCATCCACACCGCGCTCGGCGTCTCGATCATCATCCCGATCTCGACCTCGGGATCGTGCGGGACGCGGGCGCGCGCCAGCTCGTCGCGCACCTGCTCGCACAGCGCGTTGGCGCGCCGCAGCTCGGCCTGCGACGACACCATCGGGAACATGATGCGCGCCCGGCCGTGCGCGCTGGCGCGGTAGATGGCGCGCAGCTGGGCGCGGAAGATCTCCGGGTGCGCGAGCGCGAACCGGATGCCGCGATGGCCCAGGAACGGGTTGGTCTCGTGCGTGAGCTGCAGGTACGAGGCCACCTTGTCGCCGCCCAGGTCCATGGTGCGGAAGATCACGGGCTTGCCCTGCATCTGCTCCAGCACGCGGCGGTAGGCCTCGGTCTGCTCCTCCTCGCTCGGCAGCTGGTGGCGGTCGAGGTAGAAGAACTCGGTGCGGAACAGGCCCACCCCGTCGGCGCCCACGCTCAGCGCGCGCTCCACCTCGCCCGGCAGCTCGATGTTGGCGCCCAGGTCCACGCGGCGGCCGTCCTTGGTCACGGCCGGCTCGCTCTGGATCGTCAGCAGCTCGCGCGACTCCTCCTCGATCCGCACCCGCCGGGCGGCGAAGAACGTGCGCGTGTCCTCGTCGGGATCGAGCTCCACCGTGCCCACGAACCCGTCCACCGCCGCCTGCGTGCCCTCGCGCACGTGCTGCAGGATGCCGCGGCAGCCAACCACGGCGGGGATGCCGCGCCCGCGCGCCACGATCGCGCCGTGCGAGCTGCGCGAGCCGACCTCGGTCACGAACCCGCGCACCAGCTCGCGATCGAGCAGCGCCACCTCGCTCGGCGCCAGGTCGTGCGCGATCAGCACGCACGGCACGCCGGGCGCGAGCGTGTGGCCGGGCTGGACGCCCAGCAGGTGGCGCAGCACGCGGCGCTCGACGTCCAGGATGTCGGCGTGGCGCTCGCGCAGGTGCTCGACCTGCACGCTGCCGAGCCGCGCCGCGTACCCCGACATCGCGTCGCGGTAGGCGGCGGCGGCGTTGCGGTGGCGCTCGCGCACGTCGCGCTCGACGGCGCCGAGCAGCTCGGGATCGTCGAGGATCATCAGATGGGCGTCGTAGATCGCGGCCTCGTTGGGCGACAGCTCGCGCGCGATCTTGTCGCGGATGGTGAGCAGATCGGCGCGCGCGGCGACGCACGCCTGCTGGAAGCGCTCCATCTCGGCCGCGGCCTGCGCGCCGGGCACGGCGGCGTCGCGCACGAGCAGCTCCTCGTGCTCGAGCCTGACCACCGGCCCCACGCCCACGCCGGCCGATGCCGGCACGCCGCGGAATTTCACGGCTCGCCTCCGAACTTGCCGTCCACCAGCTGCTGCAGCGCGTGCATCGCCTGCTGCTCGTCCGGACCTTCCACGCGCACGGTGATCGTGCTGCCCTCCTCGGCCGCCAGCAGCATCACGCCCATGATGCTCTTGCCGTTCACCTCGAGATCCTCGCGGCTCACGTACACCTGCGACTGGAATTTCGCGGCGGTCTTCACGAACATCGCGCACGCGCGCGCGTGCAGACCGAGCTGGTTCCGGATCAGCATCTGGGCCTGGGTCACGCTCCCGCCCCGCACGGCGTTTCGCCCTCCATGCGCATCATCCACGCCACGCGGCGATCATGCACAGCACGCCGGCGCCCAGCGCCCATTCGGTGGGCGACGGCCGCGAGCGCTGCGCCGCCACGAGCCCGACGCCGATCCCGGCGGCGATCGCCGCCTCGGCCGCGATTGGACGCGGTTGCCCGGCCGGCACCAGCAGCCACGCGGTCACGAGTCCGAGCACGGCCGAGCCCAGCACGCACAACCCGGTCGCGAACCGCCCGAACCTGAGCCGGAGCGGCTCGCCCAGCACCGCCGGGCCCTGCACGTAACCCCAGCGCACGCCCGCGAACCGCACGGTGAGGTGCAGCGCGTTGTACGCGGCCCACAGCGCCAGCGCGCCCCACCAGCCGTGCAGCAGCGCCACCAGCACGCCGAGCGAGGCCGCGAACGGTCGCAGCGTGAACCAGTAGAAGCGGTCGCCCAGCGCCGCCAGCGAGGCGCCGAGCACGCCCTTGACGCGCGCGATGCCGTCGGCCTCGTGATCGCCCGAGGCGGCGCGCTGCTCCTCCATCCCCGCCACCGCGCCCAGCGCCAGCGAGGCGAGCGTGGGCTGGGTGTTGAAGTATGCGGTGTGCTCGGCCAGCCGCGCGCGGTACTGCTCGGGATCGGGGTACAGGCGCTTCAGCGCCGGCGCCAGCGCCCACGCCCAGCCCAGCCCCTGCTGGCGCTCGTAGTTGAACGTCGCCTGCAGCAGCAGCGTGCGCCGCGCCATCCGTGCCAGGTCCCGACCCGTCAGCCTGCCCACATGAGCCTCACCGCGACCCCACCATGAGCACGAGCCACGCGGTCACGAGCGCGAAGCCGAACACCGCCGCACGCGTCAGCCGCCGCTGCACGAATCCGTTGAGGAGCTGTGCGATCCCGAGCCCGAGCCACAGCGGCTGCGCCAGCAGCCAGGCGCGCGACAGGCGCAGCGACTGATGCGCGGCAATCGGCCCGAGCAGCCACACGCCGAGCCCCAGACACAGGGCGCACCAACTTACACCGACCGCGAACGCCAGAACAACGCCGGCCGCCTGCGCCTGCCCGAGCGCCGCGCTGGAGCCGCCGCGGATCGCCTCCTCGCACCAGCGCGCGAGCCCCTCGTTGCTGCGTCGCTGCCACTTGAGCAGCGGCACGCCGGCGGTGGCGCTGATCAGCCCCGCGAACACGCCCAGCAACGCGCAGCTCTCCTTCACCATCGAGAACACCTCGCGCGAGGCCAGCGCCAGCGCCACCGCCGCGCCCACCACGCCGCCGACCGCGTAGTCCTCGGGGGTGCGCGAGCCGACCGGCAGCGTGCTCGCCGCCAGCAGCTGCAGGATCACGCCGACCTCGAGCGCGACGCGCATGTCGCCCCAGATCACGCCCAGCAGGGTGGCGGTGACGAGCGGCTGCGACAGCAGCGTCTGCGCCACCGGCGCCGCGTCCAGCGCGGCGATGCCGGCGAGCAGCAGCGTCAGCGCGACCTGCACCTAGGGCCTCCCGGGCGACAGGCGGAACCGCACGCGCCACGTCTCGTTCGCTTGGGCGGCCACCGGAAAGCTCCAGCGCGTCTCGACGCCCTGGAACACGCGCTCGGCCCCGGCCTCGGACAGCGACACGGTCTCGATCGGCGCGCGCGTGAGCCTCGCCGGCCGGTCCACCGCGATCGACAGCCGGCGGCCGGCCCACTGGTCCACGAACGCCGCCTCGCGCACGGCCTCGTGCGTGGCGCGCGCGGCGAAGTGCGGCGGCGCGGCACGCGCCCCGTCCACCGTGACGTAGCGATCGTCGGCCTGCGGCACGTGCAGCCCCAGGTTCAGCTCCACCGCGAGCGCGCCCGCGCACGCCGCGGCCGAGGTCAGCGCCAGCTCCACCTCGAGCGCGCCGTCCGGCTGCGCGCGGTAGCGCTTCTCGAGCGCCGGCGCGTGCGATTCGCCGATCGCGAGCGCGACGCCGTCGGGCTCGTCCGCCAGCAGGAACCGCTCGCCGGCCCACGGCTGCGGCCCGCCGCCGTTCGGGGTCCAGGTCTCGAGGAAGCTGTCGCGCGGGTGCGGATCGTAGTGCTCGACGAGCTGCGCCAGGCCCGGCTCCTTCAGCCGGATCGCCGCGTGGATGGTGTGGCCTTCGCCGCCCCCCACCTCGGCCTCGCGCAGCCGGCGATGGTAGAACTCGGGCCTGCGCGTCAGCGTGTCACCGTAGTTCCACAGCGCCAGCCGGTCGTCGAACCCCCACAGCGCGCCCCCGCGCGCCGTGATCCATGCCGCCCATGCCGGCGTCTCGAGCAGCGCGTCGTCGAACCCGTCGAGATCGAGATCGCCACGCTCGATGCGCACGCGGCCGCCGTCGAGCGCGCGCTCGCCCAGGTAGCGCTCGGCCTCGATCAGTTCGCGCTCCACGGCCGAACGCAGGTGCGGCAGGTACAGCCCGCCGAACACGCCGTGCCAGTACGGGCAGTTGCACTCGGCGCGCCACAGGTGCGTGCGCGCCGCCTTCCACGCCTCGCCGCCCGCGCCCTCGGCCGCGCCCAGCAGCCGCGACGCGCGCAGCACGCGCTTGTGAATGCGATTGGACTCCGGATAGCGCGCGACGAAGTTGCGCCAGTGCCCGCCGCGCAGCAGATCGGCCGCGTCCGCGCCGAAGTCGTGCGCCAGCACCTGGGCGGCGTGGTGGTAGCGCGCCTGCGCCTCGGGCGGCAGCGCCCACTCCTGCATCTCGTGGTACGAGGCGCTCGGCAGGTAGCACAGCCCGAGCGGCGGATGGGCCGCGATCGCCTCGGCCGGCGTCTGCACCTCGATCCACGGGTTCGCCTCCAGCGCCTCGGCGAATCGCTCGAGCCATCCCCGCTCGTAACACAGCGCGTGCGTCCCCGGCCACACGCCGAACTTCTCGCCATCGTCACCGAGCACCGCGATCCGCCCATCGCCGCCGGCCGCGACGCGCCGCAGCAGCTCGATGACCTGTTCCGGCTCCCCGAACGGAATCAGATACCGCAGCTCGCGGTGGATCGGCAGGATCTTCACCACCTGCCCCTGGTCCTCGGTCTGCCACACGCCCCACAGCTGGTCGCGCTCGAACCCGGCGGCCACGAAGTGGGCGTCGTCCACCGCGGTGTAGCGCACGCCGGCGGGCGCCAGGCTCGATGGCAGCGAGGGCTCCCACACGCGCTCGGTGAGCCACAGCCCGTTGGGGCGCTGGCCCAGCTCCAGCTCGAGCCAGTCCGCCATCGCCAGGATCTGCCCGCGCCGGTCGGCCTCGGGAATCGCCGGCAGCACGGGCTCGAAGAATCCTCCGCCCCACAGCTCCACCTGCCCGCGCTCGACCCGCGCGCGCAGCCGCGTCAGGTAGTCGCGCTGATGGAGCGCGATCCACTGCAGCAACGGCCCGCTCGTGTGCAGGCCCAGCCGCACGCGCGGATGGCGCTCGAGGAACGCGAGGAACGGCGCGTAGGCGTCGTCGTAGGCCTGCTGGAACACGCCGTCGAAGTTGCCGACCGGCTGATGGTCGTGGACGACCAGCACGAGCGCGATGGCGGGCATCGGGGATCGGGCGGCGGCGGCCGGGTCAGCGGCGCGCCAGCTCCGGATCGAGGGACTCGAGCGGCAGCGGACGCGCGGCGGGCACGTCCTGCGCCTCGAGCCTGACGCCGCGCGCGAGCAGGGCGCGCGCGTGCGCGCGGTCGGCGTCGTCCAGGTACAGGTACTCGTTGACGCGCGTCTTGCCGGGCGCGTAGTGGAGCCCGCCGAGCTGGAAGCGCGGCACCGGCGCCCCGGCCGTCACCAGTTGATCGGCGGCGGCGAGCGTGCGCACCAGCAGGAACGCGGCGCCGGGCGTGGCGGCCTCCGCGGCGTAGCCGGCCGCCATGTCGGCGATGCCGAGCACGTGCACCTCGCTGTCGGGCGCCGCCGAGGCCAGCAGGTCGCGCTCCCATGCGCTCGCCGCGGTGGCGTCGTCCACGACGTAGATGCGATCGGGATGCAGCCGCCCGCCCCAGGCGACCACCACCTGGCCGTGAATCAGACGATCGTCGACGCGGTGCAGGATCCAGGTCACGCGGGCTCGCTCAACCGTCGCTGCGCTGCACGCGGATGCTCGCCTGGCCCTTCTGCGCCAGCCGCTCGGCCAGCTCCATCACGCCGTAATGGTCGCGATTGTGCAGGTAGTCCAGCAGCAGCGGCAGGTTGATGCCGGTGACGATCACGATCTCGCCGTGTCCCTTGCGCGCGGCCGACACGCCGCACACGTGGCACGAGCCGCCCCAGAAGTCGGTGAGCACGAGGCCGCCGTGGCGCCAGGCGCCGACGTGCGCTTCGATCGCCTGCTCCAGCCCTTCGCGCGACAGTCCCTCGTTGGAGAGCACGTCCACGCCCGCGATCGGCCCGTACACGGCCGTGGCCGCGCGCAGCAGCGCCGCCGACAGGTCGGCGTGCGTGACGAGCAGCGCCGGCACGGTGGTGACGGCGGCGCCGGGGCCGTGCGCGTCGGTCATTCGGTGTCCTCGCGCACCCACGCGCGCGCCGCGCTCTTGCGCTTCATCAGCTCGATCAGGTGCTGGTTCAGCCGCTCGGCCGGCGAGGTGCCGCCGTACGCCTTGACCAGGTAGTTCAGGGCCACCACCTCGGTGATCACGGTCACGTTCTTGCCCGGGAAGATCGGCACCTCGACGCGCGGGATCTCGACGTCGAGGATGCGCGTGTGGTGCTCGTCCAGCCCGACGCGCTCGTATTCGCCGCTCTGCGTCCACTCCTTCAGATGCACCTCCACCTCCAGCCGCTTCTGCAGCCGGATCGCGCGCACGCCGAAGATGCCCTGCACGTCGATGATGCCGATGCCGCGGATTTCCATGTGGTGGCGCAGGAGCTGATTGCCGGTGCCGATCAGCACGTCGCCGTGGCGGCGCGTGAGCGTGACCACGTCGTCCGCCACCAGCCGGTGTCCGCGCTCCACCAGATCCAGCGCGGTCTCCGACTTGCCGATCCCCGAGCGCCCGGTGATCAGCAGCCCGACGCCGTACACGTCCACGAGCGAGCCGTGCACGTTGGTGTGCGGCGCGAACATGTGGTCGAGGTACAGCGTGAGCTGGTGGATGAACGGCGTGGTGCTCTGCGGCGTGCGCAGCACCGGCACCTGGTGCGTGTTCGCCAGCTCGATCAGGTAGCGCGGCACGTCCAGCGCCTTGCACACGATGATCAGCGGCATCTCGAACTGGAACAGGTTGTCGATCGCGCGCCGCACGTCCGCCTCGGACAGCGTGGCGAGGTAGCTGAGCTCGGTCTGCGCGAGGATCTGGATGCGTTCGGGCAGGAAGTTCTCGAGGAATCCCATCAGCGCCATGCCGGGCCGGTGCACGTCGCTGACGGTGATCTCGCGTCGCGACGCCAGCGACTCGGTCAGCAGCTCGAGCTGCAGCTCCTGACGCTGGTCCTCGAACAGCCGCGCGGCCGTCAAGGTCTGCAAGGTGGCCTACTCCTCCTCGTCCCCGCCCGTGTCCTCGCCCGCCGCCTCGCCGCCGGCGGCACGCGCCGCGCCGTCCGCGCGCTGCGCGCCGTCGGCGCCGCCGTGCGTCCAGTCCTGGCGCCGCTCCTTGAGCTTGCGCAGCTGCGCCTCGATGCCGTCCAGCGCCAGGTCCACCGCCGTGCGCGCGTCGGACGACTCCTGCCGGCTCGCCAGCTCGTGATGGTTGACGCGCACCGTCACCTCGGCCAGGTGCCGATACTTTTCCAGCGTCACGATCAGATGGGCTTCCTGGATGTCACGCGCGTAGCGCTCCAGCCGCTCGAGCCGCGTGCGGGCGTGGCGCTTGAGGTTCAGGTCGAGATCGCAGTGGCGCGCGGTGGTGGTGATCTGCATGACGGTCTCCGGCGTCGCCGCCGCGCGAGCCGGAACCGGCTTCCGGATGACGCGGCATCGCGACGATCAGGCTACACGCCGGCGGAATCGCGCCGGCAGGATCGAGAGCTGTTCGCGGTACTTCGCCACCGTGCGGCGCGCGATGCGCAGACCCCGCTCGTGCAGGATCTCCGCGATCCGCTGGTCCGACAGCGGCTCCTTCTTGTCCTCTTCGTCGATCAGCGTGCGGATGCTGTCCCGCGCCGTGCGCGCCGACACGTCCTCGCCGTCCTCGGTCTCGAGCCCGCTCGAGAAGAAGAACTTCAGCTCGAACACGCCGCGCGGGGTCTGTACGTACTTGCCGTTGCACACGCGGCTCACCGTCGACTCGTGCATCTCGATCTGGCGCGCCACCTGCTGCAGCGTGAGCGGGCGCAGGAACGCGATGCCCTTGTCGAAGAAGTCGCGCTGCTCGCGGATGATGCAGTTCATCACCTTGATCATCGTGCGGCGGCGCTGCTCGATCGTCTGGATCAGCCAGCGCGCCGAGTTGAGCTTGCTCTGGATGTAGTCGCGCGTCTCGCGCTCGCCGCCGTTGCACTCCGACTTCTTCTTCTCGCGCAGCACGCTCTCGTACGCCGACGAGATGCGCAGCCGCGGCAGGTGGCGATCGTTGAGCTGCACCACGTACTCGTCGTCCACGCGCTCGACCAGCAGGTCGGGCACGACGTACTTGGGATCCTCGGCCGACACCTGCAGCCCCGGCCGCGGATTGAGGGTGGCGATCACGTCGGCCGCCGCCTGCACCTCCTCCACCGACACCCGCAGCTGGCGCGCGATCTCGGGGAACCGGCGGTTGACGAGGTGATCGAACTGATCGTGGATCAGCCGCCACGGCAGCGAATCCTTCTCGCCGCGCGCCTCGAGCTGCAGCAGCAGGCACTCGCGCAGGTCGCGCGCGCCGACGCCCACCGGCTCCAGCGCCTGCAGCACGGTCAGCACCGCCTCGCAGCGCTCGAGCGACGCGCCGGTCGACTCCGCCACGTCCTCCAGCGGCGTGGCCAGGTAGCCGCGGTCGTCGAGCGAGCCCACCAGGAACTCGGCCAGCGTCAGGTCGTCGGCCGACAGGTTCAGGAAGTGGAGCTGCTCGAGCAGGCTCTCGGCCAGCGACGTGCGCGTGACCGGCACCTTCTCGGTGAACTCCGCGGCCTCTTCCTGCTGCGGCACGTAGGCGCGGTCGAGCGCGCCGTCCTGCATGAAGTCGCTCCAGTCGATGGGATCGTCCTCGGTCGGGTCCTCGGCCTCCTCGTTGGCCTTTTCCTCGGGCGAATCCTCCTTGGCCAGGTCCTCGCTGTCGGTCACCTCGTCCACCTCCTCGAGCAGCGGGTTCTGCATGATCTCCTGCTTGAGGATCTGCTGCAGCTCGAGTGTCGGCACCTGCAGCAGCTTCAACGCCTGCTGCAGCCGCGGCGTCATGATCAGCCGCTGCCCGAGCGAGAGATTCAGCGTGGGTTTCAGATCCATGGCGTGCGCCTCCTAAAGGCTGAACCCCTGGCCGAGGTAGATTTCCCGCGCGCGGGCGTCGCTCGCCAGCTCCTTGGCGGTGCCGTGCAGCAGGATCCGGCCCTCGTACATGATGTAGGCGCGATCCGTGATGCGCAGCGTCTCGCGCACGTTGTGGTCGGTGATGAGCACGCCGAGCCCGCGCTGCCGCAGGCGCTGAACGATCTCCTGGATCTCGGACACCGCGATCGGGTCGATGCCCACGAACGGCTCGTCCAGCAGCATGTAGCTGGGATGGCGCGCCAGCGCGCGCGTGATCTCGACGCGCCGGCGCTCGCCCCCCGACAGCTTGCTGGCGGTGCGCGAGGCGAGCGCGGTCAGGTTCAGGTCGTCGAGCAGCTCGGCCAGCCGCGCCTCGCGCTCGGCGCGCGTCATCTTCATCGTCTCCAGCACGGCCATGACGTTGTCGCGCACCGACAGCCGCCGGAAGATGCTCGGCTCCTGCGCCAGGTAGCCGAGCCCCATGCGCGCGCGCCGGTAGACGGGCTCGTCGGTGATGTCGCGGCCCTCGAGCATGATCCGTCCCTGGCTCGGCCGCAGCAGTCCGACGATCATGTAGAACGAAGTCGTCTTGCCGGCCCCGTTCGGCCCCAGCAGCCCCACCACCTCGCCGCGCCGCACGTGGATGCTGACGTCACTCACCACGCGCCAGCGTCCGTAGTAGCGCTCGAGCCCCTCGGCCGCGAGGCCGAGCGTGGCCACCGACTCGCCGTTGCCGCGCACGGACGATTCCGCCGGGGCGTGCGTCACGTGCCGGCTCCCGTGTCGGGCGTGGCGGCGGGTGACGCGGGCGCCGCCGGGCGGGTGGCCGGGGCAATGGGCGCGGCCGGACGCGCCGCGGGCGCCGGGCTGCTCTCGCGCTGCAGGATGCCACCCCCCGACTGCGTGCGCACCGTGGCCTGCACGCGGCGCTTGAACTCGAAATGTCGCAGGTCCGGATCGCTCTCGAACCCGTAGCCGGTCAGCACGTCGCCATGCCGCTCGACCCGCACCATCTGGTCGATCGGCGCCACGATCTTCTGTTCCCGGTTCATGAACCGGATCTCCTGCGTGGACATGCGCGTGCCTTCCGATGTCTGCAGCACCACGTTACCGCGCGCCGTCATGTCGTGGGTCTGCTGCTGCAGATCGCCCTCGCGCGCGGTCAGCGACGAGGACGCCTGACCCTTGTCGTCGAAGAAGTCCACCCGGATCGCGCGCACCAGCACCTGGTTGCGCACGTCGTAGGTGGCCGCGTAGCGGGCGTACAGCTTCCATTGCGGAATCCCGGCGTCCGTTTCGGTGAGGGCGAAATCCGTGACTTCCTGGTCCGGCATCTCGCCGGTCTGACCGGCCGGCGCGAGGGAATGCGATTGCCCGCAGCCGGCTCCCGTGAAGGCGGCCGCCAGCGCGCATGCGAGGGCGAGACCTGGGGCCGCGAGGCGCAAGCGCCGCCCGCAATCGCCTGTTAGAGCCCGGCTCATGACGTCGAGGGCCACGCTAACAAAGGGGTACAGGTGCCGCAAGCACGCGATGTGCCAGCATGTTTGCGAGTTGCTATCACTGGCGGTTATCGGACTCCACCGGCCCTGGCTTGACCTCCGAATGACGCCGCCGCCGGGCCGCCGTCGCCACGCGTTCATCGCGCGGGCCGCACCGGGCCGCGGCCGTCACGCATCCCCCGGCGGCGCGGCGGCGCCTCCGGAGGCCGGAAACAGCTCCGGCGCCGGGTAGCTGACCTCGCCGTCGTGCACGCGCGCATGCGGCGGCAGGGCATGCGGTCGCGGCGCGCCGTCGCCCAGGATGTCGAGCACCGGGACGCCGCGCGCCACCAGCGCGTCGGCGATCAGCGAGCGATGGCAGCGCCATGGCACGGTCTCGGCGCACATGATCGCAACGCGATCGGCGGCGGCCAGCGCCAGCAGCCGGTCGAGCCCGGCATGAAACGCATCGGTATGCATGTGGTCGGCATAGCCGCGGAACGCCTCGTTCCGCCACGCGAGGTTGATCGAGTCGGGCCGCGCCCGCCGGCGGCCGCCCAGCTCGCGCAGGTGCGTGTGCGCGATTCCCTCGGCCGCCAGCGCCGGCGGCAGCGCGTCCAGGTCGTACGCGGGATTGTGGCGCGAGCGCGGATAGGCGCGCACGTCCACGAGTCGCGTGATGCCGTGGGCCCGCAGCAGCGCCAGGAACTCGGCCAGCGTCCGGTTGCCGTGACCGATGGTGAACACTTCGTTCGTCGTGCGCCTCCCGCCCCGCTGCGCCGCCCGCTCCGAGCACGCGGGGCCGGACCCGTGGCGGACCCGGCCCCCGAGCTCCCTTGGATGCGCCGCGGGGGGCTACCGCATGCGCACCACCTTCGCCGTCTCCACGCGATCACCGGCGTGGACCCGGACCAGGTAGATGCCGTGCCCCACGTCGCGACCGGCCTGATCGCGCCCGTCCCAGGTCACGAAGTGCGCGCCGGGCTCGAGCCGCGCGTCCTCGAGACTCCGCACCAGGCGGCCGAGCAGGTCGTAGACACGCACCGTCACGGGCGTCGTGCGCGCGAGCGTGAACGCGACGTTGGTGGTGCCGAGGAACGGATTCGGTTGTACGCGCACGCCCGACAACGGCGCCTGGGCGTCCGGCGGCGTCCCGGTGGGCAGGTCCTCGGGCAGCACCGTGTACATCGTGCCGGACGACAGCGGCTCCATCTGGCCGTCGCCGTTCGTGTCGGCCTCGAGCAGGATCGTGTGGAAGCCGAACGGGTCGTGATCGAGCGGGTTCACGCTCACGCGCAACAGGTGCTCGTAGGTGTCGCCCGCCACCAGGTGCAGCGTGCCGAGGTACGGCTCGCCCGGCGGCAGCCCGTTCAGCGACACGATCGCATCCGGATTGCCGTCTTCGTCGAGCGCGACCACCTGGAACGGAACGTCCTGATCGCGCTGCAGCGGATTGGTCCAGCCCCACTCGAACGCGCCCGTGGCCGGGAACGGCAGCACGAGCCAGTTCTGGTTCTTGATGATGTTGCAGATGATGTCGACGGCCGTCAGCCGGCCCGTGGCATTGAAGCAGTGGCCGAGGCTGTCGAGCACCGTGACCTCGTAGCACGCGGTCTGCCCCGGCACGAGTCCGGCCGGCCGCTGGATCGTGAACGGAATGTTCACGCACCCGCCGGCCGGAATGGTGACCGTGCCCGCCGGCGGCGTGAACACCGTCGGCCCCGGGATCGTGCAGCCGGGGCCCACCGGCAACCCGGCCAGCGACCACGTGAACGTCTGCGCCGTCACCGTGCCGTTGCACAGCGTGAGCGTGGCGCTCGCCACGGTCTGCCCGAGGCAGAACGTGGTGGCGGCGGGCAGGCTCGCGCGCTCCTTGCACTTGCCGCGCGGACCGGCCTGGTACACGGCGCGCACGCTGGTCGAGTCGAGCGCGCCGCGGAAGATCTCCACCTCGTCCAGGTCGCCCGCGAACGCGGCCGGCGCGAAGTTCTGCTGGCCGAGGTTCAAGGCGCTGGCATTGGTGATGCTGCCCGGGCGGTTGGTGGGATCGAAGATCAGCACCACGTTGCCGTCCACGTACAACCGGCCGCCCGTGGTGGACGCGCGGTGCACCGTGGCCGCCACGTGGTGCCACAGGCCGTCGGCCAGGCCCGGCGCGCCCGAGATGTAGTTGAACGCGGTGCCGTCGTCGAGCTGGAACGCCAGCCGGTCGTTGATGGTGAAGAACAGGTATCCGACCGGCGCCGAGATCGTGCCGCCGCGCTTGTCCACGATGCTGCGCACGCCCGAGAACGGCTGCGCGAACCGCACCCACGCGTCCATGGACAGATCGCCGGTCCCGAAGTTGAGCGACGCGTTGTTCGGCACCCTGACGAAATCGCTGCCGGTCGCCAGGTGCAGCGCGTTGCCGACCTCGCCCGGAATCACCACCGGCGCCCCCTGCCAGGTGCCGACGTTGTTGAGCGCGATGTCATCCGAGTGGGTCCCGACCGTCTCGTCCAGCGGCCACCACGCCACCATCCCCTTCGGCGGTCTGGCGCACGGGTTGTCGGTCTGGCACGGCCAGTTGCCGAAGTTGAGATTGGCGATGTTCCCGCCGGCCGGCAGCGCGACCGTGTAGCTGCCGCCCGGGGGCGCGGTGTTGATCCAGTTGGGCTGCCCGACCTCGGTCACGGTGTAGGTGCCGGCCGGCAGTCCGGTGAAGCTCCACGCGCCGCTGGCGTTGGTGGTCGTGGTCGCGCTCACCGGGCCCGCGAGCTGGATCGTCCAGCCCGACAGCCCCGGCTCGCCCGAGTCCCACACGCCGTTGTGGTTCAGGTCCAGGAACTTGCCGCCGCCGAGATTACCGCTCGGACAGCACACGGTGACGCGGATGCGGATGAAGTCCACGCCCGTGCCGTCGCGCACCAGCACGCCGAGCTGCCCGTTCTGCAGCGCGGCCAGGATGTTGGTCACGCCGTGGGTGTCGGGCGGCAGGTTGGCGAGATCGAGCGTGAACACCCGGTCGTCGCCGAAGCTCCACGTCGGATCGGTGCCGCCGGTGGCGAGGTTCTCGAGCGTCGAGAGCCCGATCCCCCACACCGCGCTGCCGCCGTTCATGAAGTACAGCGAGTCGTCCTGCGGCGTGCAGTCGCCGGCACGCAGATGGATCTGCAGGATGGCGCCGGTCACCACGCACGAGTCGCTCCAGCACTTGTCGAACGTGTGTCCGAAGCACTGGTGGCACGGGATCACGTCGAACAGCGTGAGCGGCGGCGAGCCGGGCGAGCAGCCGTTCAGCAGCGACAGCAGCGCCGGGCTCGGCGACGACGGCTCGGGCCCATCCGTGGTGGCGAAGCTGTCCACGCGACCCGCCGTGCACGTGATCACGCTCGGCTGCTGGCAATTCTGGAAGTTGCCGAACTCGAGCCCGGCCGTTCCCGGCGGCACCGTGCGCGTGTAGGTGACGCTGGCGGGCGCGGTCTGCGACCAGCCGGGCTGCGGCAGCTCGTGCACAACGTAGGTGCCGGGCGGCAGGTTCTCGATGCACCAATCGCCCGAGGCGTCGGTGACGGTCGAGAACGTGTTGACGCCATCGGTGGCGACGATGGTCCAGCCGGCGAGGGTCGGCTCGCCCGACTCGTGGATGCCGTCGCCGTTCAGGTCGTTGAACTTGACGCCGCACAGCTCCGAGGGCTGCTGCGGCTGCGTCTGGCAGCTGATCCGGATCTCGCCGATCTCGGTCTTGTCCGGGGACAGGTAGAGATTGTTGTCGTCCACCTCGATGCTGTTCGTGACATCGCCGCCCGTGTTCGGCAGCCCCTGCAGGCCGTACACGTAGTCGGGCCCGAACTCGATCGCGTCCGCCGTCACCCACACGCGGCTGCCGACGCCGAGGTCGTAGTCGCAGCCGCCGGCCGACGAGGGCTGCGATCCGATCGGGGAATCCAGCGCGCCGATGCCGTAGACGTTGCCGCTCGGCACCCACTGGCGGCCGCCGGTCGGCGACGGCGCGCAGATGTACTCGAGCAGCCGCGACTGATGCGCGCCCGGCTGCGTGTCGTTGTACATCGTGCGCTCGGCCAGCAGCATCTGCCCCAGCGGGCCGAACGAGATGTCGGACACCGGGTTCGAGAAGCTGTTCGCGTTCCAGTGCGGCACGGTCAGCTCGAGACGCTGCGAGCCCGCGACGAAATCGCCGCTGCCGTTCAGCGCCACCGACCACACCGTGTTGTACAGCGACGCGTTCGGGCGTCCCGAGTCCTCGGTCCAGATCGAGTAGTAGACGCGGCCCGCGTGATAGCGCACCGCCCACAGCCGCTCGCCGAGCGGCGCGAATCCGGGCACGCCGGGATCGGGGGTGCCGGGGTCGAACGTCGACAGCGGCGCGGCGTTGGCGACCATGCTCAACCGATAGATCTTCCCGTCCTCGAAGTTGGTGACGAACAACTGGCGATGGTCGCAGTCGAACGCGATGTTGCCGAGCGCCGGCATGTTCTGGCCCGGCGAAATGCTCGGGTCGGGGAAATTGGGCAGGTTGTTGAATTGCGAGTACGCGCCGGTGCTCGCGTCGATCTTCCAGATGCGCCCCGCGAGTCCGCCGGGATAGAAATCGCTTCCGTAGCACGAGCTGGAGGCGACGTAGAGATTGCCGAGATCGTCGAACGTCACGCCGAACACCGTCCCCAGGTTGCCCTTGTTCCACGAGCCGCCAGGGCCGTAGTACTTGGGCGTGAGCCACGGCCCCGCCGCCCCGATCGGCGCCGCGCCCTGATTCAGGAAGTTGACGATGCCCACCACCTCGCCGTTCGGCCCCGATGTGTTCGCGCTCCAGTAGGTGATGGCAGCCACCGCGCCGGTGAAGCCCGCGAACGCGGTGTCGCCGTAGCTGGGCTTGACGGCGCAGCACTCCACTTTCACGGAGTCGCAGGTCTGCGGCTCGGTTTGCGAGCTGGCATTGAGTAGCACCGAAACGGTGCCTGAGACGAGGTTCGCGGCCGCCAGATCGGGCCTGCCATCTCCGTCCAAATCCCCGATCGATACGGAGATCGGCCCATTCCCGGTGGCAAGGTCCACCTTGGGCGCAAAGCTTCCATCCCCATTGCCCGGGAGAATCGACACGGTGGAGGAACCCTCGTTCGCAACCGCCAGGTCCGGTATTCCGTCGAGATTGAGGTCTCCGATCGCGACTGAATAGGGCGAGCTCCCGGTGGTGAAGTCCGTCCTCGCACCGAAAGTGCCGTTACCATTCCCGAGATAGACGGAGACCGCGCCGGAGCCCGAGTCGGTCACGACCAAGTCGGGCTTGTGGTCTCCATTCAGGTCGCCGACCGCCACTCCGAACGGATTGTTGCCTGTCGCGAGATCCGCCTTGGGCTGGAACGTGCCGTCGCCATTGCCCAACAGGACCGACACGGTGGCGGAGTTGTAGTTCGTGGCCACCGCGTCCAGGTGTCCATCGCCGTTCAAGTCGGCGACGGCAAGTCGGACGGGGCTGATGCCGGTGCCGAATTCGGTCCGGCTTCCGAACGTGCCATTGCCGTTGCCCGGCAACACCGCAAGGGTGTTGATGTTCGAATTGCCATTGACGACGGCGAGGTCGGCTTTCGAGTCCGCGTTCAGGTCCGCGATGACCACGCAGGCCGGCTCGCTCCCAACCCCGGCCGCCGAGTTCCCCGTGACGTAGTCGGTCCTCCCTCCGAACGTTCCGTCACCATTGCCGAGCAGCACACCTACGGTGCCCGGGTCCGAACCATGGCTCGTCACCGCGAGGTCGGGCCTGCCGTCACCGTTCACGTCTCCGATCGCCACGCACCGGGGCTGGAGGCCGGTGGCAAAATCGGTCTTCGCGCCGAATGTGCCGCTCCCCAGCCCCAGCAGGATCGAAACGCTCGCTGAACCGAAATTCGCTACCGCCAAGTCTGGCTTTCCATCGCCATTCGCGTCGCCGATCGACACGAAGTACGGCTGGCTTCCCGTGCCAAAGTCAGTCTTGGGGCCAAAGTTCAGAGTCGCCAGGCGCGCCGGACCGCTTCGCGGAGGAATCCTGCGACCGAGGAGAGTCGCGGCGACGGCATCGCCCGGTTGAGCGCCGTTGGCGAACACGAACCACAGGACCAGCGCGAGGAATGCGGCAGCGAGCCACCGTGGGGTGGGTGACATGGGCGGCCTCCGAAGCAGGTTGTGCGCGGCCCGGATGCCTGCCCGGGAGCGCGCCGCGAGCGCGGCGCAGTCGGGGGACTGGGCAGGCGTCCGTGAAGTTGCCGGAACGTAGACCCGGGCCGCGCGGCGCGCCACGAAATTCGGCAACGGCGCCGGCGCCGGCGTTTGGTGGTGGAAAACGGGCGGCACGGCGCTGTGGCGCTCGCGCGGCGAGGTCACGCGGCGCCACCGCGCCTCGAGGATCAGCCGGCGCGCAGGCAGTCGTGCAGGTGGATGATCCCGACCGGCCGGCCATCGGCGTCCGGCACCACCAGCGCCGTGATGGGCCCGGGCTGATGCTCCTCCATCGCCCGCACCGCCGCGGCGACCAGCGCGTCATGCGCGATCACGGCCGGTGCGCGCGTCATCACGTCGCGCGCGTGCAGGGCCCATGGGTCGTCGTGTCGCACGAGGATGCGCTTGAAGTCGCCGTCGCTGATGACGCCGGTCAGCCGGCCCTCGGCATCCACCACGGTCGTGATGCCGAGCCGGCGCGCCATGATCTCGAGCACGACCTCGCGCAGCGTGGCGTGCTCGGGCACGCGCGGCACATCCTCGCCGGCGTGCATCCGCTCCTCCACGCGGCGCGCGGCGGCGCGGCCGATCACGCCGCCCGGGTGCAGGAACCGGAACTCCTCGGGACGGAACCCGCGCCGCTCGAGCAACGCGATCGCGAGGCAGTCGCCCATCACCTGGGCGAGCGTGATGCTGGTCGTCGGCGTCAGGTCCATCGGGCATGCCTCGCGCGCCGGCCCGGTGACGAGCGCGACGTCCGCGCGCTGCCCGAGCGGCGAATCGGGCCGGCACACGATCGCGACCAGCGCAATGGCGTGGCGCTCGAGATAGGGCATCAGCGCCAGCAGCTCGTCGCTCGCGCCGCTGGTCGATACGAACAGCGCCACGTCGCCGGGCGTGAACAACCCGGCGTCGCCGTGCAGCGCGTCGGCGGGATGCAGGAACACGGCGGGCGTGCCGGTGCTGGTGAGGGTGGCCGCGATCTTGTGCGCGATCAGCCCGGACTTGCCAACGCCCGACACGATCACCTTGCCGCGGCAGTCGTGCAATGCGTCCACGGCGGCGAGGAACCGTTGATCGAGGCGTGCCTCGAGGGTGGCGACCGCCTCGGCCTCGACGCGCACGACCGCGCGCGCGAGCGCCAGCAGATCCGCGGCGCCTCCGCCCGCGGCGCGGGCGGCGACACCGGTCGCATCCGGATGCGCAGCGGCGGGGACGCGGCGGTTGGGCGCGGCGCTCACGTCGCCTCGTAGCGCGCCAGCACCTGGGGCCAGGTGCCGTTGTGCTTCAGGATCATCTCGATCACCTCGCGTACCGCGCCGCGTCCGCCCGGCGCGCCGGTGACGGTGCGCGCCACCGTGCGCACCTCGCGTTGCGCGTCCGCCACCGCGATCGGCCACGCCACGCGCTTCATCAGCGCCACGTCCGGCAGGTCGTCGCCCACCATCACCGCGTCCGCCCAGGTCGCGCCCACGCGCGCCAGCACCTGCCCCGCCACCGCCACCTTGTCCTGCACGCCCACGTGGCACTCGATGCCGAGATCGGTCATCCGCTGCTGCACGCTGTTCGAGCGGCGGCCCGAGATCGCGACCACCGCGACGCCCAGGTCGCGCGCCCACTGCATCGCGAGCCCGTCGCGCACCCAGAAATGGCGCGCATCGCCGTGCGGCTGCTCGACGATGAAACCGTCGGTGAGCGTGCCGTCCACGTCCAGGAACAGCACCCGGATCGGGCCCGGGATCGGCTCGGGCAGGAGTTCCCGCGGATCGGGCGCCGGCGTTGCCTCCGGGCTCACGCCGGGCGTCTGCCGCAGCAGGCGCTCGACGACGCGCTCCGGCGTCGACGCCGGCGTCGCCGCGGGCGCCGACGGCCCGGGCGGGCGCGCCTCACCCGCATCGGCGCGCGCACCGGCCGGCAACGCGCGCGCCTCGTCACGCACGCGGCACCTCGGACACCGCCTCGCGCACGCGCACCGCCTCCTCCAGGAACCGGCCCGCCTCCGCCAGCGGAAGCTGGGTCGCGGCGTCGGACAGCGCCCGCGCCGGATCGGGGTGCGCCTCGAAGAACAGCCCGTCGACGCCGCACGCCACCGCCGCGCGCATCAGCGGCAGCGCGAACCGGCGATCGCCGCCGGTCTCGCGCCCGCCCGGACGCTGCAGGCTGTGGGTGGCGTCGAACAGCACCGGCCAGCCGAATTCGCGCATCACGACCAGCCCGCGCATGTCCACCACCAGGTCGTGGTAGCCGAAGCTCGTGCCCCGCTCGGTGAGCAGGATGCGCTCGCACCCGGCCGCCCGCAGCTTCTCGACCGCGAAGCCGATGTCGGACGGCGCCATGAACTGGCCCTTCTTCACGTTCACCGCGCGGCCGGTGCGCGCCGCGGCCGCGAGCAGTCCGCTCTGCCGCGACAGGAACGCCGGGATCTGCAGCGCATCCGCCACCTCGGCCGCGGCCGCCACCTCGGCCTCCTCGTGGACGTCGGTCAGCACCGGCACGCCGAGTTCGCGCCGCACGCGCGCGAGCGCGGCCAGCGCCTCGTCGCCGGCGAGTCCCGCGAACGAGCGTGCGCTGGTGCGGTTCGCCTTGCGGTACGAGGCCTTGAACACGTACGGCAGCCCGAGCCGCGCGCACTGCTGGCGCAGCGCGGCGGCCACCTCCAGGCATTGCGCGGCGCTCTCCACCACGCACGGCCCGGCCACCACCAGCAGCGCGGGGCCGCCGGCGTCGGCCGCGCCGATCGCGAACCGGTTCATGCGAGCGGCGGCGATACCGCCGGCCGTCCCGGTCCCGTGGCGCCGTGCTCGTGCGCGTCGTGCGCGGCCGGCGCCTCGGCGCCCCGCGGCGCGGTGTCGCCGGTGCGCGCGCGTCGGCGCTCGAGCGCCGCCCGCACGAAGTCCACGAACAGCGGATGCGGATCCCACGGCCGGGACTTGAGCTCGGGATGGAACTGCACCGCCAGGAACCACGGATGGTCCGGCAGCTCGACGATCTCGACCAGCTCGCGACCCACGCACTTGCCCGACAGCACGAGCCCGCGCGACTGCAGCGCGCCCGCGAACTTGTTGGCGAACTCGTAGCGGTGGCGATGCCGCTCCTCGACCTCGTCGCGGCCGTATGCCCGGCGCGCGAGCGAGCCCTCGCGCAGCGCGCAGCGGTAGGCGCCGAGCCGCATCGTGCCGCCCTTGTCGCTGACGCCCACCTGGTCCGCCATCAGATCGATCACCTTGTGATCGGTGGCGGGATCGAATTCGCTGGAGTTGGCGTCCGGCCAGCCCACCACGTGGCGCGCGAACTCGATGGTCGCGACCTGCATGCCGAGGCACAGCCCGAAGTACGGCACGCCGCGCTCCCGCGCCCAGCGCACCGCGGCGATCTTGCCCTCGATGCCGCGCTCGCCGAACCCGCCCGGCACGATCACGCCGTCCACGTCCTTCAGCAGCTCCGCCGCGCCTTTGGCCTCGACGTCGGCCGACTCCACCCAGCGCACGCTCACGCGCGCGCGGTTGGCGGCGCCGGCATGCACGATCGCCTCGGACAGGCTCTTGTAGGCGTCGCGCACGTGCGTGTACTTGCCCACGATCGCCACCTCGCACGCGTGCTCCGGCTCGCGCACGCGCTGCACGAAGTCGTTCCAGCGCACGAGATCGGGCGGCTGCGCGTCGAGCCCGAACTCGCGCACCACGAACGCGTCGAGCCCGCCGCGGTGGAACGACACCGGCACCTCGTAGATCGAGCCCACGTCCACGGCGTCGATCACCGCCTCGGTCGGCAGGTTGCAGAACAGCGCGATCTTCTCGCGCAGCTCGTCGGTGAGCGGATCCTCGCTGCGGCACAGCAGCACGTCCGGCTGGATGCCGATCTCGCGCAGCTCCTTCACCGAGTGCTGCGTCGGCTTGGTCTTCATCTCGCGCGCCGCGCGGATGAACGGCACCAGCGTGACGTGCACGAACAGCACGTCGCGGCGGTGCTCGAGCTTGAGCTGCCGCACCGCCTCCAGGAACGGCAGCGACTCGATGTCGCCGACCGTGCCGCCGATCTCGACGATCGCCACGTCCGCGCCGCTGGTCAGCGCCAGGCTCAAGATGCGCCGTTTGATCTCGTCGGTGACGTGCGGAATCACCTGCACCGTGCGGCCGAGATAGTCGCCGCGCCGCTCGCGCGCCAGGATCGCGTCGTAGATCTGCCCCGCCGTCACGTTGTGCGCGCGCGTCACCGAGGTGTTGGTGAAGCGCTCGTAGTGGCCGAGGTCGAGATCGGTCTCGGCGCCGTCGTCGGTGACGAACACCTCGCCGTGCTGGAACGGGCTCATCGTGCCGGGATCGACGTTCAGGTAGGGGTCGAGCTTCTGCAGCGACACGCGCAACCCGCGCGACTTGAGCAGCAGCCCCAGCGAAGCCGCCGCGATGCCCTTGCCGAGCGAGGACACCACGCCCCCGGTCACCACCACGATTCTAGGCATCGTCCCTCCCGTCCCTGACGGCCGTCCCCGCTCCCGTCAGCATCACGCGCCACGAATCCCGAGCGGCCCGCGCGCCTCGAGCGCGGCGAGCTGCTCCGGCGTATCCACACCCGTCCATGCGCCCGCCGTCTCGACCACGCGGATCCGCACGCCGTGCGCCAGCGCCCGGAGCTGCTCCAGTCGCTCGCGGCGCTCGTCGTCGGTGGGCGGCCAGGAGGCGAACGCCAGCAGCGTATCGTGCGTGAACGCGTAGACCCCGATGTGGCGGAGCGCCCGCTCGCCCGCCGTCGGAGGCCGTCGAGTAAAGTAGAGCGCGAACCCGGCGTCGTCCACCACCACCTTGACCACGTGTTCCGACGCCAGGGCGGCCGGGTCGACCTCGCGATGCGCGAGCGTGCCCATGCGCAGCGTGCGATCCGCGCGCATCGCCGCCAGCAGCCGCGCGACCGCACCCGCGTCCAGCTCCGGCTCGTCCCCCTGCAGGTTCACGATCCACTGGAACCCGGCCCGCCGCCGGGCGACCTCGGCCACGCGATCGGTGCCGCTCGCGCACCCGTGCGAGGTGCGCTCGACTTCGGCGCCGAACCCGCGCGCCACGCGCTCGATGCGCTCGTCATCGGTCGCGATCACGAGCTGATCGAGCCCGGCGATGTCGCGCGCCCGCTCCCACACGTGCTGCACGAGCGGCTTGCCCCACAAGGAGGCCAGCGGCTTCCCCGGGAAGCGCGTGGCGGCGTAGCGCGCCGGAATCACGCCGAGCGCGAGGCTCATCGGCGGGCTCCGGCGAGCACCAGGCCGATGCGCCGCACAGCGACGCGCCGGCGCGAGCGGAGTGCTCCGCTCGCGCCGGCGCGAGTTCCCGTGTCGTGCGATTCGAACACGGGATTCGAGATTAGCACGAACGCCTGGCCGACGCGAAGGCCGTCATGGAATCGATCGCCAGCTCGCGCCGGCGCGAGTTCCGACCCGCGTCCCTAGAACGGATCGTGCACGTGGGCGCCGGGTTCGAGCCACAGGCAATCGTGCGGCTCGTCCAGCGTGACGCGGAACCGGCGCAGCACCGCACCGCCGAGCAGCGCGCGCCCGGGCCAGGCCGAGGGCACGTCGTGGAGCACGACGTCGCCGAAGCGAACCGCGCGCAGATGTCCGAGCCAGCCATGCGTCGGGGCCCCGAGTCCCACGCCGGTGGTCGTCTGGCGTTTCGCGGGGTCGGCCAGGACCAGGCTGTCGTCAACGGCGTCCTCGGAGCCGGAGTCGAGCAGCACCCGGCGCGTGATCATCCCGCCCGGGCCCGCCTCGACCCCCACGTCCACCATCCGCCATGCGCCCTCGCGCGCGAGGGGTACGCGTGTGGCTCGCGCGGATGGCACGAAGCTGGCCGGATCGTGCAGCCTCACGCGACCGCCCTCGTAGTCGAGCGTCAGCACGTGCGAGGCGATCCAGTCCTGGCCGAGCACGACATCCACCGCGCCGCCATCGGCGGCCCGCACGCCCGACAGGTCGGCGACCCCGGCGCGCGCGCAGGTGTCCCGGCTGCCATCGGGCAGCGTGAGCACGACCGGCCCGCGCGCGAACGCCACGGCGAATCCGCCGGCGCCGGCACCCTCGTGGCGCTCGGACGGGCCGGTGTCGAGGTGCAGCGCGCGGGCGAGGCGCGCATCGAGCAGGGTGAAGCTGGCGCCGGTGTCGAGCTCGCAGCGGGCGCTGCGGGGCCCGACGCGCACCGGGAATCCGATCACGCCGTGCGCGGTGGAAACCGTGAACGCGTCCGCGCACGGCGCGGCGGCCAGGGCCGCCAGCGCGAGGCCGGCGGCGAGCGCCGCCCGGACGCCTGTCACACGGTCACGCCCAGGTCGGCGATGGCGTCGGCCACGTCCTTGCCGGACTTCTGCAGCGCGGCCTGCTCCTCGGCCGACAGCGTGACCTTGACGATCTTCTCGACGCCGCCCGCGCCGAGGACGACCGGCACGCCGATGAAGATGTCGCGCATGCCGTACTCGCCCTCGAGCAGCACCGAGCACGGCACCAGCCGCTTCTGGTCCGTGAGCAGCGCCTCCACCATCTCGACCGCCGACATCGCGGGCGCGTAGTAGGCGGAGCCGGTCTTCAGCAGCTTGACGATCTCCGCGCCACCGTCGCGCGTGCGCTGCACGATCTGCTGCAGGCGCTCGGCCGGGATCAGCTCGGTCACGGTGATGCCGCCCACGCTGGTGTAGCGCGGCAGCGGCACCATCGAGTCGCCATGGCCGCCGAGCACCATCGCGTGCACGTCGTCGCCGGACACGCCCAGCTCCATGCCGATGAACGCGCGGAACCGCGCGGAATCGAGGATCCCCGCCATGCCCACCACACGCGCTTTCGGGAATCCGGTGGTCTTCCAGAACAACCACGCCATCACGTCCAGCGGATTCGTGACCACCACCACCAGCGCCTTCGGCGCGTGCTTCTTCACCGCCTCGGCGGCGGGCCGCACGATGTCGGCGTTGGCCTTGAGCAGGTCGGTGCGCGACATGCCGGGCTTGCGCGGGAACCCGGCGGTCATCACCACCACGTCCGCGCCGGCCACGGCCGACAGGTCGTTCGCGCCCTCCACCCTGGCGCCGCGGTGCCACAACGGGGCCGACTGCACCATGTCGAGCGCCTTGCCCTGCGGCATGCCCTCGACGACGTCCACCAGCACCACGTCGGCGAGCGCGCGCTCGGCCACGTACAGCGCCGTGCTCGCTCCCACGTTCCCTGCGCCGATCACGGCCACCTTGCGATTCACGCGAACCTCCTCGTCACAGTTCCGGCAGCGAAAACGCCGCGCGACCGGGGCGTCCGGCGGCGCGGCGTGCGATGGCGAAGCGTGATGTCGGGCGAGCGATCAGCCGTTCGCCGCCGCCGCCGCGGGCTGCACGTGCACTTTGCGGCGCGTGCCCCGGAAGCGTGCGAAGCGAACCTCGCCGTCGATCAGCGCGAACAGCGTGTCGTCCTTGCCGATTCCCACGTTGGTGCCGGGGAAGATCTTGGTGCCGCGCTGGCGCACCAGGATGTTCCCGGCGCGCACGCGCTCGCCGCCGAAGCGCTTGACGCCGAGGCGCTGCGCGTTCGACTCGCGATTGTTCTTGGAGGACGACTGACCTTTCTTGTGAGCCATGAATCTCTCCTGAGCCCGCCTAGGCGAGCTGGATGCCGGTCACGCGGATGCGCGTGAGCGAATCGCGGTGACCGCGACGGCGCCGATACTCGCGCCGGCGCTTGAACTTGAAGATGCGCAGCTTGGGACCGCGGAAGTGGTCGATCACCTCGGCCGTGACCCTGGCTCCCTGCACGGCCGGCTGGCCGAGCTGGATCTTCTCGCCGTCGGCCACCAGCAGGACCTGGTCGAACGTGAGCTTCTGACCGGGGTCGCCGGTCATGCGGGCGATCTGGAGCACCTCGTCGGGCTGAACGCGGGTCTGGATGCCGTTGATGTTGACGATCGCGTACATCGTGTCTCCGGGATGACGAGGGGCGCGGGAACGGCTGCCGCGCCGCGGCGGTCGATCGGGGCGCCCAAGGCAGGCGCACGAAGCCAAAACGTGTAACACGCTGTGCGCACGGGGGTCAAGCCGGCGGACCGGGCCGCGGAACCGCTTGCGGGAATGCCCCCGGGCGCGACACAATGGTTCATTCCGCCGGGACATCCCCTGTCACGCGAGACCACTCTTGAATCGTTCGCCGCGCCGCCATCCCGGCTGGCCGATCATTGCCCTCGCGCTGGGGTTGCTCTGCGCCCGGCGCGCCGACGCCGTCCTCGACATCGACGACCGTGGGCCCGTGCTGCAGGCGGGCAACTTCGTCATGCGCGTCACCAACGCCGGCATCCTCGGCAACGCGTTCTTCAGCCAGGGGCTGTCGTTCGATCCCTCGTTCGAGTACCCCAAGGGATCCGGCCACGAGTGCCTGAACCACGCGGAGCTGTGGGTGGGCGGCCGGTTCCCGGACGGGCACGTGCGCGTGTCCGGCGGGCCGATGCTGGAGTGGCGGCCCACGCTCGACCCCAACGATCGCGTGATCCAGGCGTGGGCCGGCGACCGTGGCACGCGGCGCGGCGTGGACGACGACGGCGACGGCAAGGTGGACGAGGAGATCCTGAACGGCAAGGACGACGACGGCGACGGCGAGATCGACGAGGACGTCCAGTTCGCGGCCCAGCAGGTGCTGGCGGCCGACTACACCGACGACCAGCCGGCGGCGATCGATTACGGCTATCCCAACGGGGAGCACCACGAGCCGTTCGGGCTGTCCGTGCACCAGGAGTGTTACGCGTGGCCGACGCCGGGGTTCGACGGCGTTGCGGGCGTGACGTTCACGATCACGAACCACGGCACCCAGATCGTGCGCGACGTGATGCTCGGGGTGTACGCCGACCTCGATTCGCGCGGGCGCAACCAGCCGGCCGGGCACCTGGACGACGCCGTCACGTGGGTGCCGTGGTCGAGCACGAAATTCACCGGCATCTCGAGCATCGCGCTCGGCCCGGGCGTGCTGGAGGCGCCCAACAACCTGTACGTGAAGAACTGCTTCGAGACGGCATCGGGTGTGGTCCCGGTGCTGCACGACGCCTCGCCGTTGTCCACGGCGCCGGTCGTCACGCTGCTCGGACTGGACCACACGATCGACCCGCTCGCTCAGCTCACCAACTTCGCGTTTCCGGGCGTGCATGCGGCCCGCGACGCGGCGCGCGCGCCGGCGCGCGACACCACGTTCCACGCGTGGGTGTTCGCGCAGGATCTGCCGCCCGGCCACGGCGGCCCGCCGGTGCTGGACGAGGACCGTTACGCCGCCCTGCGGGGCCGCTATCCCACCCTCGCCCTCGCCGATCAGCCGCACGACGACGCCGTGCTGCTGTCGTGCGGCCCGTTCCCTCACCTCGATCCGGGGCAGTCGGTGAGCTTCAGCGTGGCGTTCGTCGCCGCCGCCTCGATGGACAGCATCGGCAACGCGCTCACGAACGCCCGCTACCTGTACCGCGGAACCGACGTGAACCTGCTGCCCGATCGCGCGGTGGCGGGCTACACCAACATCTACAACGTCGGCGAAACCGGCACGAGCGGCCACGAGATCTGCCTGGCGGCGCCGCAGGGGCTCACGTTCCACTACGATCCCCACTGTCCCGCCAAGATCTACACCTACGTTCCGCCGCCGATTCAGGACCCCGGCGTATCGGCCGCCGACTCCACCTACACGCACGACCACTGCATCTGGACCGATCTCGACTGCGACGCGTGCACGGGACTGAACGGCAGCGAGACCACGCTGCACTGGCTGAACCCCGGGTTGTCGCCGCCGCCGCCCGGCTATCACGTCAGCCCGGGCGATCACGACGTCACGATCGCCTGGGACAACATGCCCGAGATCCTGGAGCGGGCCGGGATCGTGACCAGCGCGGGCTTTCATTTCGCGGGTTATCACCTGTACCGGCTCACGCAGTGGAAGCGCGAGAGCGAGCTGCCGCCGCCCGCGCAATGGGAGCTGATCGGCGCGTTCGGCACCGACACGCTCAACCGCCAGACGCCGCTCGCCTCGATCGTCGACACCACGGTGGGCTACGACTACATCCGGTTCGGCCAGAAGCACTATCCGATCGGTCGCTATCGCGTGGTGGATCACAAGGTGCTCGACGGCTTCGATCACCTGTACGTGCTGACCTCGCTCGCCGAGCGCCTGGACTCGGTCGGCACCGCCACGCGCATCGAGCGGCTGGAATCGCCGCTCATCGCCGCGATCGACTCGGTCGTGGTGCCGCACACCGCGGCGCGCGCCATCGGGCAGACCTGGGTGGTCCCCAATCCCTACCGCGGCGGCGCGCCGTGGGATCGGCCGCCGGTGCCGGGCGATCCGTTCGGGCGCCACGTCGATTTCATGGGACTGCCGAAGGCGCCCGCCACGATCCGCATCTACACGGTGGCGGGCGACCTGGTGCAGTCGATCGAGCACGACGGCAGCAACGGCGACGGCGAAGCCGCCTGGAATCTGATCTCGCGCAACGGGCAGGACATCGAGAGCGGGATCTACCTGTTCACGGTGGACTCGAGCCTCGGGCACCAAATCGGGCGCTTCGTGGTGATCCGGTGAGACGCGCGCTCGCGGTGGCGGCGGTGGCGGCGGCGCTGGCGGCGGGCTGCGGGCGACACCGCGCCCCGCAGGCGGTGGGCGACCTGCTGCCGCCGGACGTGGTGGCGGTCTATCCCGCGCCGCGCGCGACCGGCGTGCCGTACGACGCGGGCCCGTTCTGGGCCGAGCTGGCGACGCCGCTCGACTCGACCACGGTGAGCGACAAGACCGTGTACCTCAAGATCGACGACGCGCGGCACCCGGTCGCGGCGCGTTACGACGCCGCCACGCGGCGCATCGTGATCACGCCGCTCGCGCCGCTCACGCTGCGCGCGATCTACACCATCGAGTTGTCCACCCAGGTCAGGACCGTGGACGGCGTGCCGTTCCCGCGCACCTACTTCTGGCAGTTCTCCACCAATTCGCTGCACCGTCCCGCGGCGCCATCGCCCGGCAACGGCGCCGCCGGCGAGTCGCCGTTCGTGACGCTGCTGTGGTCCGGCAACACCGACTCCCCCGACGGCGTGCGCTACCAGATCTACGCGGGTGCGGATTCCGCGCGCGTCGCCGCGCGCGCCGATTCCGCGATCGCGGTCAGCATCGAGACCGAGCGCTGCATGCCGCGCGTGCGCTGGACGGAGGGCGCGCGCACGTGGTGGAGCCTGCGGCTCCTGAACCTCACCACCGGCGAGGTGGTGGACGGGCCGGTGTGGCGCTTCGACACGCTCGGCCCGGGGCTCGCCCCGGTCGATTCCACCGTGGTGGATCCCAGCGACTGGGGATACCAGCTGACCAACATCAACCGCGGCTGCGGCAGCTCGCTGATCATCACCGGCTACATCGCGCTGATGCGGTTCCTGCCCACCGCGCTGGCCGGCTCCAATGCCAGGCTCGCCGGCATGCGCCTGGTGATGAACACCACGCCCGGCTTCCCCATCCCGCCGGCCGGCGCCATCACGATCTGGGGGCTGGCCGGGCCGTACCAGGCGTGCGGAACGATCTGGAACACCACCCCGCCCTCGGGCGACACGTCGCTGGGCGCGCTCGCCGCCGTGCGCCCCGACACCGGCACGGTGGTGGTGTTCCAGTCCGACGCGTTCACGGCCCACTTCGAGGACGTGCAGCGGCACGGCTACCTGGGCTACGTGCTGGTGTCGGGCCAGCAGTATCGCTTCGACGCGTCGGGTGGAACCGCGCGCGCGCCGAAGCTGATCGTGACCTACTACCGGACCGGCGCCGGGCAACAGGCCGCGCGCCGCTGACGCCGGCCACGCGCCGCGCGCGTCATCGCCATCCGCGCGTGACGGCCGCGCGCTGCGCACGCCGCGCCGGCTGCACGTGGCGCCCCAGCGTGGCGGGCGCCACCGGCAGCGTGCCGGAGCGCGGGTCGCGCGACAGCGGCGCGCGCGACAGCTGGAACACGTTCTGCAGCACGAAATCGGTGAGCGCGATGCAAGCGTCGTGGTGGAAGAACCACGGCGGGAATCCCGAGAACACCATCGGGCCATTGTCCTGGCCGTGATAGAGCGTCATCACCACGTCCCCGCCGGGGAACTCGCCGGTCGTGTACAGCGTGTCGAGCGCCGAGGTGGAATCGGGCAGATCCACGATCGTGTTGGGCAGATCCAGCACTTCGGCGTCGTAGGTGGCCGCGAACGAATAGATGTTGCGCATCGGCGGCACGGGATCCGGGGTGTCGCCGCCCTCGCGCTCGATCAACTCGGCCGGCAGCCTGCTGTAGTCCGGCGCGCCGGGCCATGTCGGCGCGAGCGCGGGATTGACCACCGCGCGATACGTCTTGCCGGTGCTGATCTCCGACTGCCAGTGCGCGACGCTGTACATCACGCGGCCCGGCACGAGCTCGCCCAGCGCGTTCGAGAACACCGGGAAGCCGGAGTGGTCGTTGCTGAACACGTTGCGCGACATCAGGCTGTTCAACGCCGCGCCTCCGCCGCACATCCACAGCCGGCCACCCATGGCGGCGTAGATCGACAGCGTGTTGGTGCGCCCCGCGCCCGTCATCCAGTGCAGCATCGTGATCGGCTGGCGCGAATCGTTGGGGGCGTAGGCGGTGTCCTGGTATGCCAGCGCGGGATCGCACATCCACAGCACCGCGCGATAGCGCGCGAGCGTGGTCAGCGTCAACGACGAGAGCCCGCGCGTGCCCAGCGTGTCGTAGTCGTAGCCGAGCAGCACCCCGGGCGGGCTCAACGTGCCGTAGGGAATCACGTACCGCCACCGCACGCCGCCGCGCGCGAACATGAACGTGTCCAGCTCGGCCGCCGTGGGCCACGGGCCGCCGGGCGTGAGGATGCTGTCCGGCTTGGAGGTGCGCGCGAAGTCCACGGCGAAGCGCGTGTCGTTCACGACCAGCAGCGGCCGCGAGTAGGTCGGCTTGACCGCGACGAAGTCCAGCCCCACCAGGCTCTGGAGGCCGTTGTCGTCCTCCGATTCGACGTAGAAGTGGTGGGCGTCGGGCACCGTCGCCGTGCCACCCGAGAACGGACCGACCACCGCCGTGGTCAGCTGCTGCTCCCACGTGCTCCAGTGCCGCACGTCGGTCTGCGAGCTGCGCTGGGTCTCGTCGTCCAGCCGGTCGATGTCCATGCACCAGCGGTAGTACCTCACGAAATTGCCGGTGTGCGCGACGGCGTGCCAGTTGAACGAGATCGGCTTCCCGTACGGCACCTCGAGGTGCACGAACGTGGTGGGATCGTCGCAGAACGAGCACGTGCCCGGCAGTCCGCTCTGCGCGTAGCTGAAGTAGTCGTTCCAGATCGTGATCGCCGGCCCGTTGATGGCCTCGTACTGGCAGGTGAAGTACAGCATGTTGGTGTCGAGCGAGAACACCGGCGAATACGCGCCCGCCTCGTCGAACGAGATCACCGCCAGCACGTACTTGGTTCCGCCCGGCTGCAGGTGCGTGAGCGTGACGCGCGCGGTGTCACCTGCCACCGAATCCCACCCCGCCCAGTTGTGGTTGGCGTAGTAGTGGCGCAGCGAATCGGGCCGCAGCAGCAAGGTGAGGAAATCGAAATCCAGGTTGTCCTGCGAGAACAGCTTGTACTTGTACTTGACCGGCGTGCGCGAGGTCTGGCCGTCGGGGTCGTCGCCCGAGAACGTGATGGTGGTGGTGGGCGGCACGTACGGCGGGAAGACCTTGTTCGACTTGGGCTGTACGAACCGCACCGTGGGCGCCACGGTGTACGAGAAGAACGCCTGCGAGACCACCGGGGAGCGCGCCCCGTGGTCGTCGACGGCCACGATCGTGAACACGTGGAAGCCGCCGGGGTTGCTGGGCGTGCCGAGCGAATCGGCGTCGGTCGACGAGAACAGGAACGTGTGGCGGTTCTCCTGCGTGTACACCCACGGGGTGTCGCTGCCGGCCTGCGTCGGCGGATCCACGCAGTACAGGTAGTGGTCCACGCGCCCGTCGGGGTCGTAACCGCTCCAGAAGATCTCGTAGGCGTAGAAGTACGGTCGGTTCGCGGCGGCGGGCGCCTGGGTCAGGGTGACCTCGGGCGGCTGGTTCACGACCAGCGGCAGCGAACGGCGTTTCGAGCACGCCGGCACCACGACCAGCGCGGCGAGCGCGAGCACGGCGCCGAGGCGCCACAGCCGATGGTGAACGAGGGCAGGCATCCGATAGCGCCGGGGGTGCGCAGCCGACGAGTATACGGCAGGATGGCCCGGTTGGGCGCGGGTTCAGGCGCCCCGTCCCGCGGCCGGAACGAGGAGATCCCATGCGCGTGCGTGCTTCAGCGGCTCTCGGAGCCTTGGTGGCGTTCGGATTCGGGTTGCTGGCGGGCTGCATGGCGGGCGGGCCGGCCACCCAGGCGCAGCCGCCCGCCGCGCCGGCGGCGGCATCGGCTGCGGCGATCGGGGTTCCGCTCGTGCTCGATCCCGCCGACGTGGCGCTCGGGCTCACGGCCGAGTACACGCGCATCCCGACCGCGTCCGAGCTGTCGGATCTGGCGCTCGGCTCGGGCCTCCAGCACGTGGTGGTGGCGCTCGATCAGTGGCCCACCGACTTCGACGCGGTGCGCGAGCTGAACCAGCTCCCGGAGGGCAGCGACGCGATCGTGGTGCTGCACGGCTATCCGCCGAGCCGCGAGGCCGCCAACGCGTGGAACTACGTGAGCACGAACGTGCGCATCGTGGCGCTGGTGGACGGCCCGCCGCCGAGCCTGGCCGTGATCGACGATCTCAACACCATGCGGCACCTGGAGCGCGTGATCGCGCAGACGCCGACCGTGGACCGCCGCGGATTCGAGCGCCTGCAGCGCCCGCTCGGGTTCCGGAGGATCTTCGAGTAGCCGCGCGGCGCCTCGCTAGGTGGCGACCACGGCGCCGACCACCTGTTTGGTCAGCTCCTGCTTCTTGGAACCGGAGAACACGCGCATCTCGCTGCGTTTGAGCTGCGGGTCGTCCTTCAGGTCCACCTGCATGCGGAACCGCTTCTCCAGCTCGCCGAACCGCCGCGCCTCCTGCTCCACGAAGAACAGCGCCACCTCGGGCGCCACCTTGACGGTGATGCGCTTCTCGCCGCCCAGCGCCGTCACGCGCCGCATCGCGCGCTCCAGCTTGACCAGCATCGTCTCCGGGCTCGGCACCTTGCCCAGCCCGGCGCAGTGCGGGCAGTCCTCGGTGTAGAAGTGCAGCAGCGCCTGGCGCTCGCGCTGGCGCGTCATCTCGATCAGTCCCAGGTCGGAAACGGCGAACGCCTTGGTGCGCGCGCGGTCCTTGCGCAGCTCCTGGCGCAGCGTGTCCAGCACGGCGCGTTTGTTGGCCTCGATCTCCATGTCGATGAAGTCGATCACGATGATGCCGCCGATGTCGCGCAGTCGGAGCTGACGCGGGATCTCGCGCGCGGCCTCGAGGTTGGTGCGGAAGATCGTCTCTTCCTGGTTCTTCTTGCCGGTGAACCGCCCGGTGTTGACGTCGATCGCCACCAGCGCCTCGGCGTGGTCGATGCAGATGTAGCCGCCCTTCTTGAGCCACACCTTGCGCTCGAACGTCTTCTCGATCTGCGGCTCGATGCCGAACGCGTCGAAGATCGGTTCGCGACCCTTGTACAGCTTGACGCGCTCGCGCAGCTCGGGCGACACCGCCTTCAGGTAGTTCTGGATCTCGGCGAACGAGTCCTTGTCGTCGATCCACGCCTCTTCCACGTCCTCGGTGAACAGGTCGCGGATCAGCCCGGCGGTCATCTCCAGCTCGCGGTGGACGAGCGCTGGCGCGCGCACCGCCGACGCCTTGCGGTCCACCTTCTGCCACATCCTGACCAGGTGCTTGACGTCGGCCGCGAACTCCGGGTCGCCCTTGCCCTCGCCGGCCGTGCGCGCGATCAGCCCCACGCCCTTCGGCTTCAGGTCGTGGATGATGGCCTTGATGCGCTGGCGCTCGCCGCGGTCCTCGATGCGGCGCGACACGCCGATGTGGTCGACGCCCGGCATCAGCACGCAGAACCGGCCGGGCAGGCTCACCTGCTGGGTCACGCGCGGGCCCTTGGTGCCGATCGGCTCCTTGGTGATCTGCACCAGGATCTCGTCGCCCTTCTTCAGATGATCTTCGATCTTGGGCGCCGGGCCGCGGCGGCGGCGCTTGTCGCCGTTCTCCTCGACGTCCGACAGGTCCTCGAACGCGGACAGGTTCTCGGCCAGGTCGGAGGCGTGCAGGAAGCCGGTCTTGGGGAGCCCCAAGTCCACGAACGCCGACTGCATGCCGGGCAGCACGGCGTTCACGCGCCCCTTGTAGATGTCGCCCACGTGCCGGCGCTGGTCGGAGCGCTCCACCAGCAGCTCGGCGAGTTCCTCGTCTTCCAGGATGGCGATGCGGGTTTCGTAGGAATCGGCGTTGATGACGATCTGACGTTTCACGGGTGTCCTGTGTGCGGCATGCTCCGGATGCCCCGCGGTCGCGGGCGCACGATCACGCCGCCGTTGCCCCGTGCGACACTGCCCCCGGAGGCGCGCCGAGCAGCGCGAGCGGATCGAGTCGCCGGCCCTGGACCTCGGCCCACAGCGCGGTGCGCTCGACGTCGAGCGTGCGCGGATCGGTGCCGGGGAACATCAGGGCCACGAGCTCGTCGGGCCGTCCCTGCGCGCGCGGCGTGAAGCGCACGCGCACGTCGAGAGCGGCCCCCGCATCGTCGTGCTCGGTCTGCAGCGACACGATCGAAGGGCGGGCGTCGAATTCACGGGTCTGGCCTTCGCTCGTGCGGCGCACGAGCAGCATGGACGCGTCGAGCAGCGCGCGCGCGCGCGCCTCGAGCGCGGCGGGCAGCTGCTCCGGCGTCATACCGGCTCCGGCGAGGAACGCGTCCGGGAATCGCACCCGGTACGACGCCCCCTCGAGCTGGGCCATGAGCGAAGGCATGCGGTAGAGAATGGGGCGGAACGCCACCACCCGGAGCCCGTCCGGCAGCACGGCGTTCAACCTCTCGGCGAGGTCGACGCCCGGTGCGCGATGGAACTCCTGGTCGAAGGCTTCGGCCCGGGAACGATAGCCCAGCGGCAGCGGCGGCCCGAACGACAGCTTCAGGTGCGGGTGATGCCCCTGGGTGAAGGCGAGCGGCAGGCCCGAACGGCGCAGGGCCCGCTCCCACGTCCGCATCAGATCGAGGTGCGAGGTGAAACGCATGGCGAGCCCCTTCTCGAACACGATGCGGAAGCGCGTGCTGGTGGCGATGCCCAGCGCCGGGCTTCCGGATGCGTCGCGGCGCGCGCGCGGAGCGCGGCCCCACGCCGGAGGCGGGGTGGCCGCCCGGGCGCGGGCGGGGTCGAGGGGCGGATGCGGCTGCTTCACCCACGGGCGCTGCGGACACTGCTCCACGCCGCATGCGAAGCACTTGTCTTCCAGCCGGCAGTCCTCGGTGACCGCCGCGCGCTCGGCGCGCAGCTTCTCGCGCACCAGGAACTTCTTCGTGACCGGGGACTGGACCACGTCCCACGGCTGATCACAGGCCGGGTCGCGCTCGCGCAGGGCCCCCTCGGGGTCGATGGCGAGACCGCGGAACACGTCGAGCCAGGTCGCGAACCGCAGGTGTTCGCTCCACGCGTCGAAGCGGCAGCCCTTGGCGTACGCCTCCTCCACCGCCTGGCCGAGCCGGCGGTCGCCGCGCGTGAACACGCCTTCCAGCAGCGAGGTCTCGGCGTCGCGATACTTGAGCGTCACCGGCTTGCCGCGCGCGGCCTCGCGCAGCACGCCGAGCCGGCGGTTCAGCTCCGCCGTGGACACCTGCTCGGCCCACGCGAACGGCGTGTGCGGCTTGGGCACGTGCGGCGACACCGACACGGTGACGCGGAAGTTGCGGTTGCCGGCGGCGCGCGCGGTGCCGGCCGCCTTCGCGCCCAGCTCGAGGATCGCGCGCAGGTCGTCGTCGGTCTCGCCCGGCAGCCCGCACATGAAATACAGCTTGGCGCCGGTGTAGCCTTCGCGCGCCGCGGTGGCCACGGAGGCGAGCAGCTCCTCCTCGGTGTGGTTCTTGTTGATGATGTCGCGCATGCGCTGGCTGCCCGCCTCGGGCGCGAGCGTGATGCTGCCCTTCTTCTGCGCCGCGATCCGCCGCGCCACCTCGAGCGGCACGTTGTCGGGCCGCGTGGAGGGCAGCGACAACTGGACGCGCGTCGGGCACAGCTCGTCGGCCAGCACGCCGACCTGCTCCACGATCTGCGTGTGATCGGTGGACGACAGCGAGATCAGCGACACCTCTTCCAGGCCCGTTGACTTGAGACCGCGCAGCACCTCCTCCACCACCTGCTGGGCCGGCTTCTCGCGCACCGGGCGGTTGATCATGCCCGCCTGGCAGAACCGGCAGCCGCGCGTGCAGCCGCGCATGATTTCCACCGACAGCCGGTCATGCGTGATCTCGCCCACCGGCAGCAGCGGCAGCGCCGGGTAGTAGTCGCTCTTGAGCGCCTCGACCCACACCGAGTGCACGCGCGCCGGGAAGCCGGCCCGGGGCCTCGGGATCAGCCACCCCTCTGGGCTCGACTCGAGCACGTAGCCGGACGGCACGTACACGCCGCGCACCTGCGCGAGACGCCGCAGCAGCTCGGCGCGCGGACGGCCGTGGGCCCTGGCGTCGGCCACCTCGTCCACCACGCGATGGACGATCTCCTCGCCGTCACCGATCACGAACGCGTCCACGAACTCGGCCATCGGCTCGGGGCTGAAGGCCTGCGCCCCGCCCGCGATCACGACCGGATGACGCGCGTCGCGGTCGCGCGCGTGCAGCGGGATGCCGGCCAGGTCCAGCATCATCAGCACGTTCGTGTACTGCAGCTCGTACTGCAGCGAGAACCCGAGCACGTCGAACACCGACGCCGGGGTATGCGAATCGAGCGAGAACAGCGGAATGCCGAGCCGGCGCATCTCGGCCTCGGCGTCGGGCCATGGCGCGAACGTCAGCTCGGCCGCGACGTCCGGGCGCTCGTTCAGCACGTGATGGATGATCCGGATCCCGAGGTTCGACAGCCCGATCTCGTAAGCGTCCGGGAACGCCAGCAGCACCCGCACCCGGGCCTCCGCCAAAGGCTTGCGCGGCACGTGGAGCGCGTTTCCGAGGTAGCGGTTCGGCTTCGAGATGCGCGGCAGCAGCTCGTGCTGGATCCGTTCGGCGACGGCCGTGCTCATGAGGATGCGAACACTCTCCGCAGCGGCGTGGCGCGTGCGTCGGCAGGTCGGGGTCGGCCCGACGCGGACGGCGTCTGGGTCATGTCAATTCCCCCGAGAAAGCCACGAACACGGCACGCAATCTGACTTCGTGGCAGCGGCCACGTTAGCACAGGGCCATGGGGCCGCCAACCGATGTGGCACTCCGCAAGATCGACCGGGCTCGACGTGTCATCAGACGTTGACAGGTGTCGTGCGGAGAGTAAGGTGAGGACGCACGACGCCTCTGTTTGGATGCGCCGCGCTAGTCCCCCTAGACGAGCGTGCGTCTGGTGGTCGTGAGACCCCGGTCGCGCGCCTGACCCCCATATCGATGAGGATTCCACCATGGCTAGCCTGAAGCCTCTCTGGCTGTCCGTCGGAACGCTGTGCGACCGGCTTCGCAGCACGGATTCGCTGTACCTCGGCCTTGACTTCGACGGCACGCTGACGCCGATCGTGGACCATCCGAGCGCGGTCGCATTGTCGGCGCGCGCGCGCGAGGTGCTCGAGCGACTCGCCGGCCGCGACGGGGTCCGCATGGCGGTGCTCTCCGGGCGTCCACTGGACGACCTGCAGGAGAAGACCGCCATCAAGGGCGTGTTCCTCGCCGGGTCGTCGGGCCTCGAGACGCAGGACGAGAACGGCCGCCGCGAAATCCACGTGTCTCCGGAACAGTCGATTCCCATCGATCTCATTCAGGAGCTGGAGAACTGGTGTCTGCGGTTCCCCGGCTCGTGGCTGGAGAACAAGACCAGTTCGTGCGCGCTGCACTACCGTGCGGTGGCGCCGAGCCTGCAGCCCGCGTTCGGCGCCGGGGTCCGGCGTCGCATCCGTCCCTACCAGGGGCAGGCCACGCTCGTGCACGGCAAGTGCGTGTTCGAGGTGATGCCGGCGATCGGCTGGGACAAGGCGGCGGCGCTCGGCCGTTGGCTGGACAAGGCGCCGCAGGGCGCGACCGTGCTGTACTTCGGTGACGACACGCACGACGAGCCGGTGCACCAGCTCGTCCGCCAGCGCGGCGGGTTCGCGGTGGCGATCGGCCGCATCGTTTCGCAGGCCGAGTACGTGCTGCCCACCCCGGGCGACGTGGTGTGGTTCCTGGAGTGGCTGGATCGCGAGTGGCCGATGGCGGGCGAGAAGCGCACCGCCCGCGAGGCCGCGCCGGCCCAGGCCGAGCCGGTCGCCGTGCCGAGCGAGAGCGGCACGCTGACGCCCGCGTAGTCTTCCGCGGATCGCAAGCGGGGCCGGGAGGCGACTCCCGGCCCCGCGTCGTTGTCGGGGACGCATGGGTGCGCTACCGTCCGCCGCCCATGTCGGAAGCGGGAGACTTCGCCCAGGATCGCAGCTCGGGCTCGAGCGACGTCGCGCTCGGGTTGCTGGCGGAGCTCGGGCGCTGGACCGAGCTCGATCGCTCCACCTCCGCCGTCGCGCTGCGCGAGGCGCTGGTCGCCGAGCTGGAGCGCGCGCAGGCCGCGCAGCCCAGCATGGCGCTCGTCCACCAGCTCGCGGCGCGCGCGCTCGACGTCGCCGACGCCGGCGTCGCGCGCGGCGATCGGCCGGCCGAGCTGCGCGCGCGGCTGGCGGAGTCGTGCGTGGCC
>DASSIN010000236.1:0-3293 GCA_035691845.1 Candidatus Eiseniibacteriota bacterium | reverse complement strand
GCTGCCTCTCACTTGTTCGCCTCCCACAGGATGCGCAGGCCGTGCAGCGTCAGATCCTCGTCCACCACGTCCATCGTCTCACACTCCGGCGCGAGCCAGCGCGCGAAGCCGCCGGTGCCGATCACGCGCGGGCGCCCGCCCATCTCGTGCGCCAGTCGCCGCACGAGTCCGTCCACCAGCGCCGCCGCGCCCCACACGATCCCCACGCGCAGCGCCGAGGCCGTGTCGGTGGCGAGCGCGCGCTCCGGCGCCTCGAGCGTCACGCGCGGCAGGCGCGCCGCGCGCGCGGCCAGCGCCTCGGCCGACAGCCCGATGCCGGGCGCGATCGCGCCGCCCACGAACTCGCCCTCCGCCGAGACGCAGTCGAAGTTCGTGGCGGTGCCGAGGTCCACCACGATGGCGGGCGCGCCGTGGCGCTCGCGCGCGGCGATCGCGTTGGCGATGCGATCCGGGCCGAGCGTGGCGGGATCGCCGTAGCGGATGCGCAGCGGCGCGGTGGCGGGACCGGCCTCGACCGGCGCCGCGCCCGTGAACCGCTCGAGCGCCCGCCGCCACGCGCCCGTCAGCCGCGGCACCACCGAGCACAGCACCGCCGCACGCGGCTGCTGGCCCAGTTCCGCCGCCATCGCCTGCGACAGCGCGAACGCGCACTCGTCGGTGGTGCGGCGGCGCGTGGTGAGCGCCACGCGCGACTCCAACGCGTCGCCCGAGAACCGCGCCAGCGTGGTGCGGCTGTTGCCCAGGTTGACGACCAGCAGCTGCGGCCGGATCGGACCGCGCCGCGCCGCGCCGCGCGATCCGGCGCCGGCCGGCTGCCCCCGGCGGCGATCACGCATGGTCGGCGGCTCCGCCCGGCCCGGCCTCTCGCCGCTTGCGCCGCGCCACCACGAACGACAGCCCCACGCTGGCGAAATACAGCGCCACCATCGGCACGCCCATCACGAGCTGCGCCGTCACCACGTCGCCGGGGGTGATCAACGCGGTGACGAGGAACGTGATCAGGATGGCGTAGCGCCACTGCTTCATCAGGAACGCCGGCGTGACGATGCCGAGCGCGGTCAGGCTCATGCACACCAGCGGCAGCTGGCACACCACGCCGCACGCCAGCGCCAGGTTGTAGAAGAACGACAGCAGCGAGCCGATCCGGATCTGCATCCTCATGCTCGGCGTCATGAAGTGCCCGAGCACCTGGATCACGAGCGGCGTCACGTACAGGTAGGCGGCGGCGGCGCCGAGCGCGAACAGCAGCAGCGAAGCGAGCGCCATCGGCAGCACCCACGTGCGCTCGCGCTTGAGCAGCCCCGGCACGACGAAGCTCCACAGCCGCCACAACACCCACGGCAGCGCCACCATCGCGCCGAGGATGAACGACAGCTTGAGCCGCTCGTTGAACGCGTCCATCGGCGACAGCACCACCACTTCCTTCACGGTGCGATGGATCAGGTCCTCGAGCACGCGCGGCGCCGCCCACCATCCCGCGATCGCGCCGGCCGCGATCCCGATCAGCGCCTGGATCATCACCCGGCGCAGCTCCTCCAGGTGCTCGAGGAACGGCATCTCTCCCGTCACGCGCGGATCGCCGCTCACGCCGCGCCGCCGCGAATGCGCGCGCCGCTCATCGCGCCCGCCCGGCCGGCCATTCCACGTCGCCCGCCAGCACCACCTGCTCGCGTCCGCCCGCCAGCTCGAGCGTGAGGCCGCCCTCGGGCGTGAGCCCGCGCGCCACGCCGTGCACCGCGCCCGCGGGCGTGGTCACCACCACCGGCGCGCCCCAGAACGCCGCGCGCGCCGTCCACGCCGCCAGCACCTGCGCGCGCCCGCCCTCCTCGTGCTCCGCCCACAGCGGCTCGAGCGCGTTGCAGAACTGGGCCGCCACCTGCTCGCGCGCGGCCGTCACCCCCTCGCGCGCGAGCGACGTGGCGGTGGCGCGCAGCGCGGGCGGGAAGTCGGCCTCGCGCTGCGCCACGTTGACGCCGACGCCGATCACCACGGCGTCCACCCCGCGCGGCAGCCGCCGACTCTCGCACAGGATGCCGGCCAGCTTGCGGCCGCCGAGCAGCAGGTCGTTCGGCCACTTGAGGTCGGGGTGCGCGCCGCAGCGCTCGAGCGCGCGCGCCAGCGCCAGCCCCGCCACCAGCGGCAGCGTGCCGGCGGTGCGGCGGTCGCAGCCCTGCCGCAGCGCGACCGAAAACGCCAATCCGAGCCCGGGCGCGGTGTGCCACGCGCGTCCCAGTCGTCCGCGGCCGGCCGACTGCACGTCGGCGGTGACGGCGACACCCTCGGGCGCCCCCGCCGCCAGCGCCTCCCACGCCACGTCGTTGGTCGAGCCCGCCTCGGCGCGCGCCAGCAGCGTGCGGCCGAGGCGCGCCGTCGTCAGCGCGGCGGCGTAGCGCGCGCGATCGAACGTCGGGTCAGCCAATCTCCTCGATCTCCAGACTGATGTCGAGCGCCGGCGCCGAATGCGTGAGCGCCCCAACCGACAGGTAGTCCACGCCGGTCCCGGCGTAGTCGCGCGCCGTGTCGAGCGTGATGCCGCCCGACACCTCGACCTCGGGCCAGCGCCGCGCGCCCGGCCGCACGCGTGGGCCCTCGGGCGGATGCTCGCGGCACCACGCGTCCACGCGCTCCACCGCGCGCCGCACCTCGGCCGGCGCGCGGTTGTCCACCAGGATGCGGTCCACGTCCGGCCGCAGCGCCTCGTCGAGCTGGTCCAGCGACTCCACCTCGACCTCGAGCAGCAGGTCGGCCTGCCGCGTGCGCGCGATGCGATCGAGCGCCGCGCGGATCCCGCCCGCCGCGCGGATGTGGTTGTCCTTGACGAGGTACATGTCCCACAGCGCCAGGCGATGGTTGTGCCCGCCGCCGCACTGCACCGCGTACTTCTCCAGGAACCGCAGCCCGGGCGTGGTCTTGCGCGTGTCGAGCACGGTCGCGCCCGTGCCTTCGACGGCGTCCACGAACGCCCGCGTGAGCGTGGCGATGCCGGACAGGCGCTGCAGGAAGTTGAGCGCGGTGCGCTCGGCCTTGAGGATCCCGCCGATGTCCCCCACCACCTGCGCCAGCGCCTGGCCGGCGGCCACGCGCGCACCGTCCTCGGCCATGGGGCGGAACTTGAGCGTCGGTTCCGCCTCGCGGAACACGAGCCGCGCCACGTCCACGCCGGCGGCGATGCCGGTGGCGTGCGCGAACAGCGCCGCACGCGCCTTCACGCCCCCCGGCACGGCGTTCAGCGTGGTGATGTCGCCGGTGCCGACGTCCTCGGACAGTGCGAACCTGACGAGCGGCAGCGCGAT
>DASSIN010000235.1:0-5470 GCA_035691845.1 Candidatus Eiseniibacteriota bacterium | reverse complement strand
GATCATCATCACGCCGTCCAACGACTCCATCGTCATTGGAACCAGCGTCACCCTGAGCGCCAGAGTGGTCAACGCGCAGGGGCAGACGGTGACTGGCGCCACGATCTTCTGGAACACGTCCAACGCCAACGTGGCGACCGTCTCGAGCAACGGCGCCGTGACGTCCGTCGACACCGGCACCGCGCAGATCGCCGCGAGCGCCAACGGCGTGTCGGGGATCGCCACGATCACCGTGCTGCCGCAACCGGTGGCCGCCGTCAACGTGACGCCGCCTAACCAGGTGATCAAAGTCGGGCAGAAGTTCCAATTCCAGGCGCAGCCGGTCGACGCCGGCGGCAATCCGCTGTCGGGTCGAGTCGTGACGTGGTCCAGCTCCGATGCGACGGTCGCGTCCGTGGACAACACGGGCCTCGTGACCGGCGTCGCCGTTGGGCCGGCCACGATCACCGCGACGAGTGAAGGAAAATCCGGCAGCGCGGCGGTCTCCGTGGGCGCGCCCACGCCGGCAGTCATTGTGATCGCACCGACGAGCCTGCCGCTCACCGTTGGGCAGACCGGGCAGCTCTCGGCCACGGTGAAAGACTCGGCCGGGGCGGTGATCGCCGGGGCGGCCGTCTCGTGGTCGGTCGACAACTCCGCCGTGGCGACGATCACTCCGACGTCGGGAGCAGTGACGATCGTGAAAGGCGTGTCCGTCGGGTCGGCGACGGTGACGGCAACCAGCGGCCCGGCGCACATGGGCGCAGCCATTACGGTCTCGCCCGCGCCTGCAAACTCGGTCGTCATTTCGCCGGGATCGGCCACGCTCTTCCCGACGCAGCAACTGCAGCTCTCGGCAACCGTCACCGACGCGCAGGGCAATCCGCTCTCCGGCCAAACGGTGACGTGGGCGTCGAACAATACCAACGTGGCCACCGTGAGCACGTCGGGGAACGTGGTCGCCGTTGCCCCCGGGACGGCGACGATCACCGCGACCAGCGGCGCCGTGCACGGCAACGCAACGATCACGGTGAAGCTCGTGCCCGTCTCGAGCGTCGACGTGAATCCCAGCGGCGTGTCGCTGTTCATCGGGCAAACGGCGCAGTTGGACGCAGTCGCCCTCGATTCCGTCGGCGATACCCTCAGCCTCACGGGACGAACGGTCACGTGGAAATCCAGCAAGGGCAGCGTCGCATCGGTCAACGGCGCGGGCCTCGTCACGGCGGGAAACATTGGCAATGCGGTGATCACGGCCACCGTCGACGGCCAGCAGGGCTTCGCGTCAGTCACCGTGGCGCAGGTGCCGGTGGCGAACGTGCTCGTGACCCCGTCGCTCGACACCCTCGTGTTAGGCCAGTCGACGAACCTCTCGGCTCAACCCGTGGATTCCGCGGGGGATCCGCTCTCGGGTCGCACGGTCACCTGGAACAGCAGCGATGACAACGTCGCGATCGTCTCCAGCACCGGCCATGTGGTGAGCCAGGGCGCCGGCACGGCGACGATTACCGCCACGAGCGAAGGGCATCAGGGCGCTGCGACGATCGTCGTGATTCCGGTGCCGGTCGCGACGGTCACGGTCTCGCCTAACAGCAAGACGATGACCGTCGGCGATACGGCCACGTTCACCGCGACGACGAAGGACGCGCAGGGCCACGTGCTGACCGGACGCACGGTGACGTGGTCGTCGGACAACACGGCCGCGGCCACGGTCGACAGCACCGGCCTCGTGACCGCCGTCGCTCAGGGCACCGCGAACATCACCGCGACGAGCGAGGGCAAGAGCGGAACGGCGGCGGTGACCGTCAATCCGGTGGCGGTCGGCTCCGTGGTGGTGACGCCATCCGATACCTCGATCGCCGCCGGCGATTCCGTGCAGATGGCGGCGCAGCCGCGAGACGCCGGCGGGAATCTGCTCATGGGGCGCACGGTGACGTGGTCGTCGTCGAACGACAACACGGCGACCGTGTCGAGCACCGGCATGGTCAACGCGATCGCGGCCGGACCGGCGGTGACGATCACGGCGACGAGCGGCGGGGTGTCCGGCGCCGCGTCGGTCACCGTCACCGCGCCGCCGCCGCCCCCGCCGCCTTCGCCCAACATGGGCACGAGCGCGCGGCCGGCGCCGTCGGCGCGCGTGGGTCGCCCGTCCGCCTAACGGAAGCCGAGGCGCAGGGCGAGGCCCCAGCGGGGCGCGCCGGACACGGGATCGACGCCCAGCATCGGTTCCAGCCGCGGCGACGTGAGCAGCGCACCCGTGCCGCCCGCGGCGCCGCTTCCGTTAGGCGTCGACGACGGCGGGTACGGATCGCCGCGCGCGCTCGACACGTGCAGCGCCGCTTCGATCGCCCCCACGAGCAGCACGCCGCCGGCCACCGCCAACCCGGCGCCGAGGTTCTTGCGCTTGGATACGTTCACGGTGAAGGTGTCGACGCGGCCGAACGGATCCGTGAACGTGCGGATCTCGGTGCTGGTGGTCGAGTGCAGCGCCCACGCCGTGCCGCCCGCCACCCCGGCCAGCACGATCACGCCGAGGACGGGCTGCTGGGTGTAGAACTGGCCGCCGCCGGGAATCGCGCCTAACGCAAACGCGGTCGCCGGGCTGCGGCTCAGCGCCTTGATGCGATTCGCGACGTCGGCGCGATCCACCGCGTTGGGCCGGAGATCCAGGTACTTCCGGAAATCCGTCGCCGCCGCGTCGCTGCGGCCCTCCGCCTGGTACACGAGCGCGCGCGTGTAAAACACGTCGGGCCAATTCGGCGCCGCGCTCGCGGCACTGGTGAGCGAGCGCTCCGCCGCCTGGGTGTTTCGTGCCGCGAAGGATGCGATGCCCGTGCGAAGGTCGTCCGCCGCCCTGGCCGGATAGGATGTGGGCCGCGGGCTCGAGAGCGCGTCGGCGCGGTGCGGCGCTTGCCGCGAGTCGATGCGCCACAGCTCGGCGTAGGCGAGACCGGTGGACGCTGCCGGATCTCCAGCCGCGGAATGCAGCGCCTCTTGAAAGTGCTGCGCTGCGCCGACGAGATCACCGCGCCGGAGCGCCGTGTATCCGAGTCCGGTGTGCGCGCCGGACACATCTTCGCCCTCGCGCAGCGCTGTGGCGAAGTCCTTGTTGGCAGCGTCGAACTTTCCCTCCGCCGACTCGGCGTAGCCGCGGCCCAGGAGCGCCCGCGTGTTCGCCGGATCCACCGAGAGGACGCTGTCGTAGGCGGCGATTGCCCCCGATCGCCCGATGGCTAACTGACGCTCGGCTTCCAGCAGCAGCGCGGTCACTTGCTCGGCCGCCGTGACGCGCACGCTCGCGACGGCGCGATCGCCGACGCTCACCACCAGGCTGTCGCCGGCCTGGAGCGGCTGGGTTTGAATCGAGAATTTGGCCACGCCGGCATCGTTCGTGCTTTGCGTCAGCGTGCCTACCCCTGAGCGCGCGGGATAGGGCCGCACCTGCACCGTCGCCTTGCTCACCGGATTGCCGAACGCGTCGTTCACCGCCACGCTCAGCTCGCGCGCGCCCCGTGCACCGGCGCCGATCGCGATCGCCGTCGGGTTGACCGTGGCTAACGATGCGCCGGCCGGCATCGTGCTGAGCGAGACTGCCGTCGTGCCCTCGAGCGGCGAGCCATCGGAGGTGACGACGGTCATGTGATACGTCCCGGCGTGCGTGCCAGCGGGCACGGTGAACGTCGCGCGTCCCTTCGCGTCGGTAATGGCGACGGGGTCGGCCTGCGCGCCGCCGGGAATGTTCGTCGCGCCTTTGAGCATGAGCCGCGCGCCCGGCATCGGCGTATCGCCGCGGGCCAGATCGACGGTGATGTACGCAACGTTACCGCTCATTGCCGACGCCAGCCCGTTGATCACCGTGAGCGTCGGCGGCGATGCCGGCGCCGGCGCGACCGGCCGCGATGGATTGTCGGACGACTCCGACGACGAGGCCTTGTTGTTGTTGTTCACGCAGCGATCGATCTCGCGCAGGATCGCGTCGTTGGCGCCGAGCTGCTTGAGATCTTCGCGGTCGCGCGCCGACGGAACGAAGGCGAGGCAGTTGCGTCGTACGATCGCCGCGATCTCGCTTTTCGAGTACGTGGTGCCCGTGAGATAGCGAACCAGGTCGCTCTTTCTGAGCGCCGACTCGGACTGCGCGTGTGCGGTCGTCGTGAAGACGAACAGCGGAAGAGCGATCAGCGAAGCGAGGTAGCGCGACATGGAGTCCTGATTGGTGCGAGAGTCCTACAGTATTTCAGCCGTTCTGACCGGCGGTGCAGAGATCGGCTGGGTTGCCGCATCCCGAATCAATCCTCGTCGGATACGGACCGGGCGCAAGTGAGGTGCCACGAATCGGGCCCACGTGTGCGGTCGGCACCCGGGCAGTATCGAGCATCGAACACGTTCGCACCAGTGAACTTAGTCGGTGCAAGCGCCGAGCTCGCTCTCGAGATGATCGCCGCGTGTGCACGACCCGCTCGCGACAGCGTCTCCATCGCAGCGACCAAGAGCGGCAGTTCGTTACGTCCGCGTGGATGGACCGCGGGTACAAGATGCGGCGACGACGTTCAATGCCGCGGACCGGACGGCACTCCGGGAGAACTGGTGAATGGACGACGCGGAGCGGCTGTTTCGAACGTATCACGGGATGCTCGTGCGGTACCTCACCCGTCGGTTAGGCGATCGCGACTGGGCGGAGGAGGTGGCGCAGGAGACGTTCGTGCGCGCGCTCCGACAGCGCCGGTTGTCGAACGAGCGCGCCTGGCTGTTCACCGTGGCGAACAATCTGGTCCGCGATGACGCGCGCCGCGATGCTCGGCGTCGCGCGCGCCTGGCGCTGCTGCGCGAGGAGACGCGCGACGACGTCGTCGAGCCGGAGCCGTCGTCGCTCGAGCGCGCGCAGGAGGCGGCGCTGGCGCGGCGTGCGGTGAACGCGTTGACGGAGCGCGATCGGCTCGCGCTGCTCATGCGCGAGGAAGGATTGAATTACGAGGAAATCGCGCAGGCGTTGCACCTGTCGGCCGGATCGATCGGGACGACGCTGGCCCGGGCGCGGCGTCGATTGGTGGAACTGTACGAGGCGCTGCGCGAGACGCAGCCGGGGAGCACGGGTCATGCAGCATCTTGACGACGGCACGATCCACGGGTGGCTCGACGGCGCGTTAGGCGCAGACGACGCCCGGCGCCTCGAGGCGCACATGGCGGCGTGCGGCGCGTGCGCCGGTCGCGTGGCCGAGGCGCGGGGATTGATCGCGGCGTCGTCGCGCATCCTCATGGCGCTCGACGACGTGCCGGCGGACGTGGTGCCGGCGCGGGAGCGAACGGCGGCGGCGGTGCAGGCCGCGTCGGCGGCGTTCGCGGTTGCGCCACCGGCGGCCCGTGGCGCCGCGCCGCGCGCCCGGTGGTGGGGGATGCGCTACGGCCGGCTGGCGGCGGCGCTCGCGTTCGTCGCCGCCGGCACGTTCCTGGTCGCGCGCGGGGCGAACCGGCGCGAGGCCGGGTCGGCGGGCGAGAC
>DASSIN010000234.1:0-3072 GCA_035691845.1 Candidatus Eiseniibacteriota bacterium | reverse complement strand
GGGCGTGCCCCGCGGCCGGGGCGCGCGTCGTGAGCGCCACGCACGTGCTTCCCCGTCGCGCGGCGTCCATGGCGCTGGTGGCCGCGCTGCTCCACCCGCTCGCCGGGAGCACGGCGCGCGCGCAGGGCGCCGGGCTGCCGGCGCGCGCGAGCGTGTCGCCGGGGCGCGTGCGGCTGGGGGAGCCCGCCGTCTATCGCGGCATCGTGCTCGTGCCGCGCACGCTGCGCGCGCGCTGGGTGCCGGCCGATACCGGCGGCGCGTTCACGTGGGGGCCGCTGGTGGCGAGCCGCAGCGCCGATCGGCGACGCGTGCCGCCGGCGCTGGCCCGCGACACGCTGCGCGTCGAGACCACGCTGCAGGCGTTCGCGCTCGGCGCGGTGCGCGTTCCGGGACTGGGGTTCGTGACCGGCGACGCCGCGCCTCACCGGCTGCCCACGCTCACGCTGCAGGTGGCGCCGATCGTCCCGCCGCGCGACAGCACGCTCAAGCCGGTGCGCGGGCCGCTGGCGGCGCCGTGGTGGGAGCGCGTGCCGTGGCGCTGGGTGATCGCGGGCGTGCTGGCGTTGATCGCGCTCGTGTGGCTGGTGCGCGCGATCCGGCGCCGCCGCGCGCGGCCCGCGCCGCAGCCGGTGGTGGCCAGGGATCCGGGGCGCGTGGCGCTCGAGGAGCTGGCGGCGCTGCGCCGGCTCGGGCTGCCCGAACAGGAGCGATTCGGCGAGCACGCGTTCCACCTGACGCGCATCGTGCGGCGCTGGCTCGAAGCCACGCAGGGCGCGCTCCACCCCGGCGACACCACGCGCGAGCTGACGGCGCGGCTGGCCGCCACCGCGTTCGCGCGCGACGAGCTGTCCGGGCTGTCCGCGCTGCTGGCGGCGTTCGATCGGGTGAAGTTCGCGCGCGCGCCGAGCAGCGTGGACGAGGCGCATCGCGCCGAGCAGGCGGTGGAGTCGCTGGTGCGGCGGCTGACCCCAGCGCCGTTCGTGCCCGAGGGTCCGCCCCAGAGCCCGCCACAGAGCCCGCCCGGAAGCAGGGCCGCATGATGCGCTGGGACACGCCGTGGCTGCTGCTCGCGCTGCTGATCGTGCCGGTGCTGGTGTGGCTGCGCGTGCGCCGGCGCGCCAACGGGGCGGCGGTGCTGTGGGTGCGCAGCCAGGTGGCGGGCGGGGGCGGCGGCGCGATCGTGCGCGCGGTCGCGCTGCTGCCGTGGGCCGCGCTGATCCTGGCGCTGCTCGCGCTGGCGCGGCCGCAGCAGGGGCTGTCGCAGTCGGAGACCGAGACGCGCGGCGTCGACATCGTGCTCGGGATCGACATCTCGCCCTCGATGCAGGCCCAGGACTTCCTGCCCAAGAACCGGCTGTCGGTGGCCAAGGAGGCGGCGCGCGACTTCATCCGCGGGCGGCCGCACGACCGCATCGGCCTGGTCGGGTTCGCGGCCACCGCGTTCACGCAATGCCCGCTCACGCTCGACCACGACGCGCTGATCGAGCTGCTGCAGGGGCTCGACTTCGGGCTGGCCGAGGACGGCACCGCCATCGGCATGGGCGTGGCCACGGCCGTGGCGCGGCTGCGCGAGAGCAAGACCCCGAGCAAGGTGATCGTGCTGCTCACGGACGGCGCCAACAACCGCGGGCAGATCGATCCGATGACGAGCGCGGCGCTGGCGCGCGCGTACGGCATCAAGGTGTACACGGTGCTGGTGGGGCGCGAGGGCCCGGTGCCGGTGCCGATCCCCGATCCCGACAATCCGGGCATCGTGCACATCCGCATGATGCCGATGGACATCGATCCGCCCACGCTGCAGGCGATCGCCAGGCAGACCGGCGGCCGTTACTTCCGCGCCACCGACCCGGCGGCGCTGTCGCAGATCTACGGCGAGATCGACCGGCTGGAGCGCGCGCCGATCCGCTCGGTCGAGTACAAGGACTACCGCGACGTGGGCCCGCTGCTGCTGGGCGTGGCCGCGGCGCTGTTGGCCGCGCACGCGCTGGCCTCCACCACGTTCGCGTTCCGGCTGCCATGACGTTCGCCGATCCGCGCTGGCTGTGGGGTCTGGCCGTGGTGGCGCTGCTGCTGGTGCTGGAGGCGTGGTCGTGGCGCCGCGCGGCCGGCGCGCTGGAGCGGCTGACCGGCTCGCGCCGGGAACACGCGCTGCTGCTGCAGCGCCGTCCGGGCGACCGCCGCATCTCGAGCCTGCTGCGGCTGGCCGCATGCGCGCTGCTGGTGGCAGGCGCGGCCGGCCCTCAGTGGGGTCGCGAGGTGGTGCGCCGCACGGCGACGGGCTCGGACATCGTGATGGTGATGGACGTTTCCGCCAGCATGGACGCGCGCGACGTGGCCCCGAGCCGGTTGGACGAGGCGCGCCGCGAGGCGCTCGCGGTGCTCGACCGGCTGGAGGGGAGCCGCGTGGGCGTGGTGGCGTTCGCGGGCGACGCGATTCGCCTGTGTCCGCTCACGCTCGACCTGGGCGCGGCGCGACTGGTGATCGAGTCGCTCAACACCAGCAGCGTGAGCACGCCGGGCACGGATCTCGGGCGCGCGCTGCGCGCCGCCCTGCGCGTGGCGCCCCCCGGACGCCGCGACGAGCAGGCGATCGTGCTGTGGACCGACGGCGAGGATCTCGAGCAGGGCGCGCGCGCCGCGCTGGGCGAGGTGGCCGCCGCCGGCGTGCGCGTGTTCGCGGTCGGCGTCGGCACGCGCGCGGGCGACGTGATCCCGGTGCTGGACGAGCAGGGGCGCGCGATCGACGTGAAGCGCGACGCGGCGGGGGCGCTGGTGCACAGCCGGCTGGACGAGGGGCTGTTGCGCGCGATCGGCGCGCGCACACGCGGCGGCTACTTCTCGGCTTCGGCGCCGGGCGGCGAGACGCCGCGGCTGGTGGCGGCGCTGGCGTCGCTGTCGCGCGCCGCGCACGGCTCGCGGCTGTCGGAGCGGCCGGTGGCGCGGTTCCGGCTGTTCGCCGCGCTGGCCGCGGCGCTGCTGGCGTTCGAGCTGGGGCGTTCTCGCCGCCGGCGCGAAGCCGAGCGCGAGGCGGGCACGCCGCTGCACTCGGAGGGCGCCGCGGCCGCGGCGCTG
>DASSIN010000233.1:0-3160 GCA_035691845.1 Candidatus Eiseniibacteriota bacterium | reverse complement strand
GAGCCGGAGCCCGGCGCGCGCTGGCGGCGTGCGCTGCCGTGGGTGGCCGGCGTGCTCGCGCTGATCGGGATCGGCTGGCTCGTGGGCGTCGCCGGCCAGCCGCCGCACGCCGGCGTCGACCGCGGTCTCGGCGCCCGGCTGCTGGCGGCGTTCGGCATCACGCCGCCCCAGTTCTCGCTGGCCGTCACGAGCGAGCCGCAGGGCGTGAACATCGCCGTGGACGGCCATGACGTGGGGCGCACGACGCCGACCACGCTGGCGCTTCCGGTCGGATCCCATCGCGTCACGCTGTCGATGGCGAACCTGGGCGGCGTCAGCTCGACGGTGAGCGGCGCGCGCGGCGAACGCCGTCGGCTCGATCAGGCGTTGTGGGGCGCGCTCGACATCGCCGCCGGCGACGAGCGTGTGCCGCTGCACGTCGCGGTGGACGGGGTGGAGCGCGGCACCGCGCCGGTGGTGGTGCGAAGCCTGATGCCGGGGCTGCACCAGATCTCGCTCTCGGGCGCCGGCACCGCGCCCTCCGAGCACGCGATCGAGGTGCGCGTGAACCAGACCGCGCACTTCACCGCGATGCCCGCGCTGTCGCCGGCCGACGGCGTGCTCGACATCCGCGCGACCGTGAGCGGCGATGGCGGTGACCAGCCGCTGTCGGGCGCGAACGTGTGGGTGGACGGACAGCCGCGCGGCATCACGCCGCTGCACCTCACGCTGTCGCGCGGACCGCACAGCGTGCGCGTCAACTGGCACGGCGAGCAGCCGCCGGTGCAGGTGATCGACCTGCCCGGCGGGAACCAGCGCTACGCCACGTTCGAGCTCGGCGCCGGCACGCTGCCGCCCCGATTCGTGCGCGGCGGCAACGTCGATCGCATGCCGCTCGATCGCGCCACCGTGATCTCGGGCACGATCGAGGGCGTGCGGCCCGCAGACCTGCGCGAGATGTGGCTGCACGTGCGCACACCGGACGGGACCTGGCGGCGCTACCCGATGTCCACGCTGCCCGCCCCGGGCGGCGTGGTGGGGGTGTCCGTGTTCCCGGTGGCGCTGTTCGATCCGCAGGGGCGCGCCGCGTTCTACCTGAGCGCGAGCACGGCCTCGGGCGACGAGTACTTCACCGAGATCGAGGCCGCGACGGCGACGACCGCGCGCTGATCGCTCCTCCGCGTGCTGGCTTCCCGCCCGCATGTGAACGCCGTCGTCACTCGTGTCCACGCCGGCGACAGCGTCGTCGCCGTTCGGCGGCGTGGCGCGCGTGCGCGGCGGTGATTTCGATCGCGGTCGAAGGCTGGCACGATCCTTCCAGTGCACGCGCGGCATGGGAGGGCGCGGCGCGGTGGCGTGTGCGGTGGCGCTGTGGGCGGGCATGCTGCTGGGGACGCCCGCGGGCGCGGTGGGGTGCGCGATGCTGCTCGCGCTGGCGCTCGGGTTCGTACTGCTCGGGCTGCGCGCGCCGGATCGCACCGGCACCGTGTGTCTGCTGCTCGCGCTGCTCGCGATCGGCGCCGCACGCGCGGGAGGGCATCGGCTGCGGCTCGAGGCCATTCGCGCGCGGCTGCCGCCGCTCGCCCACGCGCAATGGGCCGACGTGCGCGTGGACACGCCGCCGACCCGCGCCTCGGACGAGCCGATCGCCACCGTGCAGGTGCTGGCGTGCGACGCGCCGCTCGCACGCGGCACGCGCCTGCGGCTGCGGCTGCCGGCGGATGCCGCGCTCGAGTGGGGTGACCGCGCGCGATGCCTGATCGAGGCGGACGTGCCGCCGCGCGCACGGAATCCGGGGGCGCTGGATTCGCGCGCGAGCGCCGACGCCGAAGCGGTGGCCGGCACCGGGCGCGCGCTGGCGGCGCTGCCGCGGGGCGGACCGTGGCGCGAGCGCTGGTCGCAGTGGGTGTTCATGCGCGCGCGGCGTGCGATCGAAGCCGTGCTGCAGCGCGAGCTGGGGAGCGATGCGCGCACGCTGGTGGTGCCGCTCGTCACCGGCGATCGCTCGCTGCTGCCCCCCGAGCGCGCGGCCGAGCTGCGCGCGGCCGGGCTCGTGCACCTGCTGGCGCTGTCCGGGCTGCACGTCACGTTCATGGCGGCGGTGGCGGGCGCGGTGTGCGCGAGCCTGGGGGGCGGGCTCAGGGCGCGCGGCGTGGCGCGGGCCGCGTGCGGGCTCGGCTACCTCGGCTTCGCCGGGCCGCTGCCGTCGCTGCTGCGTGCCAGCGTGTCCGAGGCGCTGGGCGGGGCGGCGCGCGCCGGCGGCCGTGCGCTCGATCCCGCCCACGGCCTGGCCGTGACGGCGCTGGCGCTGCTCGTGCTGGCGCCGGGGCTCGCGCACGATCTCGGGTTCCAGTTCTCGTGCGCGGCGACGCTCGGGCTCGTGACGCTCGGCGCACGGCTGCGGTCGCATGCGCCGCGCGCGCTGCGCTGGCTCGCGTCCGCGGGCGCGGCGCAGGCGGCGTCGGCGCCGGTGCTGCTCGCCCGCATGCACGTGCTCACCTGGCTCGGCGCGGGGGCGAACGTGGTGGCCGTGCCGGTGGCGGCGCTGCTGTTGTCGGCGGCGTGGATGGGCGCGCTGCTGGAGCTCGCTGTGCCGGGCTCGGGCCGGCTCGCGTTCTCGGCGTGCGAGCTGCTGTCGGTGGCGCTCGAACGCTTCTGCGCCTGGGCGGCCAGCGTGCCGCACGCGGTGTGGCCGGGTGGGCACGAGGGCGGCGTGGTGGCATGCGCCGCGCTGGGTGGCGTGCTGCTGCTGATCGGGCTCGGCGCGCGCGACACCATCGTCTCGCGCGCGCGGCCGCCGAGCGCGGCGCGCACGGGTGCCGTCGTCATCGGCGGCGTGCTCGTCGCCCTCGCGTGGGGGATGGTGCTGTCGGTCCGCCCCATGCGTCCGCCGCCCGGGCGCTGGTGGCTCGTGGCGCTCGACGTCGGGCAGGGCGACGCCACCGCGCTCGGGTTCGGCGACGGCTGGTGGCTGGTGGATGCGGGCGCGCGCACGCCGCATCGCGACGAGGGCGAGGCGGCGGTGCTGCCGTTCATGCGCTGGGGCGGCATCCCGGCGCTCGACGGGCTCGTGCTCACGCACGACGACGGCGACCACACCGGCGGAGCCCCGGCCGTGCGGCGCGGGCTGCGCGTGCTGCGCACGCTGGCCGCGCCTCCGCTCGCGTGGGCGCCGGGCCCC
>DASSIN010000232.1:0-11072 GCA_035691845.1 Candidatus Eiseniibacteriota bacterium | reverse complement strand
GGTGGCCGACTCGTTCGGACACGGCACCACGGTGGTGGGCGTGATGGCGGCGCGCACCAACAACGGCGCCACGTTCGACACGCTGGGCGTGGCCGGCGTGTGCGGCGGCGACGGCGCCGGCAACGCCGGCTGCCGCATCCTCGCGCTCAAGATCACCGCCGGCAGCACCGGGAGCACGGATTCGTGGACGCTCGCGCGCGCGATCCTCGCCGCGGCGGCGGCCGGCGCGCGCGCCGTCAACGTCTCGTTCGCGGGAGGCGGCACGAGCCGACTCGAGCGGCTGGCGATGCAGCAGGCGCTCGCCCAGGGCTGTGTCAGCGTGTGCGCGGCGGGAAACCACGGCGCCCTGAACGGCGACACGCCGCAGTATCCGGCCGCCTACGCCGCCGAGGGCGTGTGCATCCAGGTGGGCGCGTGCGACGCCACGGGCCAGCGCGCCGCGTTCTCCTCATACGGGCCCGGGCTCGATGTGATCGCCCCCGGCGTCGGCATCTGGACCACGTTCATGACCTATCCGAGCCACGCCGGCGCCTCGTACCCCGGCTACGTCGCCAGCTCCGGCACCTCGCTGGCGGCGCCGTTCGGAACCGGCACGGTGGGGCTGCTGGCGGCGGCGCGCCCCGAGCTCGAGGACACGGACTTCCAGCAGCTCCTGCGGAGGACGGCGAGCGACGTGGGCGCGCCCGGGTTCGACCCGCAGACCGGGGCCGGGCTGCTGGACGCGGGCGCGGCGCTGGCGGCGGTGGACCCGGGGATCGGCATCTGGCACGGCGTCGCCGCCGCCACGCAGTTCACGCCGCTCGACGTCGACACGCTCGTTTCCGCCGAGGACCACGTCGTGGTTCCGGCGCAGGCGTTCCGCGCCACCGTCACGGTCGCGCTGCCGGACAGCTTCGCCTCCACCGCCTGGGCCTGGGCGCGCGTCACCGGCACGGGCACGCTGCCCGAAGGCTTCCGGCTCTCGTGCCTGTCGCCGCACGCGGACGTGCGGCTGTCCGGGCGCGCGCTCGCGCTGTCGGGCTGCCTCTACCGCGCGACGGCCGACGGCACGTGGTATCCGGCGCCGCCCGAATCGGCGCGCATCGCGTTCACGGTGATGGGGCCGGTGCTGCGCACGAACCCGATCGCGCGGCATCGCCCGCTCGTGGCCGCGCCCAATCCGTTCACGGGCGGCACGCGGCTGGCGGTGCCGGCCGGCGCGCCCGTGGACGTGCTGGACGTGGCCGGCCGCAGGCGGCGGACGCTGGTCGCGCGGGCCGACGGCAGCGCGGCGTGGGACGGCCGCGATCAGGCCGGGCGGATGGTTCCCGCCGGCATCTACTTCGTGCGCGTGCCGGGGGCCCCGCCGCTGCGGCTCGTGCGGCTGGAGTGAGGTGCGCGCGCGCTCACGGCGCGCCCCGCACGATCACGAGCCCGCGCATGGTGGGGTGCACCGTGCAGTGGAAGGGCGCGTTGCCGGCGCGCGCGAGCACGACGCGCGCGCTCGCGTGCGGCTGGATCTGCCCCGTGTCCCACGCGTTCCCGTCCTGCGTCGCGGTGTGGGGCACGATGTCGTCGTTGGTCCACACCATCGTGTCGCCGACCGCGGCGGTGGTGGTGTCCGGCTGGAACTGCAGCGCGTGCATGTGCACGGCGTGCGTGACCGGACCGTGCGCGGAGGGCGCCCGCGCGCAGCCGGCCACCGCCGCCGACAGCAACAGGGCGCACGCCGCGAGGCGCGCGCCCTGCCGGAACGGCATCACGACCGGGTCAGGCCTTGCGGGACGGCGTGCGATGCGCGCGCGCGCCATGGCCCGGCGCCAGCCACGCCCCGCCGCCGAGCTTGCCCTGGATCTCCTTGGCACGATCCAGGTGGTGCGACACCACCGGCCGCGTGTCCTGCAGCAGCTTCTTCAGGTCCGCGTTCTGGGCGTTCGGGATCAGCGTGTTGTCGATCGTGCTCAGCACCTGCGTATGGTACGCGACCTCGTTGTCGATGTAGGCCTTGTCGAATGCCGCGCCCTTCATCTTCTTCAGGCTGTCGCGCGTGGCGTCGGCCGAGGTCTTGAGGCCCTTGCTGGCGTCGTTGTCCTCGGGCGTCAGCTTGAGGCGCCCGGCCAGGTCCTTCGCCTGCTTGTTGCTGGAACCGTGGTCGGTGATCATCATCTCGGCGAACGCACGCACGTCGGAGTTCTTGGTCTTGGCCTTCGCCATCTTGCCGTTCGAGATGTCGGCGTCGTTCGCGGCCAGCACGATCGCGGCGATGTTGGCGTCGGACAGCTGCCCGCCTCCCGCCGCGCCGGTGGCGGTGCTCTCGGCCGGCATCGTCGCGGTGCCGGTCGATTCGCTGCCGGTCATGGTCGAGCTGGTCTCGGATTCCTTCTTGCCGCACCCGGGCAGCAGCAGCACGGCGAGCAGCGCCGGCGCGAGCGCGAGCGCGAAGTGACGGATTCGGGTCTGCATGGACGATCCTCCGGAGTGGGCCCGTTCGGCGGGCGCAGCGGCTGCGCCGCGACGACGCGCGGTGCCCGCGGACCCGGTCGCATCGCGTACGCCCAGGGTCCGCGGAACGTGTCGTTTCGATGCGCGCGTGAGCGGTGTCAGGGTACTGTCGTCGACGGAAGTGTCAATGCGCGCCGCGTTCGTGGCCGCTCCCGGCGCGCACGTCCGAAGCGCCGTCCGCGCCGCCCGGGCGCCCCGACGCGCGTGGACGCCCTTCGGAAACGCGTGCTACGCTCGCCGTTCCGCCACGCGCACGCCGGCTCCTCCGCGGCCCGATTTCGCGCGCGGCCGAATGCGGCGCGGGCGCGGACGTCCGTGCCCCGACACTTCCCGTGCCCGAGGTGCGCGTGACGCTCGACACCCGTTCCGGAGATCTGCAGGCGGTCGAATCGCTGCGTCAGGGGCGCGAGAAGATCCTGGGCGAGCTGCGCAAGGTCATCGTCGGCCAGGACGCGGTGATCGACGAGCTGCTGACCGCGCTGTTCGCCAACGGCCACGTGCTGCTGGTGGGCGTGCCCGGGCTCGCCAAGACGCTGCTGGTCTCCAGCCTGGCGCGCGTGCTCGATCTGCAGTTCTCGCGCATCCAGTTCACGCCCGACCTGATGCCCTCCGACATCACCGGCACCGACGTGATCGAGGAGGACCAGGCCACCGGCAAGCGCACGTTCCGGTTCATCCGCGGCCCGGTGTTCGCCAACGTGGTGCTGGCGGACGAGATCAATCGCACGCCGCCGAAGACCCAGGCGGCGCTGCTGCAGGCGATGCAGGAGAAGGAGGTCACCGCCAGCGGCCAGACGTTCCCGCTGGCGCTGCCGTTCTTCGTGCTCGCCACGCAGAATCCGATCGAGCTGGAGGGCACCTACCCATTGCCCGAGGCGCAGCTCGACCGGTTCATGTTCAACATCCGCGTGGACTATCCCTCGCAGGCCGAGGAGGAGGCGATCGTCGCCACCACCACGTCGTCCTACCAGGCGTCGCTCGAGCGCGTGCTGGGCGCGGCCGACATCCTGGAGCTGCAGAAACTGGTGCGGCGCGTGCCGGCGGCCGAGCACGTTGTGCGCTACGCCGTGCGGCTGGCGCGCGCGACACGTGGCGGCGAGGGCGCGCCCGGCTCGGTGGCGCAGTGGGTGTCGTGGGGCGCGGGCCCGCGCGCGTCGCAGTACCTCGTGCTCGGCGCCAAGACCCGCGCCGTGCTGCGCGGCCGGTTCGCGCCCGGCATCGAGGACGTGCAGGCGGTCGCGCCGGCCGTGCTGCGCCACCGCATCGTCACCAACTTCACGGCCGAGGCCGAGGGCGTGCGCCCCGACCGCATCGTGGCCGAGCTGCTGAAGACCGTCCCCACGGAGTGACCGGCGCCGCCGCCTCCCGCGGCGCGCACGGCAGCCCACCCGGAGAACCGCATGGCCTCGCTCACGACCGAGCCCCGCACGCACTTGGGCGGCCACGGCGGCCTGGTGCGCGCCATCGGCCTGTACGCCGCCACGGCGATCACCGTCGGCAACATCATCGGCTCGGGCATCTTCCGCTCGCCCCACTCGGTGGCGCAGCACCTGACCGGCGTCGGCATCGTCCTGTTCGCGTGGGTGTTCGGGGGGATCCTGTCGATCTGCGGGTCGCTGTCGCTCACCGAGCTGGCCGTGGCGCGGCCGCAGACGGGCGGGCTGTACGTGTTCATCCGCGAGGGGTTCGGCGACGCGTGGGGATTCGTGTTCGGGTGGGCGAACCTGTGGGTGATCAAGCCGACCGTGATCGCGGCCATCACCGTGGTGTTCGCGGAATACTTCTGCCAGGCGGTCGGGCTCGGGCACGCCGAGCAGGTGCCGGTCGGCATCGTCGCGATCCTGGCGCTCACGTTCGTCAACTGGCTGGGCGTGCGCGAGGGCGCGCGCACGCAATCGGTGTTCACGACGCTCAAGGTGATCGGCATCCTCGCGCTGTGCGTGGCGGCGTTCGCGCTCCGGTCCACGCATCCGGCCACGCCGCTGCCGGCCGGGGGCGCGGCGCCGGCCGCCTCGGCCTCGCTCGCCTCGGCGTTCGCGCTGGCGATGATCTCGATCCTGTTCGCATACGACGGCTGGACCGATTCCACCTACGTGGCGGGCGAGGTGATCGAGCCCCAGCGCACGCTGCCGATCGCGATCGTGGGCGGCACCTGGCTCGTGATCGCCGTGTACGTGCTGACGAACCTGGCCTACTTCCACGTGCTGACGCCGGCCGAGGTGGGCGCCTATCCCACCGTCGGCTACGAGACCATCCACCGCCTGCTCGGCGACTGGGGCGGACGCGCGCTGGCGGTGCTGATCGCGGTGTCCACGTTCGGCACCATCAACGGCGCGATCCTGACCGGCCCGCGCGTGACGCAGGCGCTGGCGGCGGACGGCCTGCTGTGGCCGCCGCTCGCCGCGCTCGATCCGCGCCGCCACACGCCGGCGCTGGCGCTGTGGATCCAGGCGGTGCTGTCGTGCGTGTGGCTGGCGGTGGCGAACGGGTTCGAGGACGTGTCGGGGTGGTTCGTCACCACCTCGTGGCTGTTCTACGCGCTCACCACCACCGCGCTGTTCGTGCGGCGCCGGCGCGAGGCGCGCGGCCTCACCGAGCGCGCCGGGTACCGGACGCCGCTCTATCCGCTGACGCCGATCGTGTTCGTGCTCGCCACCGCGCTGATCATCGCCAGCGACCTGCACGACTCCGGCTGGCGCGCGTGGGCGGGGGTGGCGATGGCGGCGATCGGACTGCCGGTGTTCCTGGTGTGGAAGGGCCGCGCCCGGAGCGCCGCATGACACGGCTCGAGCCGCCCCGGCACCACGTGGGGCCGGCGCTGTACGACCTGATGTACGCCAACGTGCGCGGCGACATCCCCTACTGGGTGGCGCGCGCGCAGGCCGCGCGCGGCCCGGTGCTGGAGGTGGCGTGCGGCAGCGGGCGCGTGCTCGCGCCGCTGCTCCAGGCGGGCGTCGACGCCGACGGGCTGGACGCCGACGCCGACATGCTGGAGGCGGCGCGCGCGCGCATCGCCGCCGCCGGCGGACGCGCGCGGCTGGTGCGCGGCGACATGCGCGACTTCACCATGCCGCGCCGCTACGCGCTGGCGTTCATCGCGTTCAACAGCTTCCTGCACAACATGACGCGCGCCGACCAGCTCGCGACGCTGCGCGCGTGCCGCCGTCACCTGACGCGCGAGGGGGCGCTCGAGCTCGCCCTGTTCGCGCCCGACCCGGCGAAGCTGCTCGAATACGACGGCACCGAGCACGTGTCGAGCGAGCACGTGGCGGACGGCGCGACGGTGACGGTGTGGGATGCGCCGCTGGCCGACGTCGTGGCGCAGACCACGCGCGTGCGCCGGCGCGTCGAGATCCGGCGCGAGGGCCAGGAGCCGGAGCGGCTCACCATGGAGTTCGCGGTGCGGTGGATCTGGCCCGAGGAGATGGCGCTGCTGCTCGAGGTGGCGGGATTCGCGCGCATGCGCGTGGCGGCGCGCACCAGCCCGCGCGAGGCGTTCGCGGCCAGGGACACGCTGCGCCCGGGCGATTTCATGGTGTGGACGGCATGGACGGCGTGAGAGGCGCCGGGCAGGTGCTGCCGCTGCCGGTGCGGCCGGCGCCGACGTCGGCCGGCGCGAGCGCGCCATCGCCGTACGCCCGACCCGATCTGTACGACCTGCTGTTCGACTCGCTCGACTACGACTTCGAGTTCTATCTCGGCCTGGCGCGCGCCGCGCGGGGTCCGGTGCTGGACGTGGCGTGCGGCACCGGACGGGTGATGCTGCCGCTGCTGCGTGCCGGCATCGACGTGGACGGCGTGGATCTGTCCGCCGCGATGCTCGCGCGCTGCGGCGACAAGGCGCATGCGGAGGGATTCGCGCCGCGCCTCGAGCGCGCCGCGATGGCCGCGTTCGCGATGCCGCGCCGCTACGCGCTGGTGATGATTCCGTTCAATGCCTTCGCCCACAACCTCACGAGCGACGAGCAGCTCGCGTGCCTGGCGCGCTGCCGCGAGCACCTGGCGCCGGACGGGCTGCTGGCGTTCGACGTGTTCTCGCCCACCGCCGCGATGCTGACCGAGCCGCCGGGCGCGCGCGTGCTCGAGGTCGAGGTCGCGCACCCCGACACCGGCCGCCCGGTGCGGCTGTACGACGCGCGCACGCTCGACATCGTGAACCAGGTCCAGCACTCGAGCATGGACATCGAGGAGCTGGACGAGGCGGGAGGCGTGGTGCGCCACCCGTTCTACTCCGACCTGCGCTGGGTGTGGCCGGTGGAGATGGCGCTGCTGCTCCGGCTGGCGGGATTCGCGCGCTGGTCGTTGTGGGGCTCGCTGCAGCGCACGCCCGTGGCGGGCGACACCGCCGACCTGGTGGTGGAGGCGTGGAGCGCGTGAGCGCGACGCCCGATCACGTCGGCCACGGCGCCACCGCGCCGCGCGACACCGCCGGCTCCGGGCGCGCGGCCGAGGCGCGGCGCACGTTCCTCGATCCGGCCGTGGTGGCGCGGCTCGCGCACCTCGACGTGCGCGCGCGGCTCGTGGTCGAGGGGTTCATCGCCGGCCTGCACCGCTCGCCGTTCCACGGATTCAGCGTGGAGTTCGCAGAGCACCGCCCGTACATGCAGGGCGATCCGCTCAAGAACCTGGACTGGAAGGTGTGGGCGCGTTCCGACCGCTACCTGGTCAAGCAGTACACCGAGGAAACCAACCTGCGCGCCCACCTGCTCGTGGACCTGTCCGCATCGATGGCGTTCCAGTCGCCGCGCGCGGTGATGAGCAAGCTCGGCTACGCGCAGTCGCTCACCGCCGCGCTCGCCTACCTGATGATCCACCAGCAGGACGCGGTCGGGCTGCTCACGTTCGACGAGCAGCCGCGCACGTACATTCCGGCGCGCGCGGTGCGCTCGCACCTGGACGTGGTGCTGCGCGCGCTGTCCGAGTCGGCGCCCGGCGGCCGCACCCGGCTCGGGCCCGCGCTGCACGAGCTGGCCGAGCGCGTGCGCCGGCGCGGGCTGATCGTGCTGATCTCGGACCTGATGGACCGGCCGGGCGAGGTGCTGTCGGGCCTGCAGCACTTCCGTCACCGGCACCACGAGGTGATCGTGTTCCACGTGCTCGATCCCGACGAGGTGGATTTCCCCTATACCGACACCGCCACGTTCGTGGACATGGAGAGCGGCGCGCGGCTCACCACCGAGCCGTGGGAGATCGCGCAGCGCTACCGCGCGCGCCTGGAGGAATGGAGCGAGCAGTACCGCCGGCACTGCCAGGAGAACCGGATCGAGTACGTGCGGCTCGACACGCGCACGCCGTTCGACCGCGCGCTGCTCGCCTACCTGGAGAAGCGCTCGCGCCTGCTGTAGCGCGGCCCCGACGCGCGGCTACGCCCCCGGGGTCGTCGCCGACGTCGCCACCGGCGCGCCGGCGCGGCCGCGCGTGTAGGCGGCGAGCAGGTCGCGGCGCGAAAGCAGCGCCAGCACCTGGCCGGGCGATCCGGCGGTGGTGACCGGCAGCTCTTCGAGCCCGGTCTCCTCCAGCCGCGCCAGCGCGTGTTCCAGATCGTCATCGGGCGACAGCGTGAACGCCAGCGGGCGCGCCAGGTCGCCGGCCACGAGCGGCAGCCAGCGCGGGTCCTCGTCCAGGATCTGCTGCACCTGCTCCAGCGTCACCACCCCGCGCAGCAACCCGCCGGCGCCCACCACCGGCAGCACGTGCTGGGACGAGCGCACGAACGTCTGCAGCACGTCGGCCACCGGCGCGCCCTCGGGCACCGTGTGCACCCGGCGCGCGCCGGTGACGTCGCGCACGCGCAGGTCGCGCAGCAGCGCGCGCGCCAGCAGCGCGCGATGCGCGGGCGAGTGCAGGCGCGAGGGCACCTGCGCCTCGTACAGCGTCCAGCGCCGGCCGACCAGGTACGCCAGCGCGCACACCCACAGCGCCGGCAGCAGCAGCTCGTAGTTGCCGGTCATCTCCGACACCATCACCAGCGTCGAGATCGGCGTGTTGGCGGCGGCGGCGAAGAATCCGGCCATGCCGACCGGCACGAACGCCGCGGGCTCGACCATGCCTGGCGGCAGCACGCGTTGCGCCAGCAGCCCCACCGCGCCCCCCAGCGCGCCGCCGATCACCATCGAGGGCCCGAACACGCCGCCCGATCCGCCCGAGCCGATCGACAGCGAGGTGGTGAGCATCTTGCCGAACGCGATCGCCAGCAGCAGCCCGAGTCCCAGGTGCCCCTGCAGCGCCTGCTGGATCGAGCCGTAGCCGAACCCCATCACGTCCAGCACGCGCATGTCGCGCAGCCACGCCCACGCGCCGAGCGCCAGGAGCCCGGTCACGAGCCCACCGAGCGCGGGCCGCAGCGTCTTCGGCACCGGCAGCCGCGCGAACAGCCGGCGCGTGCCGGCGAAGGTGGTCGCGAACAGACCGGCGGCCAGCGCCACCACCACCGCCAGCACGGTGTAGGGAATCAGCTCCCACGCCGAGCGGAACGTCAGGTGCGGGGTGGCGAACAGCGCGCCGAACCCGAACGCCAACGAGAACACGCAGTAGGCGACGATGGTCGCGAGCGCGGCCGGGATGATGACGTCGGCCTCGAACTCGGGATCGGAGTACAACACTTCGGCGGCGAACAGCGCGCCCGCCAGCGGCGCGCGGAAGATGCTGCCCACGCCCGCGCCCACGCCGCACGCCAGCAGCACGCGGCGCTCCTGCGTGGCGAGCCCGAGCCGCCCTGCCAGGAACGAACCGAACCCCGCGCCGATCTGCGCGATCGGGCCCTCGCGCCCGCCGGAGCCGCCCGAGCCCAGCGTGATCGCCGAGGCAATCGTCTTGACGATCGGCACGCGCCCGCGGATCACACCGCCCTTGCGATGGAACGCGTCCACGGCCTCGTCGGTGCCATGGCCCGCGGCCTCGGGCGCGAACCGCTGCACGATCCAGCCGGTCGCGAGCCCGCCCAGCGCCGGCACCACCGGCAGCAGCCACGGCCGGAACACGACCGCCAGCGGCGCGAACAGCGCGCGCTCGCCCGCCGGCCCCTCCTGCCGGTAGCCGGCGAACCGCTCCAGGAACACATGCATCCCGAGCTGGCACATGGCCTGGAACGCGATCGCCCCGAGCCCCGCCACGACGCCCACGATCGAGCTCAATGCCAGCGTGCGGCCGATGCGCTGGGCGCCGGCCCCGGCGCGCGCGCCCAGCGCCGCCACGTCGCGCATCCACGGCCCCTCGCTCATGCCCGCACCGTAGCATCCGCCGGTGTGCCGCGCCCGCGGCGGCGTCCGCCGCATCCGTCCGGAGCCGCGCGGCGGGCGCGCGCCGGCTGCGGACTCATCTGCTAGCCTTGGCGGTCATGCTTCGGATCACCGCGGCGCTGGTGCTGCTCGCCGGCCTGATCGCGTTCGGCGGATATCTCGATCTCGTCGGCAGGACGCCGTGGACGAATCCCGCGCGGCGCCATCTGCGCGACATGAAGGATCGCCGCGAGGCGCCCGCCACCACGCAGGCGATGACGCTGCGCGATTTCGAGGCGCTGCCGCACAACCTGTCGCTCGCCGAGTACGCGGGACTCGAGCGACGCGGCGTCACGCTGGAAGGCTACGTGCAGCAGATGCTCGATGCGAGCGACGGCGACCTCCACCTGGAAATCGCGACCACGCCGCGCGCGGCGGCCGGCCCCGACACCACCTACGTGACCGGTGAGATCACGCCGGGCTGGCGCGACGGCACGCGCTGGACGTACGCGGCGCTGCTGCAGGCGCTGCGGCCCAACCGCGGCGGCGTCACGTGGTGGCTGGGCGGCCCGCGCCGCGCGCGCATCACGGGCTGGCTGCTGTACGACCGCTACGACCGCGTGCCGTCCCAGTACTCGCGTCAGCACGGCGCGCGCGCCACGGGCTGGGAGATCCATCCGGTGACGGCGATCGCGGTGTGGGACGACTCGCTCGGCGCGTTCACGGAGCTCGCGCGATGAGCTTCCTCAATCCGCTGTTCCTGTTCGGGCTGGCGGCGGCGGCGATCCCGATCCTGATCCACCTGTTCACGCGCCGGCGCCCGCGCGAGGTGCGGTTCCCGTCGCTCGAGTTCCTGACCGAGGTGAACCAGAGCGAGATCCGCCGGCTCAAGCTCAAGCAGTGGCTGCTGCTGCTGCTGCGCACGCTGGCGGTGGCGGCGCTGGCGATGGCGATGGCGCGGCCGGCGGTCAAGGGCGCCGCCGCCTCGCGCGGCGCGGCCACCACGGTGGTGACGCTGGTGGACAGGAGCGGCAGCATGGGGGCGCTCGGGGCCGGCGGCCCGCTGGAGGGCGAGGCGCGGCGCGTGATCGAGGACCTGCTCGGCACGCTCGGGCCATCGGACGAGATGCTGCTCGTGCCGTACGACCGCGCGCCGGCGCCGGTCACGGCGGCGCCGACCGGCGATCTCGCGCGGCTGCGGGCCGCGACCGGGGCGTTGCAGGCGGGCGCCGCCACCACCGACCACGGCGCGGCGCTGGCGTTCGCGGCGCGCGCGCTGGCGCAGTCGCACGCGCTGAACCGCGAGCTGTTCTGGATCTCGGACTTCCAGCAGGCCGGCTTCACCGGGCCGCCCGCCGCGCCGCCCGGACCGTG
>DASSIN010000231.1:0-21642 GCA_035691845.1 Candidatus Eiseniibacteriota bacterium | reverse complement strand
GACCTCGAGCTCTACCTGGCGCTCGACGAGGCGCGCGCCGGCGCGCTCGATTCGGCCTGGACCCGGCTCGCCGGCGCGCGGCTGTCGGGCGCGCTCGCCGACACGCTGCCGCCCGAGCGCCGGCGGCTGTACGCGTGGGAGCGCGAGCAGACCTGGCTCGACGGACGCTACACGGGCTGGCCGTGGTACATCGCGCGCGCGCGCGCCGAGGTGGCGGCGCGGCTCGGGCGCTGGCGCGACGCGCATGCCGCCGCGCGGCTCGCCGTGGCGATGAACCCGCTCGACGGCGATCAGTACGCGATGCTGTCGGTGTGCGCGGCGCGCGACGGCGATCTCGCGGAGGCAGCCGAGGCCGCGCACGCCGCCGTGGCACTCGATCCCGCGCTGCCCGAGGCGCACGACCTGGAGGGGCTGTTCGACTGGCGCGACGGCCGGCGCATGGAGGCGGGCGAGCAGTTCCGCGCAGCGATCGCGCTCGATTCCACCGACGAGAAGGCGGCGGTGGCGCTGATGCGCTCGCGGCTGCCGGGCGCCCGGCCCGATACCCTGCCCGATTCCTGGCTGCACGGCGTGCGCGAAGCCGGCCTGCTGACCTCGCCCGTCGGACCCAAGACCGAGGAGTTCGTGCAGATGGAAACGCCGGCGCTCGTCATCCGCCACGACCTGCTGCCGATCCCCGATTCACTGGCGCGCACGCTCCAGCCGTTCCACCTGGCGCTGCCGGTGCTGGTGGGCACGAATGGCCGCGCCGCGCTGCACGCGTGGCCGTGGGTTCCGCGCGAGGCGCTTCCCGCGCCGGTGGTGGCGCTGATCCTGGAGTCCGTCCCCGGCTGGCGGTTCCACCCGGCCGCCCGTCACGGCGAGCCGCACGCGGTGTGGGCCGCCGTCGAGATCGACTACCCGCACCCGTGACGCGCCCGAGCGCGCGAGGAGGACCCGTGGCCAGCTACGACATCACCGTGATCCCGGGCGACGGCATCGGCCCCGAGGTCGTGCGCGAAGGCGTGCGCGTGCTCGAGCGCGTGGCGGCGATCGAAGGCTTCCAGGTGGCGCTCACCACGCTGCCGTTCGGCGCCGAGCACTTCCTGAACACCGGCGAGATCTTCCCGGATCCCGCGTTCGAGGCGCTGCGCGGGCAGCACGCGATCCTGCTCGGCGCGATCGGCGATCCGCGCGTCACGCCGGGACAGCTCGAGTTCGGCATCGTCGGGCGGCTGCGGTTCGGCCTCGACCTGTACGCCAACATTCGTCCGGTGAAGCTGTATGCCGATCACCTGTGCCCGCTCAAGGGCCGCACCCGCGCCGATCTCGACTTCGTGGTGGTGCGCGAGAACACCGAGGACGCCTACGTCGGCGCGTGGGGGCAGTTCCGGCGCGGCACGATCGACGAGGTCGCGACCCAGCAGATGATCTTCACCCGGCGCGGCACCGAGCGGGTGATGCGCCACGCGTTCGAGCTGGCGCGCGCGCGCAAGAAACGGCTGCACATGCTCGACAAGGCGAATGCCGTGCGCGCGATGGAGCTGTGGACGCGCACGTTCGAGGAGCTGGGCCGGGAGTACCCGGACGTGGCGCGCGAGCACCACTACATCGACGCCGCGTGCATGTACGTGATCAAGGACCCGACGCAGTACGACGTGGTGGTGACGAGCAACATGTTCGGCGACATCTTCACCGACCTGGCCGCCGCGCTGCAGGGCGGCATGGGCGTGGCCGCGAGCGGCAATCTCCACCCCGGCCAGGTGAGCCTGTTCGAGCCGATCCACGGCTCGGCGCCGAAATTCGCCGGGCAGGGCGTGGCGAGCCCGGTGGCGACGATCCTCGCGGTCGGGATGATGCTCGAATACCTGGGCGAGAAGCGGGCCGCGCGCCGGATCGAGGATGCCGTCACGTCGCTGCTGCAGACCCGGCGCATCCCGTCCGTGGACGTCGATTCCGGCCTGTCCACCCGCGCCGCCGGCGACCTGGTGCTCGAAGCCCTGGAGCAGGTGCCGGCGACGGCGTGACGACGCGCTACTCGCCGCCCTCGCCCGGCGACAGCCAGCGCTCGACCCAGCGGAACCACTCGAGCACGATCAGCGCGAGGATGGTGCCGGCCACGGCCAGCGTGTAGGCGTTGACGCCACAGGCGACGCCGATCGCGGCCACCATCCACACGCTGGCGGCGGTGGTGAGCCCGTGCACGTAGCCCTCCTGGCGCATGATGCTGCCGGCGCCGAGGAACCCGACGCCGGTCACCACGCCGTGCACGATGCGCGTGGGATCGAACTGGGTCATGCCGAAGCTGCGCATGGCGTGCGGCGCGAGCAGCACGAACATGGTCGAGCCGAGGCACACGAGCGTGTGGGTGCGCAGCCCGGCCGGCTTGCGGCCCATCTGGCGCTCCCAGCCGACCACGGTGCCGAGCACGGTGGACAGCAGCATCGCCAGCACGTCGTGGAGCTGGACGGGATCCACGCTACCTCCGGCGGAAGTTGGCGGGACGCTTGTCGAGGAACGCCTTCAGGCCCTCGTGCATGTCCTCGCTGGCGGCGAGGATGCCGAACAGACTGCTCTCCAGCCGCAGCGCGTCCTCCATCGGCAGCTCGAGCCCGCGCTGCACGGCCTCGATCACCGCCGCCACCGCCAGCGGCCCGTTCTTCAAGATCGCCTGCGCCAGCGCCACCGCTTCGTCCAGCAGCTTCTCGCGCGGCACCACGCGGTTCACGATCCCGAGCCGCTCGGCCTCGTCGGCCTTGACGCGGCGGCCGGTCAGGATCAGCTCCAGCGCGCGCCCGCTGCCGACGAGCCGCGCCAGCCGCTGCGTGCCGCCGTAGCCGGGAATGATGCCGAGGCTGACTTCCGGCAGCCCCAGCACGGCGTTCTCGGACGCGAGCCGCATGTGGCACGCCAGCGCCAGCTCGCAGCCGCCGCCGAACGCGTAGCCGTTGACGGCGGCGATCACGGGCTTGGGACTCGCCGCCAGCGCGCCCACCACCCGCTGCCCGAAGCGCGAGATCGCCTCGGCCTCGCGCGGCCCGAGCACGGCCAGCTCGTTGATGTCGGCGCCGGAGATGAAGCTCTTGTCGCCCGCGCCGCTCACCACCAGCGCGCCGGCGGCGTCGTCCGCCAGGAACGCGGCCACGCATGATTCGATCTCGGCCAGGCTCTCGCGGTGCAGCGCGTTCAGCACCTCGGGGCGATTGACGAGCATGACCGTGACGGCGCCGCGGCGCTCGACCGCGAGATGCCGCCAGGTCGGAGTCGAGGTGACGGTCATGGAGCCCTCCGGAATCCGATCGTGTCCGCGCGAGGCGTGGGGGAAGCGCCGGAGTATAGGAACGGACCCGATGCGCTTCAACTGCGCTTCAACTCGCGCCGCCGCCCGCGGCGGCGTACGGGCAGCTCGGTTGTGCCGTTTTGCGCGGGCTCCTACAATTCACGTTCCCCCACCACGCGAGGAGCCCCGTGAGCGAAGTCCCCGTTCCAGCCGCCCCGACCGTTCCCGCCGCCGTTCCCGATGCCCGGCGCATGATGGACACGCTGGCGTTCGTGACGGAGCTGGCGCAGGTCACCGCCTCCAACTTCGAGCTGCAGCCGATCCTGGACTGGATCGTGGCGCGCACCACCGAGCTGCTGGGCGCCGACGAGGGCTGCCTGCGCCTGGCGACCGCCGCCGATCCGAGCGGGCGCACGCAGTCGTTCAAGCGCGACTCGGGCTCGGGCTCGTGGCCACCGCAGGTGGCGATCAGCGTGATGGGCTACGTCCCCTACCGCGAGCCGTGGCTCGCCACGCCCGACCTGCTGGCCGATGCGCGCTTCCCGTCGCTGCGCCTGACCGGCGGCGCCGGCGACGAGAAGATCGCGCGGTTCCGCGCGATGCTGGCGGCGCCGCTCGCGGTCGAGGGGCGCGTGACGGGGCTGATCGCCGTGACCGAGGCCAAACCCGGGCGGGAGTGGACGCCGAGCGACGTGCAGCTGCTGTCGATCGTGGCCGGCTCGTCGGCGGGCGCGATCGAGAAGGCGCAGCTGCGCGAGGCGGCGGTGATCGCGGCGCGGCGCGAGGAGGAGATGAAGCGCCGCGAGGCCGAACAGAAGGCGATGGAGCGCGAGATGGCGCAGGCGCGCGACATCCAGATGAGCCTCGTGCCCTCGCGCCCGCTCACCCTCGGAGACTGGGAGATCACCGGCCGCGTGCTGCCCGCGCGCCAGGTGGGCGGCGACGGGTTCCTGTACTTCCCGATCGCGGGTGGCCAGCGGCTCGGGTTCGCGATCGCCGACGTGTCGGGCAAGGGCGCGGCGGCGGCGGTGCTGATGGCCAACGTGCAGGGTGCGCTGTCCGAGGTGTGCAATCGTGGCCTGCCGATCCCCGAGGCGATCGCCCACATCAATGCGGGCGTGGCGCGCAAGTCGAGCGGCAAGTTCGTCACGCTGTTCTACGGCGAGTTCGATCCCGCCACGCGGCGGCTGCGCTACACCAACGCCGGCCACAACTATCCGCTGCTGCGCCGCGCCGCGGGCGAGGTCGAGGAGCTGAAGGACGGCGGGCTGCCGCTCGGGATGTTCGACGAGGCGGCCTACGTGGAGGGCGAGGTCGCGCTCGGGCCGGACGACGCGCTGATGCTCTACAGCGACGGCATCACCGAGGCGATCAACCCGGCGCGCGACGAGTACGGCGAGGAGCGGCTGATCGCGCTGTGGCGCGAGCTGGGCACGGGTCCGGCGGCGGCGTTCATCGACCGGCTGTTCGCCGAGGTCGAGAGCTTCCGCGGCAGCGCGGCGCAGAGCGACGACATGACCGTGGTCGTGCTGCACGCCCCGCGTCCCGCCTGACGCCTCACCCGCCGGCCAGCGCCTCCTTCACCAGCGCCGACACGCGGCCCCCTTCGGCGCGGCCCTTGACCTGCGCCATCACGGCGCCGATCACCTTGCCCATGTCCTTGGGGCCAACGGCGCCGGTCGTCTTCACCGCCTCCGCCACGATGCCGCGCAGCGCGGCGTCGTCGAGCGGCTGCGGCAGGTAGCGCATCGTCACCGCGATCTCGCGCTCCTCGTTCCCGACCACATCGGTGCGGCCGAGCTTCGTCATCTCCGCGATCGTCTCGCGGCGCTTCTTGACGTAGCGCTGCAGCACCTCGATCTCCTCGTCGGGCGACAGCGTCGCCTCGCGCGGCTTCTTGGTCTTCGCCTCCATCAGCGCGGACTTGAGCATGCGCAGCGTGCTCAACGTGCCGGCGTCACGCGTCTTCATCGCGGCCGTCATGTCGGCCTGGATGCGATCGAGGATGCTCGGTTCGCTCATGCGTGCTCCCTGGGAACGGCCACGGGCGCGTGGGCCCGGGCCGGATCGAAAGCGGCGGCGGCGCGCTCGAGCTGCGCGAACGCCGGATCGAAGCGCGCGGCCTCGGCGCCGAGGCCGATGCGCACGCCGCGCGGCTCGCCGAACATCCGCCCCGGCACCAGCGCCAGATCGAACGCGCGCGCCGCGAACGCCGCGAACGCGTCACCGGCGCCGGGCGCATCGAACACCGGAAACGCGGTGACGAGCGGGCGCGTGGGGGTGGCGAAGCGCGGGTCGCGCGCGGTGAACGCCTGCCAGCGCGCGTGGTGGCGCGCCAGGATGCCGTGCGCGCGGGCGCGCAGCGTGTCGAGGTGCGGCATCAGCGCCAGCGCCAGCGCCGCGCTCACCTCCGAGACGTTGGCCGACAGCCCGTCGTGCGCACGCGCCACGCGCTCGAGCACGGCCGGCGAGGCCATCACCCACCCGATGCGCAGCCCGCCCAAGCCAAAGGACTTGGTGAGCGTGGACGTGCACACCCACGGCTCGCCGAGCGCGCTCCACGTGCCGGGCGGCCCCGCGTCCAGTTCGCGGAACGTCTCGTCGCACACCAGCGCGAGTCCGCGCTCCAGCGCCAGCGCGGTGAGTCGCGCCGCCTGCTCCGCCGTGAGCCGCGCGCCGGTCGGGTTGTGGGCGTCGGTGAACACCACGGCGCGCGTCGCGGGCCCGATGGCCGCGGCGACGTCGGCGGCGAGATCGCGCCCGCGCGGCAGCGCGCGCACGCGTGCCCCGAACCACGCCGGCACCCCGCGGTGGGGCTCGTAGCCGGGCGACTCCACCAGCACCTCGTCGCCGGGCTCGAACAGCGCCAGGAACGCGGCCGCATTGGCCTCGCTGCCGCCGGCCGTCACCTGCACGCGCCCGCCGGGCGCATGTAGCCGCGCGGCGAGCGCGGCTTCCAACTCGCGCACCACGTCGCCGCCGTGGCGCGGCAGGGCCGCCGCGTGCGGCAGGCCGAGGCGCTCGAGATCGGGCGGATCCACGGCGCTCTCCGCCAGGCTGAAGCGATGGCGGTCGGGCACCGATTTGGCCCACACGATGTGCTCGAGGGTGGGGCGCGGCATGGCGCGCACCATATCACGCGCCGCGGCGGCGCTGCGTGCCGCGGACCGAGCGATGGCGGCGCGGCCGATGTCGCGGCGCGCCGCACGGCACGTCAGTTGAGCGGCGGGTCCGCGACCGGCAGCTCGAACCAGAAGCGCGAGCCCTGTCCCACCTTGCTCTCGACGCCCAGCACGCCCTGCATGCGGTCGATCGCCGACTTCACCAGCGCCAATCCCACGCCGGTGCCGGGGTAGCGGCTGTGGCCGTGGAGCTGCTCGAAGATGCCGAAGATCCGCTCCTGGTGCTCGGGCGCGATGCCGATGCCGTTGTCGTCAACCCACAACCGCACGCAGTTCCCGTGCCGCGCGGCCCCGATCGTCACCTCCGGCGCGACGCCTTCGGCCACGAACTTGATCGCGTTGCTGACCAGGTTGACGATCACCTGTGCCAGCACCGCCGGCTGCGCCGTCACCGGCGGCAGTCCCGTCACCTGCACGGTCACCCGCGCGTCGCGCGCGGCGATCTCGCCCTCGAGCTGCGACAGCGCCGAGGCCACCGCGTCCTGCACCGACGCGGGCTCGGCCCGCAGCTCGACCGCGTTCACGCGCCCGAAGTCCAGCAGCTCGCGCACCAGCCGGTCCATGCGGTCGATCGCGTCGGAGATGCGCGTGGCGTAGTCGTCGATGCGCGGGTTGCTGCCCGGACCCAGCTCGTCGAGCAGCGTGTCGAGGTAGCCGCGCACCGCGCGCAGCGGCGCGCGCAGATCGTGCGAGGCCGAGTACGAGAACGCCGCCAGCTGGTTGGTGCGCGCGATCAGGTCGGCGGTGCGCTCGGCCACCCGCCGCTCCAGACTCTCCGCCATGCTGCGAAGCTGCTCCTGCGCGCGCTTCTGATCGTCGATGTCGGTCGAGCTGCCGATCCAGCGCAGCAGCTCGCCGTGCGAATCGCGCACCGGCAGCGCGCGGGCCAGATGCCAGCGCCACATCCGCGACCCCACGGCCCGCAACCGGTACTCGGCCGCGAACGGCTCGTTCTCGGCCACGGCGGCGAACCACGCGTCCTGCACGCGCTGCGCGTCCTCGGGATGGATCAGCCGCCCCCAGTCCTCGAACGCGAACCCCTCCCACTCGCGCCTGCCGGCGTAGTCGCGCCAGCGGCGGTTGAAGTAGTCGGGCATGCCGTCGGCGCCGCTGGTCCACACCAGGTGCGGCATGGCGTCCGCCATCAGCCGGAAGCGCTCCTCGCTCTCGCGCAGCGCCTCGTGCATGCGGCGCTGCTCGCTGATGTCGCGCTTGATGCTGGATGCGCCCACCACGTGCCCGCTCGCGTCCCGCACCGGCGAGGTCGTGACCGACACGTCGATGATGCGGCCGTCCTTCCGGCGGCGGCGCGTCTCGAGCTGCTGGATGCGCTCGCCGCGCCGCAGCCGCTCGAGGATGTGACGGATCTCGTCCGGCCGGTCGGGCGGCAGCAGGATCGACAGGTGCCGGCCCACCATCTCCTCGGCGCTGTAGCCGAACACGCGCTCGGCCGCCTTGTTCCAGCTCGTGACGATCCCGTCCAGGGTCTTCGTGACGATCGCGTCCTCGGAGGACTGCACCACGGCGGAGTACAGCGCGTGCTCGCGCACGGTGCGCTGCGACTGCTCGGTGTCCACTGCGATCCCGAGCCACGCGAACCGCTCCCCGTGGGCGTCCATCACCGGCAGGTAGTAGCCGCGGTGCCAGCGCCACGCGCCGTCCGCAGCGCGCCGCAGCCGGTAGTCGAACTGCCACTGCGTTCCCGAGGCCAGATGGGTGGCCCAGTCACGCATGATCCAGGCGTAGTCGTCGGGGTGGATCACCTCGGCCCACGCCTTGCCGCTCAAGGTGTCGGCCTCGCTGGCGCCGGTGTACTCGTACCAGTAGCGGTTGCACTCCAGCAGCTGTCCGTCCGGCCCCGAAATCCACACCAGTTGCGGCAGCGCCAGCAGCAGGTGCCGGTAGGCGTCGGGCGGAATGCGGCCGGCCGCGAGTGTCGAGGTGTCGGAGAACGGGATGTGCATGGGCTCCATGAGCCTTCCGGAACGCGGCTGGGGGAGTGGAACGATGCTGTCAAACCCCCGCGCGCTTCTCAAGCCGTCACGCGGCGTCCCCTGATCTTTCGAGTGCCGATTGTTCGCGTCGGTCGCGACGCGTGGGACGAACGCCCGCGTCCGATGACGGGCGGGCGCGTGGCGGGCGAAACGGCGCAGCGATGGGCGCGGCGGGCGCCGCGCGCGTTCAGCGGCCGAGCACGGCGAAGCGGGCGCTCGCGCGGGTCCCGGCGCGCGCGAAATACATGCCCGGTGCCACCGGCCGGCCCGCGCCGTCGCGGCCGTTCCAGCGCGCGGCGCCGGCGTGGACCGGCACGCGCGCCACGATGCGTCCGCCGGCGTCGGCGATCAGCACCGCCGAGGCCGCGAGCGGCGAGGCGAAGGTGAACGTCACGGACGCTCCGGCGCGCACCGGGTTGGGCGCGCACGCGAACGCGAGCGGACGCGCGGCGGGGCCCACGCCGGCCGCGCTCTGCGGCACGGTGGCGGTGATCGACTGGCCCTCCAGCGTCTGCTGCGGCACCGGGCCGCCCTCGAACACCTGATCGCCGCCCGGCGCGTGCCAGATGATGCGGAACCCCGTCAGCCGGCCGCTGCGGTCGAGGTAGCCGCCCTCGTGCAGCGTCAGCGTCCAGGGGTAGGACGGCGTGGGCGGCAGCCACGCATCCGCAACGCCCGCCGGCACGGGAATGTCGAACGTCCATTCGATGTTGCCGGTCTCGCTCACGCCGTCCACCCAGTCGCTCGACACCGCGGCCGCCGTGCCCGGCAGCGGGAAGCTCGCGGAGCTCGAGGAGGCGCCCGACGGCGTGGCGCTCGCGAGCCCGGTGGGAGCCGTTCCCACCGACACCTGTCCGCTGACGTCGTGGTCCCAGGCGTTGTGCACCACGGTCAGCTGGATCGTGGCGGGGGACGGCCCCACCGGGCTCGTGAAGGTGCGGGCGGGACTGGCGAAGCGCGTGGCGCCCTCCCACCACGCCACGCGGTACCAGAACGTGACGCCGCGCTCGGGCGCCGTCACGTTCCACACGCGCGTGTAGGTGGTGCGATCGACCACGCCGGTCAGCGAGGAGTCGCCCGCTGCCGCGACGGAGTCGTATGGCGCGAACGCGCCCGGCGTCCCGCCCTGATCGGGCGCGCGCTCGAACACGAACTGCGCGGTGTTGCGCTCGCGCTGCGTGCGCAGCGTGGCGGTGATGCGGCTCGAGTCGCCGGCGAATTCCAGCGCCACCACCTGCGAGTGGTCGGGCTGGAGCAGTTCGAGTCGCGCGGCGTAGAGATCGGGCACGCCGAACCCGAGCGGCGCCGACCAGCGCGGATCGATGCCGGTGGCGCCGGGCGGCGTGCCGGCCAGATCGCGCCGCGCGGTCGCCCGCAGCAGCGCCGCGACCTGGCCCGGGGTCAACGCGGCATCGTCGCCGCGCAGCGCGGCGGCGATGCCGCTCACGAACGCCGCCGACATGCTGGTGCCCGACAACCGCTGGTACTGCGCCCCGTCGGTGGTCATGTCGCCGTTGGCGGACAGCACCGCGATGCCGGGCGCCAGCAGGTCGGGCTTCTGCTCGTCGCTCGCGTCGCCGTCGCCGTCGTCGGCGCGCGGGCCGTAGTCGCCATCGGCGCTCCACACGTCGTCCTCCGGCAGGCCGGTGCGCTGGTCGTCCATCGCCCCCACCGCGATCACGCCGCGCCCCGCCGCCGGCGATGGCACGAACGGGTGCTGCCCGGCGTTCCCCATCGACGCCACCACCACGATCCCGAGCTGCACCGCGCGCTCCGCCAGCTCGGACACGAAGTCGTTGCCGTCGCTCGGATCGGTGCTCGACAGCGACATGTTGACGACCGAGATCCCGGTCGCGCCGGTGATGCCCCAGCTGCGGGAGCGATTGTGGATGCACCAGTCGAGGCCGTCCGCCACGTAGGCGCCGACGCCGGCGTCGTTCAGCACCTTGACGTCCACGAACCGCGCGCCCGGCGCCACGCCCATGCAGTAGCCGGTCGAGCCGCCGCTGCCGAGCGCGATGCCGGCCACGTGGGTGCCGTGCGCGTGCGTCGCCGCGCCGCCGCGGTCCTCGGGATTCTCGCTGCCGTCGATCGGCGTGTCCGAGATGGAATCGCCGTTCACGAACGACGCGCCCCCCACGAACCGTCCGAGCAGCGACTCGTGCCCGGGCCACGTGCCGTCGGGCGCATCGTTGATGCCGGTGTCGAGGAACGCGATCACCTGGCCCGCGCCGTCCGAGCCGCCGACCAGCGACCAGGTCGGGAACACCTGGCCGCTCGGGTCGCGCACGCCGAGATCGGCCGCGCCGGCCCGCACCATCGGGTAGATCATCGGCACGGCCTCGACGCGCGTGACGCCGGCCAGCGCCACCGCCGCCTGTGCCTGCGCGAACGTGGCGAGCGTGCGCACGGCGGGCAGCGCCTGGTACACGTGCAGCGCCGGCATGCCGAGCGCGGTGAGCGCGGCGATGTCGGTGGCGGTCACCGGGTGGTCGTACTCCACGTACACGCCGAACACGAGCCCGCCGCCGGCGCGCACCACCTGGATGCGCTGCGGCTGGAGCGTGTCACCGCTCTGGAACGCGTACGAATAGCCGAGCAGGTGCACCGACTCGACGCGGTCGTCCAGCCCATCGCCGTCCTGGTCCCAGATGAACGGCGTGGCCCACGCGATCGCCGGCAGCGCGACCAGCGCCACGAGCGCGAGCACCGTGAGCGCTCGCGCGGGTCGCATGATCGGGGCGGCATTCGCTGCTCCGCCCACCGCCTGGAGTGGTCGGTTCATCGCCATCAGCTTCGTCCCGCGGCCTTGAGCCCGGCTTGACCATTCGTCGCAACCGGTTGCAGTTCAGCAGCTTCGGCCGTCGGGAGCCGTCCGGGCCAGGGCTTGAGCGTGCGACCCGCCAGCAGCTTCTGCACCGCCTCCTCGGTCTCGGGCAGCGGGTCCACCGACAGCTCGGAGCGCAGCAGCGTCTTCAGCCGGTCGTACTCCACCATCGCCGCGCGCCGGGCCCCGAGCCTCAAGCAGCACTCCATCACCGCCAGCCGCGTCTCCTCGCGGAATTCGTCCAGCTCGGCCGCGCGCCGGAAGTGCGCGAGCGCCATCTCGAACTCGCCGTCCATCGCGCAGCGCTCGCCCAGCTCGAGCACCGCTTTCTCCAGCCGGTCGCGCGCGCGCGCCTGCAGCTCGTCCGCCCAGTCGGCGTACAGCCCCTCCAGCAGCCGGCCGCTGGCGAGCGCCACCGCACGCTCGAGCGCGGCACGCCGCGCCGGACCGCCGTCCGCGTGGCGCGCCTCCTCCAGCGCGCGATCGAACTCCCACGCGTCGCACGTCAGCGGATACTCCGGATGCAGGCGGTAGGTCTCGGCCTCGCGCAGGATCGGGCCATCGGCCGCACGCGGCAGCACCGAGCGCACGTAGGACAGCGTGGGATGGAAGTTGCGGCGGCCGGCCGCCGCCTGCCGGCCGGGCCAGAACTTCTCGATCAGCGTGTCGCGGTCGGCGCCACGCGGGTGCAACGCCAGGAACACGAGCATGTGGAACGCGCGCTGCGCGCGCCACGCCGAGGCCGGCACCGGCTGCCCGCCCACCTGCAGCTGCGGCGGTCCCCACAGCACGAGCCGCGCGCTCGTGGCCTGCTCCGCGGCCGGGCGGGTGCCACGCGCGAGCCGGTCCTCGATGTGCCTGAGCGCGGCCTTGATCGCCGGCGCCCACGCGCGCTTCGTGCGCTGCAGCGCGGCCAGCCGGTCGCGCGACGCGCGCCCGCCCACCTCGGCCAGCACCGACACGATCGCCTCGCCCACGGCGGCCGGCGCCTGATCCACCAATGCCAGCACCGGCGGCTCGACCGCGCTCCCCGCCTCGACCAGCGATGCCACCGCCGTATCGAGCTCGATGCCGCGCGCCAGCGCGTGCAGCAGCGGGGCCGCGTCCTCGCGCGCCTGCACGGCGAGGAAGTAGCGATAATCGTGCGTGCGCACCAGCGCCAGCGCGGTGGCCAGGTGGGCCTCCACGCCGCGCTTCTCGCCCAGCGCGAGCAGCGCCTCGCCCAGCCAGTAGTGGACGCGCATCCGCAGGTAGGCGTTCTCGCCGGCGTCGGCGCGCGGGATCAGCGCCTGCAGCAGCTCGCGCGCCACGCGCGGGCGGCCGGCGCGCAGCTCGCACCACGCCAGCGTGGCCTCGACCTCGACCTGCCGCGCATCGCCCGGGCGCTCCACCAGCCGCTCCAGCGCCTCGCCCACGAACGCCACCGCGCGCCGGTACTCGCCGCGCGCGAGGAAGATGCGGCCGCGCAGCACCAGCAGGTCGGCGGCGACCACCTCCATGCGCAGCTCGGCGTTCAGCTCCTCGGCGCGCTTGAGCGCGGCCAGCGCGCCATCCAGATCGCCGCCCTGCGCCAGGATCTGCGCCAGCGCCTCGTGGCACACGCATTCCTGCGCGCGGTTCGAGAACCGCTGCGCCGCGGCCAGCCCCTCCTCCGCCGCGTGGCGCGCCTCGGCCAGCTCGCCCAGCTCGGCCAGGTGGAACGCCAGGTTCGAGAGGTAGAGCGGCGCGCGCGGCGAGGCGGTGCCGCGCACCTGCGCCAGCGCGGCGCGGAACTCGCGCGTCGCCTCGCGGAACCGGCCCTGCGCCGCGTACGCGCCCGCCAGATTGTGCACGGTCGGCAGCAGCAGCTCGGGATCGGGATCGGTGGCGAGCAGCGCGCGCACCTGGCCCAGCACGTCGGCCGCCGCCTGCGGCTGCCCCAGGTAGAAGTGGGCGCCGGCCTTCATCTGCAGCAGCCGCGCCTTGACCCCGACGCCCAGGTCGTGGCTCATCGCCAGCCCGCGCTCGGCCATGCCGAGCACCTCCTCGTGACGGCCGCGCAGGTTCAGCACCTTGCCGAGCCCGATCAGCGCGCGGCATTCGAGCGCGCGCGAGGGCGCGGCGCGACAGCTCTCGATCACGCCGCGGTACAGCGCCTCGGCCTCGTCCCACGCGCCCAGCGTCTGCTGCGCGTCGCCCAGGTGCAGCGACAGCCCGGGCTCGCGCCTGACCAGCTCGGGCGGCAGGTCGCGCAGGTAGCCGAGCAACGCCGGCGCCCGTCCCTCGCGCAGCAGCGCCGGCCCCAGCACGTCGATCAGCGGCGCGGCGTCGGCGGCGCGCCCGGCGAGCAGGAAGTGGCGCAGTGCCCGTTCCGGCTCGCCGCGCGCGGCCAGCGTGTCCGCGGTCTCCCCCTGCAGCGCGCGCCACGCCTCGGCGCCGCCGCGTGACTCCAGCTCCTGGCGCACGAACCGCCGCACCAGGTCGTGGCAGGCGTAGCTCGCGTGCTCGCCCGCGCCGAACGTGCGCAGCAGCCCGCGCCGCACCAGCGCATCGAGCACCGGCCCCACCGGGCGCGCGCCGCTCATCGTGGCGGCGAGGTCGGCATCGAAGCGGGTGAGCGCGGCGGTGCGCTCGAGCAGCCGGCGCGAGGCGGGATCGAGCCGCGCGTACACCTCGGACGACAGGTAGTCGTGCAGCTCGAGGTTGCTGGCGCGCACATCGGCCAACACCTGTTCCAGCGTGACGCCCTCGCCGCGCCGCAGCGCCTCGTGCACGAGGTGCACCGCCGTGGGCCAGCCCCCGGTCGTGTCCTCGAGCGCCTCGGCCTCCGCTCCGGTCAGCGGGCGGCCGTACACCTCCGCGAACAGCCGCTCCAGCTCGTCGCGCGTGAACCGCAGGTGCGAGGAGTGCAGATCGAACACCTCGCTGCGCGCCCGCATGCGCTCGAGCGCGAGCGGCGGCACGCTGCGCGAGGCGACCAGCACGCGCACGCCTGGCGGCAGCACGCGCAGCAGCGTGTCCACGAACGCCACCACCGCGCGATTGCCGGCCACCTCCTGGAAGTCGTCGAGCACGAGCATGCGCGGCGGGCCGGTGAGCGAGGCGAGCGCGTTGGCGAGCGTGCCGGCCAGCATCTCGGCCGAGCGCCCGCCGGGGCGGGCCTCGTCCAGCGCGCGGGCGAAGTCGCGGCCGAAGCGCGGCTGGTCGCGGCGGAAGCCCTCCAGCAGGTAGCGCCCGAACACCACCGGATCGGCGTCCGAGCCCATCAGCGAATACCACACCACCGGCCGCGCCAGCGCGCGCGTGAACGCCGTGAGCAGCGTGGTCTTGCCGTAGCCGGCATCGGCCACCACCAGCGTGAGCGGGCGGTCGGCGTGCTCGCGCAGCGCGTGCAGCAACCGCGGGCGGTCGAGCACCTGCGGCGCCAGATTGGGGCGCACGAGCTTGGCCTGGAGCAGCACCGCGGCCGGGCTCGGCCGCGATCGTCTGGCGGACGGCAGGGTGGTGGTCACCGGGCCCTCGGGGAAGCCATCGGCCGCCGCCGCGGGATCCGAGCGGATCCCCCGCAGGGCCGGATTCGCGCCTTCCATGGTACCAAGCCCGCAGCCCGCCCGGCAGCGCGAACTGCCGCCCGGGCCGCGGGTTCGGGGCGCGCCGCGCGGCCCGGACGGCGTTGGCGGCCCGGGGACGGTGGGCCGCCGGCGGCCGGCTTGATTCCGCCCGGGGGGCTCCATAGTGTGCGGCCCTGCCGTCCCGCCGAGCACCCGCACCGGAGGTCGCGTGAACCGAGAGCAGCGTCTGGCCGAGCTCAAGCGCCGCCGCCAGGAGTCGCTGGAGGGCGGCGGCCCCGAGCGCATCGCGCGCCAGCACGCCCGCGGCGTGCTCACCGCCCGGGAGCGGCTCGAGTTGCTGCTCGATCCCGGATCGTTCGTCGAGATCGGCGCGTTCGTCACCCACCGGGCGCGCGACTTCGGCATGGACGACCGCCGCGTCACCGGCGACGGCGTGGTGGCCGGCTGGGGCACGGTGGACGGTCGCGTGGTGTACGTGTTCGCCCAGGACTTCACCGTGTTCGGCGGCACGATGAGCGAGGCCAACGCGCGCAAGATCTGCGACATCATGGATCTCGCGCTCGAGAACGGCGCCCCGATCGTGGGCCTGAACGATTCGGGCGGCGCCCGCATCCAGGAGGGCGTGGCGTCGCTCGGCGCCTACGCCGACGTGTTCCTGCGCAACACGCTGGCCTCGGGCGTGGTGCCGCAGATCTCGGCCATCATGGGGCCGTGCGCGGGCGGCGCCGTCTACTCCCCCGCCATCACCGACTTCACCATCATGGTCGAGGGCACGAGCCACATGTTCGTGACCGGGCCCGAGGTGATCAAGGCCGTCACCGCCGAAGAGGTCAGCTTCGAGGCGCTGGGCGGCGCGATGACCCACAACAGCAAGAGCGGCGTTGCGCACTTCGCCGCGCGCGACGACGCCGACGCGCTGCGCCACGTGAAGCGGCTGCTGTCGTTCCTGCCGCAGAACAACGTCGAGGACCCGCCGCGGATCGCAACGCACGACCCGGTCGACCGCCGCGAGGCCGCGCTCGCGACGCTGGTGCCGGAATCGTCCGACAAGCCGTACGACATGAAGGAGCTGGTGCGGCTGGTGGTGGACGACGGCGACTTCTTCGAGGTGCACGAGCACTTCGCGCCCAACATCGTCACCGGATTCGCGCGCCTGAACGGCCGCAGCATCGGCGTGGTCGGCAATCAGCCCAGGGTGCTGGCCGGCGTGCTCGACATCGCTTCCAGCGTCAAGGGCGCGCGGTTCGTGCGGTGCTGCGACGCGTTCAACATCCCGCTCGTCACGTTCGAGGACGTGCCCGGATTCCTGCCCGGCACGCAGCAGGAGTGGGGCGGCATCATCCGCCACGGCGCCAAGCTGCTGTTCGCATACTGCGAGGCCACCGTGCCCAAGCTGACGGTGGTGGTGCGCAAGGCCTACGGCGGCGCCTACGACGTGATGTCGAGCAAGCACATTCGCGGCGACTACAACGTCGCCTGGCCCAGCGCCGAGATGGCGGTGATGGGCGCCGAGGGCGCGGTCAACATCCTGCACCGCGACGAGATCGCCAAGGCCAAGGACCCCCTCGGCGAGCGCGCGCGACTGATCGCCGAGTACAACGACAAGTTCGCGAGCCCGTGGGTGGCGGCCGAGCTGGGCTACCTGGACGACGTGATCGCCCCCGAGGACACGCGCCCCAAGCTGATCGCCGCGCTCGAGATGCTGCGCAACAAGCGCCAGAGCCTGCCCTACAAGAAGCACGGCAACCTGCCGCTGTAGGCGGACGCAGGCCCGGGCGCGGCGGCTGCGTTCGGCCTGGAGCGGGACCCGGACGGGATCGTCCGGGGTATCCCTGGCCACAGCGCCCCCACGCGATTCGCCATGGCGCCCCGGCCGCGAACGCGCGACCATGGCGTCTCCCCCACAGGACCCTGCGCAGGGAACCCGAGGGAGAGCAGCGTGCGGAGCCAGATCCCGAACAGCCTCGCGATCGTGACCGCCGTCATGTGCGGCCTGCCCGGGATCGCCTCCGCGGGCGGCTTCAATCTCGCCTGGGGCAACGGCTGCTACGGCGAGAACCCCGTCTCCAACCTCACGTTCGGCTGCGACACCGGCACGCTGCGCGACGCCACGATCGTGGGCTCGTTCACGCTCGACCGCCCGATCTCCGACTTCGTCGGCATCGAGGCGGTGCTGGACGTGCAGGCGGAATCGGAGACCTTGCCGGCATGGTGGCAGTTCTTCAACGGGGGCGCGTGCCGCGGCACGTCGCTGTCGGCGTCCGCCGACTTCACCAGCGCGCCAGGCAGCGCCTGCACCGATCCGTGGTCGGGACGCGCCGGCGGCGGCATCGCCGCGTATCAGACCGCGACCACGATGCCGTCCGTGCCGAGCGGGCAGCCGAACATGGCGCGGCTCAAGGTCGCCTACGCCGTTCCCTCGGATGGACCCATCGCGCTGACGGGCGGGGTCGAGTACTACGGCTTCCGCCTGCGCATCGACGCCCAGCGCACGGTGGGCGCCGGCGCATGCAGCGGCTGCGCCACCCCCGTCACCATCACGCTCGTGGACATCGAGGCCGCCGCCCTGTCAGGCACCGTCGAGCACGAGACCACCGCGCTGCAATCCCCGTGCGTCACCTGGCAGGGATCCGGCGCCTCCTGCGCCGCCGACCAGACCCACGCCCGCAACGCGAGCTGGGGCAGGGTCAAGAGCTTCTACCGCTGATCGGACGTCAGCGGACGACCAGCATCTTCCGGGTGGCCGTCATCCCCTCCGCTTCGAGGCGGTAGAGATACATGCCCGGCCTCATCGCACCCACCTGAACGGCAACGTCGTGCTCTCCGGGCAGCAGCAACGAACTCTCGAGTGGCGTTGCCACGCGCCGCCCCTGAATGTCGTAGATCGAGAGTCTCGCGATCAGCGCCGTCGGGAGCGTGAATCGGATGTCCGTCCCGGCGCTGGCCGGATTCGGGAAGTTCTGCGCGAGCCCGAACCTGGCCGGTACAAGGGGCGGATCCACGGGGATCGATAGGGCCGCCAGGCCATGACAGGGCAGGAGCTCGATGGCCCCGAATCCTCCACCCGCATAGAGCTTGTCGCCGCTTATGGAAAGCGACATGGCTTCGAAATCGGCGCGTGGGGCCCACGCCGTGGCCATGCCGACGCTGTCGTCCACCGCCGCCAGGCAAGGCCGGACCTGACCGCCGAGTGAATAGAAGTCGCCCGCGAGATATAGCGTGTGGCCCGAAAGCGCGAGTGCGACCACGGCAGGCGACGGGTTGGAGACTGCTCCTGAAAGGTGCGCGTCCCAGCGCGTCAGCGCCCCGGTGTTTGCATCGAGAGCGGCAATACGCGTTCTCGGTTCGCCGTTGATCGTCGAAAACTCCCCACCTGCGAACACCGTCGTCCCCGAGGCCGCCAAGGCGTCGACAACCCAGTCCGCGTCCGCCTGCCATGGCCTGGGTGCGCCCGTGGAGTCATCGACGGCCGCCAGGTAACGGTGTGGCACGTGGCCGACCGACTGGAGCAGGCCACCGAGGTAGACGGTGCCTGCGCTCTTCGCGAGCGCGAATACCCAGTCGCTGGCGTCGGGGTCCCAGGGAGTTGCTCGCGCTGTGGCGGTGTCCAGGGCGCCGACGTAGTGGCGCACCTGTCCACCGATGCTGCCGAACCCGCCGGCAACGTAGAGCGTCCTGCCATCGAGCAGCATTGCCGTGATGGAGCCGTCGGACTCTGGATTCCACTGGGTTGCGGCACCCGTGAGCGTGTCGAGAGCCGCAATCCCGCTGCGCGGCTGACCGCCAATGAAGGTGAAGTCCCCACCCACGTAGACGGTTCCATGGCTCACGACCAGTGCGTCCACGAACAGGCCGTTCGGAGCCGGATCCCAATCCTTGACCGTTCCGGTCGTGAGATCGAGCGCGGCGAGGCAGGAGCGCAGCTTCCACGGCCCCAGCGTGGGAAACGTCCCGCCCGCGTAGACAACACCATCGCTGACGGCAAGAGCCATCACGTCGTGGTTGACGTCCGGCCTCGGATCCCAGCTCGTGGCTGCCCCGCTGGCAGCGTCGATCGCAGCCAAACTGATTCGCTGAGCGCCCCCAATCGTCTCGAAGTTCCCACCGACGTAGATCGTGTCTCCCTGAACAGCCAGCGACTGGACGTAGGGATAGGGGTAAGAATATGGGTGCGCCGGAGCCGGGTTCCAGGGCAGCACGCCCCCGGTGTCCGGGTCCACAGCCACGAGGGCGTTGCGCGGTTTGCCATGAACGCTCAGGAACTGCCCGCCCACGTAGAGAGTGCTGTCACGGACCGCGATGACAGCGACGCGCGGCTGCCCGACATAGGGGTCGTCCGGCCCGGTGATGTTCGGGTTCCACGGGAGAACTGCGGCCGTCGACGCATCGACGGCGGCGGCGCGGCTGCGCGCCTGTCCCGCGAGGGCGGTGAAGTAGCCCCCCAGGTACAGCGCGTTCCCGCTCAGCGCCAGCGCGTCGACCTCGTCGTTCACAGGCCCCGGGTACCAGCCGAGCGCAAGTCCGGTCGTGCCGTCGAGAGCCGCCAGCCCAACGCGAGGCTGGCCGCCGATGCTCGTGAAGTTCCCCCCTACGAACACCGTGTCGTTTCGCACCGCCAGTCCCACGACATTCGGACCGCCGTACGGACCAACCGCGCCGCTCGGGTTGGGGTTCCACGGCAGAAGGCGGCCGGTCGCCACATCGAACGCGGCAAGGCGAATGCGAGTCTGGCCGTCGATGACGTTGAAGCTGCCGGTGACGTAGAGAGTTCCTCCCGAGAGGGCCATTCGGCCGATGCTGTGCGCGTCCTGGGAGGGAGCCCACGGGCTCACGCTCCCATCGGACAGGATGTGCGCGAGGCTGGAGCGGGGCGTGCCGCCCACGGCCGTGAAGTCGCCGCCGATGAACCAGCCACCCTGGCCATCCGGGACGGCCGAGCCGACATAGCCCGTCACCCTGGGGTACGGGGTTACTGGCGCACCTGTGCTCGCGCTCAGCGGAACGCCGCCACCGGTATTGGGGCCGACCTCGCCCAAGTCCCCCGCGACGTACAGGGTATTCCCGGATCGCGCGGTGGCCGAGACCGTTCCGTCCGTCCCCCACAGCCTTGTGTCTAGGACCTGGGCGAAAGCCAATCGAGCCGATAGCCCGACCGCCGCCAAGCCGGTCAGCAAGGAGATGGCCCAATCGCCCGGTGCCGATCGCCTCGGCAGCGGGCGCGTTCGGGCCCTTGCCGAGCGCACGACTAGATCAGTCATCGCAATAGGACGACCCGTGACACCCGTTGTCCCATCGCCGACGTCAGCCGGGCAAAGTAGATCCCACTTCCGACCGTGTTGCCCCGAGCTCCGCGGCCGTCCCAGTGGAGCTCTCGCCGTCCGGGAGCGACGTCCTCATCCAGCAGCGTCCGGACTCGTCGGCCGAGGACGTCGTAGATCGCGGCGACGATGCGCATCCTCGATGGCGTCTCGATCGCGAAGCCAACCGGCGCATGCGAGGGCCGTGGCCCCACCAGACGCAAGCTGAACTCGGGCCCCTCGCCTTCCGGCCCCACTCCCAAGGCAACTGCCGGCGGGCAGGAGTCGGTGAGAACGTACGTGTGGCCACCCCGCCACGAGATCTCAGAGATGTCGACCGCGTGCTGGTTGTCGTCATAGGCGGCAAGGTACTCGTAGGCGGGCGCCCAGTTGAGGTACTCGGAGCCGTGCCAGAATTGCAGGGTCTGGTCACCGCCCAGCGCCTTGTACAGCGTGTCAGGCACGCTCCAGTAAGTCGTATCCGGATCGATCGGACTGCTGGGCGTGTTGGCGTCGGTCTGGAAGGTTACGAACGCGCTGTCGTTGGGAGCACCGACATTGTATCCAGTGTAATAGAGTGCCCAGCGACCGCTTGGATCCGCGAACGCATGGGGCGATTCGATGACCGCGGCACCGCTGTGAACCGCGTCGGTGTTCCAGAGTGGGTAAAGATCGCGCCACGACCGGAAGTCGCCGTACGAACGCGCTACGCCAACCACCATACGCTGGCGTGCATGGGTCCCCGCGACGAAATACATGAGGTACGTGCCGGCGGAATCCGGTGCTGCCATCACGAACGGATCGCGGAACTGCTGGCCGGCGTAGCTCGTGGAATCGAGCTCGGCCCAATGGCTGCTGACGTGATCCGGCGAGTACACCCACGTGGTGTCTTGAGTCCAGATGTTGAGGTCGGTCGAGGTCGCGACGCCAATACGTTGGACCTGCAGGTGCTTGTTCAGGCCCTGCATCAACGTGTCCTGCCCGCCGGTGTACAGCATGTAGTAGTTGATGTCGTTCGGCTTCTTGATGATCGTCGGCGCCCAGACGTGAAGGTTGTCAAAACGCCCCGGACGCACCTGTATGGCCGTCATCGTGTTCTCGGTCGGGAACCAGTCGTTCAGGTTGCGTGAGCGCTTGTGGCCGATAGTCTTCTCGTTGTCGTCCTCGTTGGTCACGTTCATGTCGTGCCGGATGTAGAAGACGTGGAACGAATCGCGCGAGGCCACGATCGCGAAGTCCTTGGGCTGGATCCGCTCGTGGGTGAGGATGTTGATCTCCTTCATGAAATCCACGCACGCGGGCTGAACCGAAAGCACAGACGCAGTGTCGGCATCGAGCGGCGCCACCCCCACGCTGCCGGTCGACAGGTCGCCAACCTGCAGCTCGAAGGGTGGGAGATCAGAGGCAACCCGGGCGGTCGCAGTCAGCGCCGTCGCGGTCCGCTCCGTCACCTGGAGGGGCAGCCGCCACGATGCGTCGCGGGCCGCGATCTGGACCGCGTTCGCGAGCCCGGACCCGACAGCTGTGACGCG
>DASSIN010000230.1:0-2273 GCA_035691845.1 Candidatus Eiseniibacteriota bacterium | reverse complement strand
GGGCTTCACCGCCACGCCGCTGTCGCGCGCCTCCGAGCTGGCGCGTACGGTCACGGTCGAGACGCCGCTCTACACCGCCACGTTCTCCACCCTGGGCGCGCGGCTGCTGTCGGTGGACTTGAAGCACTTCCGCTCGGCGGGCGGGATCCACGCGCTGCCCGGCCGCACCGTGTCGCGCCCCAGGCCGGGCCAGGTGCTGGCGCCGGGCGATCGCGTCACGCTCGCCGGCGGACCCTCGTTCGGCCTGGATCTGGGCTCCGGGGCGCGCCTGCACTCGCTGGCCACGACCGTATTCGCCGTGGACGACAGCGCCGACGCCTCGGGCGCGATCCGGCGCATCACGTTCACCGCCGCCGACAGCGCCGGCACGCGCGTGCGCGAGACGTGGCGCGTGCGCCCCGACACCTACGCGCTCGAGCTGGAGCTCGAGCTGCACGCGCCGCCGGCGGGCGCGCGCCCCGACGACTATTCGCTCACCGTGCGCTCGTGGCCGACGTTCACCGAGGCCAATCGCAAGAGCGACGACCTGCTGCTGCGCGCCACGAGCCTGGTCGGCACCAGCTACCACCGCGACGCGGCGCGCGACCTGGCCAAGGGCCGGCTGCCCGACTACGAGGGCAACGTGCGCTGGGTGGCGGTGCAAAGCCGCTACTTCATCGCCGCGGTCGGCGTGGAGCAGGCCGCGGCCCGCGCCGCCACCGCCAGCGGCGAGCGGCGCGCGGTGCCGCCCGGCACCGAGCCGCTGGTCCCGCGCAACGAGTCCGCGCAGGAGAACGTGGCCGCCACGACGCTGGTGGCGGCGATGCCGTCCGAGAGCCAGCCGCTGCAGCACTACGTCGTGTACTTCGGGCCCACCGACTACGGGCTGCTGTCGGCGCTCGGCGTGGGACTGGAGCGCGCGGTGGATCTCGGCTTCACCTGGCTGCGTCCCATCAGCCACGTGCTGCTCGTGCTGCTGCAGTGGATCGAGGCCGTGGTCCGCAACTGGGGCATGGCGATCGTGGTGCTCGCGACGTTGGTGCGGGTCGTGCTCCATCCGCTCAACATCGCCAGCCTGCGCAGCATGCGCGCCATGCAGCGCCTGCAACCCGAGATGGAGCGGCTGAAGGAGAAGTACAAGAACAACCAGCAGGAGATGAACCTCGCGATCATGGCGCTGTATCGCGACAACAAGGTGAACCCGGCCGGCGGGTGCCTGCCGATCCTGATCCAGATGCCGATCTTCTTCGCGCTGTACGCGGTGCTGTCGAACGCGATCGCGCTGCGCCAGGCGCCGTTCGTGGGCTGGATCGACGACCTGTCGTCGCCCGATCAGCTGTTCAGCGTCGCCGCATTCCCGGTGCGGCTGCTGCCGGTGATCATGGCCGCCTCCGGACTGCTGCAGCAGAAGCTGACGCCGATGAGCCCGCAGCAGGCGCCGAGCGCGTACATGATGAACGTGGTGATGCTGGTGCTGTTCTACAACACGGTGCCGTCCGGCCTCGTGCTGTATTGGATCGTGATGAACGTGCTCACCATCGTCCAGCAGTGGCTGGTGCTGCGGCAGGACCAGGAGCCGCGCTCCTCGGCGGTGGTGGTGGAGGAAACGCCGGCGCCGAAGACGCGGCGCAAGGAGCGCCGGCAGCCGGCGCGCCGGTGAACCCGCGCGCCGGGAGACCGCGGGCCCGGGCCTGGATTCGGGGGGCGCTCCGCGGGCGGTCGTGCGGACGCTCCGGACGGGACGGACGCCGGCCGCGGCCGCATGGCGGCTCGCCCGCGCGCCGGGTTAATGTGGAGGCGCTCTCCGGCGGGCTTCAAGCCCGCGGAGCATCCTCGGTCTCGGGCGCCGGCCAGGCGCCATGCGGCCGGATTCCTGCAGCACACCTCGCACCCGCGGCATCCCGGACGCCGGCGCCACGCACCGGCCGCGGCGGTTCCGGGCGGCGCCACAAGGTGGCCGCGAGCGAGGGATGGCAGGCGAAGCGGGCGTCGCACGGACGCCCCGTTCACGTGGGTTCGCTGAACGCCGCGCCGCGGCACAACGGGTTCGCACTCGGCGCGCGGCACACGACGAGGTGAGGGAATGGCGGCTGAAGTGTTCGAAGGCAAGACGCTGGATGACGCCGTGCGCAAAGGTCTCGATGCGCTCGGGCTGTCGCGCGCAGAAGTGATGATCACGATCGTGGAGGAGGGATCGGGCGGATTCCTGGGGCTGGGCGCGCGGCCGTACCGCGTGCGCGTCGTGGCCCGGCCGGGCGGTCCGATCGGCGAGCCCGGCGAGCGCAACGTGCGCT
>DASSIN010000229.1:0-5578 GCA_035691845.1 Candidatus Eiseniibacteriota bacterium | reverse complement strand
TCGCCGGAGCGGGTCGAGACCCACTACTGGCCCGCCGCGCGCGTGGTGCGGCCGAGCGAGCTGGCCGCGCCGCTGCTGGAGACGCTCGAGCGCGGCGGGCTCGTGGGGCTCGCCGGCGACGCGTTCGCGCCCGAGACCGGGCTCGAGGGCGCGTGGCACTCGGGACGCAGGCTGGCGCGCACGATCGCCGGCGCGCTGCGCGCGCGCGCCGCATGACGCACACCGGTTCCAGCACTTCCCAGCGCCCCGAGGAGCTCAGGTGAGCCTTTCGCTACAGCAGATCGACGCGATCCTGGCCGAGCAGGCCGATCACGATTGCCCGGGCGTTGGCGAGACGCAGGTGTGCGTCAGGATCGTCGCCATCGCCGAGCTGCCCACGCGCTTCGGGCGGTTCCAGATCGCCGCGTTCTGGAACAACCGCGACAGCAAGGACCACGTGGCGATCCTGCACGGCGACCCGACCGGGGCCGAGGCGGTACTGACGCGCGTCCACTCCGAGTGCCTGACCGGCGACGCGCTGGGCTCGTTGCGCTGCGACTGCCGCGATCAGCTGGAGGCGGCGCTGCGCGCGATCGCGGCCGAGCCGCGCGGGCTGGTGCTGTACCTGCGCCAGGAGGGGCGCGGCATCGGGCTGTTGAACAAGCTGCGCGCCTACGGGCTGCAGGACCGGGGGCTCGACACGGTGGAGGCGAACCTGGCGCTCGGGTTCCGCGACGACGAGCGCGAGTACTCGATCGCCGCCCACATGCTGAGCAACCTGGGCGTGCGCTCGGTGCGGCTGCTCACCAACAACCCGCGCAAGGTGAACGAGCTCGAGCGGCTGGGGGTGAAGGTGGTGGAGCGCGTGCCGCACGTGATCCCGCCCAACGAATTCAACCGCTTCTACCTCGAGACCAAGCGCCAGAAGTCGGGGCACGTGCTGGACTGGGAGGGCAGGCCGCACCTGCAGGAACAGGGCGAGTCCGTGCGCGTCGAGGGCGATCAGGCCTGACCGCGTTGCCACGCCGCCCGGCGCCGCTTACCATCCGCGGCCGCAACTGCGATTTCCCCGGACCGGAGGACGTTCGATGCTGCTGACGCTGCAGACCACGCTGCGGACCGTGTTCTCGATCTATGCGGCGTTCTGGGTCACCCTGCTGATCGTGTTGTTCTTCGGCATCGGCGCGCTGCTGAAGAAGCGCGACCGCATGACGGGCGGCGGCGACGGCCACGATGCGGGGCACGGCGGACACTGATCCGTCCGCGCCGCCGGGCGCGGAGCGCGCCGGCGGCGGCCTCGCCGCAGCGGACAACGAGACCGCGCGGCTCGAGGCGTTCAGCGACGGCGTGTTCGCGATCGCGATCACGCTGCTGGTGCTCGACCTCAAGGTGCCGCACGGCCCGGACGGCGCGCTCGGGCGCGAGCTGGCCGCCGCGTGGCCGAGCTACGTGGCGTTCCTCGCCAGCTTCGCCACGATCGGCATCATGTGGCTCAACCACCACCGCCTGTTCCGGCTGATCGGGCGCGCCGACCACGGCCTGATGGTGGCCAACGCGCTGCTGCTGCTCGGCATCACCGTGGTGCCGTTCCCGACCGCGGTGTTGAGCGCGCACCTGGGCGACCCCGACGCGCGCACCGCCGCGCTGCTGTACGCCGGCACGTTCGTGTACATCGCGCTCGCGTTCAACCTGCTGTGGCGCCACGCCAGCGCCGTGCGCCAGGGCCGGAGCCTGCTGGTGGTGCCCGACGACCACCCGGCCGTGCAGGAAGTCCACGCCAGCTTCCGCGTCGGCCCGTGGAGCTACATGCTGATGTTCGCGCTCGCCGCATTCGTCCCGCTCGCCAGCGTCATCCTCGCCGCCGCCCTCGCCGCCTTCTACGCGCGAGCCCCACGCGCCGAATTGCCGTGAGCGCGCCTCCTGCTCACAGTCCGTCGTAGCGGGAGTAGCCGCGCTCGTTCCAGTAGTCGGGGGGCTCGGTGGCGGTGTAGGCGATCGAGGTGATGGCCTTGATGTTCTTCAAGCCGAGCTTCATCGGGGCGAGCAGTCGCAGCGGGGCGCCGTGGGCGAGCGTCAGCGGGCGGCCGGAGTACTCGGTCGCGAGCAGCGTCTGGGGATGGCGCGCGGTGCCGAGGTCGATCGAGACATAGTAGGGGTCGGGCCGGCCGTGGGCGTCCAGGCTGACGTCGGAGCGCAGCGCGGCCCAGCGCGCGCCGGGCGCGGGCGGATATGCGCGCAGCAGCTCGGCGAACCTGACGCCACCCCACCACGCGATCGCGCTCCAGCCCTCGACGCACACGAGCCGCGTCACCTGCTCGTGCTGCGGGAGCCGCGCGAGATCGGCCGGGGTCAGCGATTCGTCGCGGCCCGAGGCGAGCCCCGACAACGCGAGCCGCCAGCCGGGCAGGATCCCGGGGCCCGGCGTCAGGCCGCCGTAGTTGTTGCGCAGCGGCTCGATCTGCGAGCGGTCGTAGGTGCGCACGCTGCGGTCCCTGGAGTACAGCGCCTCGGCCACGTCGTCGTCGAACGAGAGCGTGCGGTCGAGCAATCGCTCGCGGCGCGCGCGCGTGAGCCCGACGCGTCCGGCGAGCGTGTCGAGCCGGTCCTGGGCGTGGTGGGGCAGCAGCCGCGCGCGCGTGCGGTCGGGCAGCAGCCACCACGCGCCCAGCGCCGTGGCGGCGACGGCGGCGCCGAACAGCAGGAAGTCGCGCCGCGACTGGGCGGCCAGCCGCGCACGCGGCACTTGGACCGGCGCGTCCGCGGGCTCGGCGAACCACGGCCGGCGCGCCGGCAGCGCAGTCACCGGCTCCGGCTCGGACTCGGTCGCCGCAGCCGGCGCCGGCGTTACGGCCGGCTCGGGGGCCGGCTCCGGCTCGGGGGCCGGCTCCGCCTCGGGCGCCGGCTCGGGCACCGCATGCTGCTCGGGCGGCGTCCCACCCGGCCCGGGCCCGATCTCGGGGTCAGCCACGGGCGTGGCCCTTCACGCGCGCGGACCAGCCGGTCACCATGGCGCGGAACGTGTCCCAGCCGTCGGCGGTCACCAGGATCACGTGCGGCACGACGAACGCGCCGAGCACGAACATGCAGGCGAAGTGCACCACGCGCGCGCCGTCGTAGTTGACGAACAGGCGCTCGAGCCAGCCGAGCTGCACCGGCTTGTGCATCGCCCAGCCGGACAGCACGCTCAACGCCGCGGCCAGCGGGATCGCCACGTAGGCCGAGCGCTGCAGCGCGTTGTATTTGGATTCGATCGCGGGATGCGGCCACGGGCGCCGCAGCACCAACCGCATGGGCACGAGGCCAGCGTAGAAGCGCATCATCGCCAGCGCCTCGCGCACGTCGCTGTTCCGCGGCGCGAGCGCGCGCCAGCCGCCGCCGGCGACGAGCCCGATCACGTACAGCGCGCCGTTCGCCATGAACAGGTAGGCCAGCAGCCAGTGCAGCCGCAGCGACTCGGCCAGCGAGCCGGTGCCGACGCTGAAGTGGTCGTAGATCCAGTTGCGCGGGTCCCGGCCGCCGTTGCCGATCCGGTTCGAGATCCACACGCCCAGGTTCATCACGTAGTCGTGCGACTGCGTGACCGGATCGCGCGGGTGCATGAACACCGGCGCCGCCCAGTAGACGGCGAGCCCGGTGGCGATCAGCCCGAGCAGCAGCGGCACGTTCACCCAGTGCGTGAGCCGCACCAGGAAATGGTGCCGCGGCACGACGGGAATCGTGGGCTCGGGGGTGCGCGCGCTCATGATCGGATACTACGCCACGCGCGCCCGCGCGTGACCGGCCATCACGCGCCGAGCGTCACCCGCAGCGCGTGGGCGCGGCCATCGGATGGCAGCGGCACCTGCACGCCGTCCGCCACCTCCAGCGGCTGCCCGTCCAGCTCGGCCGCCACCACCCGCGCCGAGCAACGCGCGGGGTTCAGGACCTCGAGCTCGACCACGCTCTCGCTGCCGGGGATCCGCCACGCCAGCGAATAGCCCGACCACGCGTCCGGGATGCACGGCCGCACGCACAGCGCGCCGTCTTCCACCGTCACGCCCAGCACCGATTCCAGCGCCACGCGCAGCATCCAGCCGGCCGAACCCGTGTACCAGCTCCAGCCGCCGCGCCGCACGTGCGGCGGCTCGCCGTAGACGTCGGCGGCGACCACGTACGGCTCCAGCCCGTACACGTCCCGCCGCCCCGGCGTCGAGCTGTGCGCGATCGGCGACAGCATCGCGAGCAGCCGCGCCGCGCGCTCGCGGCGGCCGAGCTGCGCCAGCGCGCGCACCACCCACAGTGCGGCGTGCGTGTACTGGCCGCCGTTCTCGCGCACGCCGCGCACGTAGCCCTTGATGTAGCCGGGGTCGTGCGGCGTGCGGTCGAACGCCGGCGTGAGCAGCCGGATCAATTCATCGCGTTCGGACACGAGCCGGCGCTCGACCGCGTCCATCGCGGCCTCCGCGCGCGCGCGCGGCGCGGCGCCCGACAGCACCGACCACGCCTGCACCAGCGCGTCGATCCGGCACTCGTCGGAGTCTGACGAGCCGAGCGGCGCGCCATCGTCGTACCAGCCGCGCCGGTACCAGGCGCCATCCCAGCCGTGCGTCTCGAGTGCCGCCACCAGCCGCGCGTCGGCCTCGCGCCAGCGCGCGGCGCGCGCCGTGTCGCCGGCGTGATCCGCGAGCGGCGTGAACCGACGGATCACGTCCACGAGGAAGAACCCCATCCACACGCTCTCGCCTCTGCCCTCGCGGCCGACGCGGTTCATGCCGTCGTTCCAGTCGCCGGTGCCGAACAGCGGCAGGTCGTGGACGCCACGCGTGAGCGCGCGATCGAGCGCGCGCGCGGCGTGCTCGTACAGCGACTCGACCGGACTCGTCTCGCGCGTGTCGAGGAACGCCTCGTCCTCGCCCGGCTCGAGCGCGCGCGCCGCCCGGTAGGGGACGGGCTCCGCCAGCACCGCGCGATCACCGGTGAACGCGACGTACTCGGCCACCGCCCACGGCAGCCACGCCAGATCGTCGGCGAAGCGCGTGCGCAGCCCCCGGCCGGCGGGCGGATGCCACCAGTGCAGCACGTCGCCCTCCACGAACTGGTGGCGCGCGTGCAGCAGCAGCTGCGCGCGCACCAGCTCGGGCGCGAACGGCAGCAGCGCGAGCGCGTCCTGGAGCTGGTCCCGGAACCCGAGCGCCCCGCCCGACTGATAGAACGCCGTGCGCCCCCACAGCCGGCACGCGATCGTCTGGTACAGCAGCCACCCTTCGAGCAGCGGATCGAGCGCGGGCTCGGGCGTCGACACCCGCAGCCGCGAGCACAGTCCGCCCCAGTACCGGCGCACGCGATCGAGCGAGCGCGCCGCCGCGCTCGCGCCCGCCAGCTCGCGCGCGATGCGGCGCGCGACGGTCACGTCGCCCGCACCGAGCACGAACAGCACCTCGACGTCGCCGCCGGCCGGGAGCGCGAACGACACCTGCTGGGCGAAGCACGGGTGCTCGACTTCGCCCGTCCGGCCGTCGAGTGGCGCGCGCGATTCGAGCGCGGCCGGCGCGCGCGCGGAGCCCGGCGGTCCCAGGAACGCCGCGCGATCGGCGGTGAAGGCGTGCGTGGCGCGCGCCGG
>DASSIN010000228.1:0-56163 GCA_035691845.1 Candidatus Eiseniibacteriota bacterium | reverse complement strand
CTCACCGACGTCGCGCTCGCGCCGGGCGAGGCGGGCGAGGCGCTGGCGGTCACCGGCGCGGCGTTCGCGGCGCCGCCCGGCGACCGCGCGGTCGAGGTGCGCGACGTGAAGGGCGGCGAGGTGCTGGGGCGCGGGTTCGTGCCGCTGGCCTCGAGCGGCGAGGCCAGCGCGCTGCTGCCGCTGTCGCGCCTGCCGGACGAGGGCGGCGTCGCGGTGCTGCCGGACGACGCGCTGCCGCTCGACAACCAGCGCGTGTTCGCGGCCGGCCGCTCGGGCACGCTGCAGGTCGTGCTGCGCGAGGACGGGCCGCCCTCGCCGCTCGCGCTGGCGCTCGAAGCCGGCTCGCCCGCCTCCGGGCTCGCGGTCGAGAGCGCGGACGCCGCCGGGCTGGCCGCGCGGCTGCGCGAGGCGGACGTGCTGGTGCTGAACGATCTCGCCACGCTCGCGCCGGCCGAGCTGCAGGCGACGCTCGATTTCCTGCGCGCGGGCGGCGGCGTGCTGGTGGTGCTGGGGCCGCATTCGGACGCGGCGTTCTGGAACGGCTCGCTGCTGCGCGAGATCGGCGCCGGCACGCTCGCCGCGCCCGAGCAGGCGGCCGAGGGCGGCGCGTGGCGGCTGACGCGTGCCGTGGCCGGCCATGCGGTGCTGGCGGGGTTCCCGGCGCGGCCGGGCGAGCCGCTGTCGGCCGCGCGCTTCCAGCAGATCCGCGCGTTCCAGGCCGCACCGGGCGCGCGCACGCTGCTGGAGTTCGATCGCACGCACCCGGCGCTGATCGAGGCCCGGCGCGCGCTGGTGTTCGCGGCCGGGCTGGACGCGCACAGCTCGGACTTTCCGGTGAGCGGCGCGTTCCTGCCGCTGCTGCACCAGGCCGTGAAGGTGCTGGGGCGCGGCACGGCGGCCGGCTCGCTCGTGCCCGGGGAGCGCTATCGCGCGCCGGCCGCCACCGGGACGTGGCGCATCGAGGACGGCGATGGCCACGAGGTGCCGAGCGAGCTGACGGCGGTGAACGGCGTCACGCGGCTCCAGTCGGCGCCGCTCGAGAAGCCCGGGCTCTACCGCGTGCTGGAAGGCGGCGCCCTGCGCAACACGTTCGCCGTCAACCCCGACCCCAGGGAGTCGGACCTGACGCCGGCCAATGAGACCGCGCTGCTGTCGGCGTTCCCGGCCGGCCGCGCGCGCATCGTGCGACCCGGCGCCGATCTCGCGCGCCGCGTGCGCGAGGCGCGCTACGGGCGCGAGCTGTGGACCTGGTTCGTGATCCTGGCGCTGCTGCTGCTCGCGGCCGAGAGCCTGCTCGGCCGCCCGGGACTGCCGGGCCGGGCCGCGCGCGCCGGCGAGCCGCCGCTCTCGAAGAGCGCGTGAGGCACGGCTTCGGAGCGCGCCCGGCGCGGGCGTATGCTCGCGGCATGCGCTGGTGGCCCGTTCCGCTCGCCCTGCTGCTGCTCGCCGCCTCGCCCACGTCGCCGCGCGCGCAGGCGGGCGCCGGTCGCACGCCCGTGCTGGGCACGGGCCGCGACGCGCTGCTCGACGATCCCGACTCGGGCGCCGAGCTGATCGGCCGCCCGGCGCGCGCGCTCACGTTCGACCGCTGGGCGCGCGGCGGTCCGCTGGATCTGAAATCGCTGCGCGGGCACGTGGTGCTGATGCGCTGGTGGACGGACGGCTGCCCCTACTGCCGCGGCTCGCTGCCGGCGCTGGAGGCGCTGCGCGCGCGCTACGCGAAGGACGGGCTGATCGTGATCGGCGTCTATCACCCCAAGCCGCCCGGCCCGCGATCCGACGCCGACATCGTGGCCGCGGCCGAGCGGCTTGGCTTCCACGGCCCGATCGCGGTGGACGAGCGCTGGAGCACGCTCGAGCGCTGGTGGCTGGCCGGTCATCCCGACCGCAGCTTCACCTCGGTGTCGTTCCTGATCGGCCGCGACGGCCGCGTGCGCTGGGTGCATCGCGGCGGCGAGCTGCACCCGGGCGAGCCGGGCGAGGCGTGCGACCTGTCGTGGCGCGATCTCGAGCGCGCGCTCCCGAAGGTGCTGGGCCGGAGCTGATCCGCTCGATCGCTTCCGCCACCAGCGCGCGCACGGGCCGCGTGGCGTCGAGCACGAGCGCCGCGCGCGGGCGCTCGGCGGTGGCGAACTGGCTCGCGGCCAGCGCCGGGCCGGCGAAGTGCCCGCGCCTGTGCGCGAGCCGCGCCCGCGCCTCACCCGGCGTGAGATCGAGCCACACGAACGCCACGTCGCGCCGGCCGCTCGCCAGCGTGCGCCGGTAGCGCGCGCGCAGCGCCGAGCACGCCACCACCACGCCCGGCGCCTCGTCCAGCGCCGCGATCATCGCCCGCCGCACGGCCGCGAGCCACGGCGCGCGGTCGCGATCGGTGAGCCCGATCCCGCGGCGCATCTTCGCCACGTTGGCCGCCGGATGGAACGCATCGCCCTCGAGGAACCGCCACCCGAGCGCCCGCGCCAGCGCGCGCCCGACCGTGGTCTTCCCCGACCCCGCCACCCCCGCCACCACCACGATGCGCGGAGGCGCGCGGCGCGCGGCGGATGACCGCGGCGTCAGTGGCGCTCGATCTCCACGTTCTTCGGTAGCGCCTCGGGGTTCAGCACGCGCAGCACCACGCGGCGGTCCTGGAACCGCTCCTCCGCCGTGCGCTCCTGGGTCTCGGGCTGGGTCTCGCCGTAGCCACGCGCGGTGAGCCGCCCCGGGTCCAGGTGGAAGTGCTGGAGCAGGTACTCGCGCACCGCGCGCGCGCGCCACGCGGACAGCCGCATGTTGTAGTCGGCCGCGCCGCGCGTGTCGGTATGACCCTCGACCTCCACGCGGAGCTGCGGATACTTCTCCAGCGCCTGCCCGGCCTCGTCCAGCGCCGCGCGCGACTCGGGCAGGATCTCGGCGCGGTTGGTGGCGAAGTGGACGTTCTGGATGCGGATGCGGCCGCTCTCCAGCAGCTCGCGCTCGCTCTCGGTGCGCTGCGGCTGGGCCTGCGGCTCCTCGACCGGCGGCGCCACCGGCTGCGGCTCGGGCCTGGGCTTCACCTCCCGCGGCGAGGGCCGCGCGCCGCGCTGCGACTCCGAGCACCCGTGGGCGTCCACCTTCTCGCCCTTGGGCGTGTCCGGGCACTGGTCGAGCCCGTCGCACACGCCGTCCTGGTCGGCGTCGGTGGGGCAGCCGCGCGCGTCAACCGTGCAGCCCTTGGGCGTGTCGTTGCAGTAGTCCAGCCGGTCGAACACGCCGTCGCCGTCGTAGTCCACCGCCGGCCAGCGGAAGCACGGCGCCTTGGGATCCACGTGGGCGAGGTTCTTCGGCAGCGGATTGGCGGACGCGGCGACGGCGAACGTCAGCGCGAGCGCGGCGAGCACGAACGGACGCATGGGCGACCTCCAGGGAGGGCCGGCGGATGGCCCGGGGAGCCGAGGGAACATGCGGCGGACTCTAGCACCGCGATGCGGGCGGGGCGTAAGGTTCCGCGCATGCCGTGGACGATGCTCGCGTGGCTCGCGTGGCTGGCCCTGGCGCCCGCGCGCGCCATGCCCGTTGCGGAAGGCGCCGATCCCGATTCCGGGATCGAGCTGCTGGGGCACGCGGTGCCCGCGCTCCAGGTCGACCGCTGGGCGCGCGGCGGGCCGCTGACGCCGGCCGATCTGCGCGGGCGCGTGGTGCTGGTGCGGTTCTGGACTTCGGAGTGTCACTTCTGCGCGGCCACGCTGCCCGCGCTCGAGCGGCTGCGGCGCGCGCACGGCGACAGCCTGGTGGTGATCGGGATCTATCATCCGGAGCCGGTGCGGCACGTGAGCGACCGCGTCATCGTGCGCGCGGCGGAGAAGCTCGGCTTCCATGGACCGATCGCGGTGGACGGGCACGAGCGCACGCTGAATTCGTGGTGGCTCGACGGTCACCCGGAACGCGACTGGACCTCGCCGTCGTTCCTGATCGACCGCGAAGGCCGCGTGCGCTGGGTGCACGGCGGCGGCGAATACCACCCGAGCGACGATCCGCGCCACGCGCGCTGCGACCTGCAGTGGCGCGAGCTGGAGCGCGCGCTGGCCCAGGTGCTGGCGGAGCCCGACTCGCTCACCACACGCCGGGAATGAGCCGTTTGGTGCGCGCCCGGTAGGCCTCCCATTCGGCGCCGAACTGCTCCGCCATGAAGCGCTCCTCGCGCGCGATGCGGCCCGACACCAGTCCCAGCGCGAACGCCAGCACCAGCCCCAGGACGCTGCGGAACACGAGCGCGAACCCGATCAGCATCAGCAGGCTGCCCAGGTAGCTCGGATGGCGGATGTGCGTGTAGAACCCGCGCGTCTCGAGCACATGATCCTGCTGCAGCGCGACGCGCAGCGAGAACCGCCGCCCGAGCTGGACCATCGCGCCCGCGCGGAACACGGTGCCGGCCAGCATCACCAGCGCGCCGATCCAGCGCAGCGGCTCGCCGCCCGGCAGCCGCAGCGTGGCGCGGCCGTCGAGCCACACGATCGCCACGATCGCGATCCCGGCGAGGATGTTCATCGCCAGCACGTAGTGACGGCCCTCGTCCAGCGTCTTGACCCCGGCGCCGCCGCGCGAGGTCCAGCCGGCGTAGGCGATGGTGGGAACGAGCGCCATCACGATGGTGGCGATGTGCAGCGGATCGCTCGCGAACGCGGGGAGGTCGCCCCATGTGAAGCCGAGCACGATGATGGTGACGGCGAAGTTCAGCACCAGCCCGATCGCGAGCCGGAACGGCGTGGGCGCGCCGGAACGGGCGGGCGGAGTCGTGGCGGCGGGGCCGGCGGACGTGCTCATGCGCGCGACTGTACGCCCGTGCGGGGCGTCGTGCAGCGACGGTGCGCGGTTGGGGATGGCGGGGGGCTCTGCTAGCGTCGGCCATTCGGTGCCGTGATGCGTCGGCGTGCTCGACGTTCATCGCGGCGGTTTTCGGCTTTGGAGCGAACGTGGCGAAGACGCTGGAGACACCTGCGGCGACCGACACCTGGCTGACCGACGCGCTGGCCGGGCGGGTGACCGATTACGCCGGGCGGCTGCCCGAGTGGCCGGCGCTGGAGCAGGCGCTCTCGCGCGGCGAGCGGGCGGCGGTGCGCGGGCTCACCGGCTCCTCGCGCGCCTGGCTGGTGGCGTGGATCGCGCGCGCCACCGGGCGCACGGTGCTGTGGCTGACGGCGCATGGCGATCCGTTCGACGAGGCGCGCGACGACCTCGAGTACTTCGCCGGCCCGGGCGCCACGCTGGCGTTCCCCGAGCCCGACACGCTCCCCTACGACGCCGCCTCGCCGCACCCCGGCATCACCGCGCAGCGCCTGGAGACGCTGGACCGGCTGGCGCGCGGCACGCCGGGCGTGGTGCTCGCCACGGTGCGGGGTGTGCTGCAGAAGCTGCCGCGCCCGGCAAGGCTCGCGGCCGCGCACGTGCTGCTCCAGGTCGGCCACGACTACGACCCCGAGGCGCTGCTCGCGCGGCTCGTGTTCCTCGGCTACGAGCGCTACCCCGAGGTCGAGGCGGTGGGGCACATCGCGCGGCGCGGCGGCATCCTCGACGTGTGGGTGGCGGGGTTCGCCGATCCGCTGCGGCTCGAGTTCGACGGCGACACCCTCAAGTCGCTGCGCCGGTTCGACGCCGGCACGCAGCGCTCGCTGGAGCAGCTCCCCTCCGCGCTGCTGTCGCCGCGCTACGAGATCGTGATCGCGCCCGACGAGGCGGCCGACGTGGTCGAGCGGCTGCGCGCGGCCGGCGACGAGAAGGCGCAGGGCGGGCTCCTGTTCCACGACGGCATGGAGCGCTTCGCCGGCTGCTACGATCCCGATCTCGGCACGCTGCTCGACCACCTGCCGCAAGGCGCGCTGATCGTGCGCGACGATCCGGCCGCGCTCAACATCCGTGCGCACGAGCTGGACGAGCTGATCGCGCGCGGGTTCGCGACCGCGCGCGTGGACTATCCGTTCGTGTCGGCGCCGGCCGCGCTGTTCGTCGCGGGCGATGCATTCGACCGGTCGACCGCGCCCGCGCCCGGCATCGATCTGCTGCCGCCCGTGCTCGAGGCGGGCGAAGCGAAACGCTACGCGGTCACGGTGGCGCCGAATCTGGTGCCCGCCGAGCCGATGCAGCGCTCGCTCGAGCGGCTGAAGGCGCACCTGGCCGAGCTCGGCGCCAACGGCATCCACGCCGTGATCCTGTGCGACAACCAGGGCCAGCGCGACCGGCTGGCGGAGATGCTGGGCGACACCGGGGCCACGCTGGCGGTCGGGCTCGTCACGGCCGGGTTCACCGCGCGCGAGGCGGGGCTCGCGGTGCTCACCGATCACGAGGTGTTCGCGCGCTACCGGCGCCGGCGGCGGCGGCTCAAGCGCACGGGCGGGCTGTCGATCGCCGAGCTGTCGGCGCTCAAGCTGGGCGACTACGTCGTGCACGAGGACCACGGCGTCGGCGTCTATCGCGGGATGAAGCGGCTGACGCTGAACGGCCAGGAGACCGACTGCGTCGAGATCTCGTACGCCGAGAAGGACATCCTGTACGTGCCCGTGCAGCAGCTGGCGCTGGTGTCGCGCTACGCCGCGGGCGAGGGCGCCAAGCCGGCCGTGCACCGGCTCGGCTCGGGGCAGTGGCAGAAGACCAAGGCCCGCGCCAAGAAGGCGATCCAGGACATGGCCGAAGGGCTGCTCGAGGCGTACGCGGCGCGCAAGGCGCTGCCCGGGTACGCGTTCCGAGCCGACACGCCGTGGCAGAAGCAGCTCGAGGCCGCGTTCCCGTACGAGGAGACGCCCGATCAGCTCACCGCGATCGCCGACGTCAAGGAGGACATGGAGGCGGGGCGCCCGATGGACCGGCTGATCTGTGGCGACGTGGGCTACGGCAAGACCGAGGTGGCGATCCGCGCCGCGTTCAAGGCGGTGCAGGACGGCAAGCAGGTGGCGGTGCTGGTGCCGACCACGATCCTGGCGCAGCAGCACCTGCTCACGTTCCGCGAGCGGCTGGCGGACTTCCCGGTGCGGATCGAGGTGCTGTCGCGATTCCGCACGGCGAAGGAGCAGAAGGCGACCGTGGCGGCGCTCGCGCGCGGCGAGGTGGACATCGTGATCGGCACCCACCGGCTGCTGTCCAAGGACGTCAAGTTCCGCGACCTGGGGCTGGCCGTGATCGACGAGGAGCACCGCTTCGGCGTGGCGCAGAAGGAGAAGATCCGGCAGATGACGCGCATCGTGGACGTGCTGGCGATGACGGCCACCCCGATCCCGCGCACGCTCAACCTGTCGCTGGCCGGGGCGCGCGACATGAGCGTGATCGAGACGCCGCCGCGCGACCGGCTGCCGGTGCACACCGAGATCCTCGAGTTCGATCCCGAGGTGGTGACCGACGCCGTGCTGCGCGAGGTGGACCGCGGCGGCCAGGTGTTCTTCGTGCACAACCGCGTCGAGACCATCCAGAACACGGCGCTGCAGCTGCAGAAGCTGGTGCCGCAGGTGCGCGTGCTGGTCGGGCACGGCCAGATGCACGAGCACGTGCTGGAGCGCGTGATGCTCGAGTTCCTCGACCACCGGGCCGACGTGCTGGTGTCGACCATGATCATCGAGTCCGGGCTCGACATCCCGAGCGTGAACACGCTGATCGTGGACCGCGCCGACACGCTGGGGCTGGCGCAGCTCTACCAGCTGCGCGGCCGCGTCGGGCGCTCGGCGGTGCGCGCCTACGCCTACCTGCTGGTGCCGTCGCGGCGCGTGCTCACCGAGGAGGCCGAGCGGCGGCTGCGCGTGATCGAGGAGTTCGACGAGCTGGGGGTCGGCTTCAAGATCGCGCTCAAGGACATGGAGATCCGCGGCGCCGGCAACCTGCTCGGCCCCGAGCAGCACGGCTTCATCCTCGGGCTCGGCTTCGATCTGTACGTGAAGCTGCTGGAGGAGGGCGTGGCGGAGTTGAAGGGCGAGGTCGAGCGGCTCCAGCCGGAGCCGCGGCTGCTCACCGACTGGAGCGCGTACCTGCCGGACGACTACGTACCGGACGAGCACGACAAGCTGAACCTGTACCGCCGGCTGGCCGACACCAAGAGCCTCGATCAGCTCGACGACCTGACGCTCGAGATGCTCGATCGCTTCGGGCAGCTGCCGCCGCCGGCGGTGGCGCTGTTCGAGCTGCGCCGGCTGCGGCTGCTGGGCGCGGGCACGGCGGTCGAGTCGCTGCGCGTGTTCCAGGACGTCACCGAGGCCGCGCTGCGCCACCCGCTCAAGCCCGATCAGCTGCGCGCGCTGATCGGCATGCTGCCGTTCCAGATCGAGTTCTTCTCCGGGCGCGAGTTCGGGGTGCGCGTGCGCGGCGAGGGGATCGCGCTGCTGCACAAGAGCCGCGAGGTGCTGCAGGCGCTGGAAGCGTGCGCCGGCGCCGCCGCGTGAGCGCGGGCGCCGGGCGGCCAGCGCGGCCGTGTTTGCGGCGCCGGAAGGCGTGCACTAGCCTGCGCGGCTCATGACCTTCCGACCGACCGCCCCACCCGTCGCGCTCCGGCGCATCGCCCGCCTGCTCCCGGTCGCCGCCGTGCTCGCGTTCGTGATCGCCGGCTGCGGCACGCGCTCCGACGTGCTCGCCAAGGTCGGGCACCAGACCGTCACCATTGCCGACTTCGAGGACGCCGCCGGGCCGATCGCGGCGCAGATGCCGGGGCCGCCCGATTCGGCCAAGAAGATGCTGCTCGACGACCTCGTCCGGCGCGCGCTGCTGATCGAGGAGGCCGACCGCCGGCACCTGGTGCCCGATTCGGCCATCGCCGCCGACCGGAAGCAGATCGGCAAGCAGCTGGCGCTGCAGGCGCTGCTCCAGAAGCTGGCGCCCGCCCCGCAGGTGAGCCAGGCCGAGGTGCACGCGCTGTACGACGCGCAGGCCAACGAGGTGCACACGCAGATCGTGTTCGCCAAGGAGGAGCGCGAGATCCGCGACGCCAAGTCGGCGGTGGATCACGGCGAGGACATGGGCGCCGTGGCCGACCGCTACAACGTGTTCGGCCTGCCGCCGCACGGCGATCTCGGCTGGATCGTGGCCGGCACGCTGCCCGATCCGGTGGACGATCAGCTCGCCACCGCGCCGGTCGGGAGGACCATGGGGCCGACCCAGTCGCCCGGCACGGGCTGGTTCCTGGTGCGCGTGCTCGGGCGGCGGGCGCACGTGCGGCCGACGTTCGAGGCCCAGGCGTCGATGCTCGAGGGCACGCTGCGCCAGCGCAAGCAGCGCACCGCGCTGCAGCGCGCGGTGGACGGGCTCAAGCAGCAGTACGACGTGACGATCGCCCCGGACGGGGCGCAGGTGCTGTTCCAGCGCTACAACACGCCGCGCGACTCGGCCGCCGCGTTCGGCAATCCGCCGCCGCCCACGCCGGCCGAGGGCGCGCACGTGCTGGCGTCGTGGCGCGACGCGCGCGGCACGCACGGCTACACGCTGGGCGACGCGGTGCACGAGCTGCAGGATCCCACGGTCGAGAAGCCGGACTTCTCGCGCGTGCCGCAGATCACGCAGTGGCTCGAGTCGCGCGTGCTGCAGCAGGTGGCCGCGGCCGAGGCGGAGCGCCGTCATCTGACCGAGGACCCGGACGTGGCGCGCAAGATCCAGGAGCGGCTCGACAACGAGAAGGTGCAGGCGATGTTCGAGCTGGCGGGCGAGGGCGTGAAGGTGGACTCGAACGACGTGCGCGCGGCGTGGCAGCGGCACGCCTCCGCGCTCGTGCACGTGACGAGCGCGCACCTGGCCGTCGCCACCACCCGCGACTCCGCCGCCGCGTTCGCGCTCGCGGCGCGCGCCGTCGGCACCGGCGCGCCGCTGCGCGCGTCCGCCGCCGCCGTCAAGCCGGCGGTGCCGGTGGCGGACAGGACGGTGAGCTTCCCGACGCGCGATCCGCTGTGGCAGGGCCTGCAGGCGGCCCTGACCGCCACCACGCCCGGCCAGACGCGCGGACCCTACCGCGTGCCGGGCGGCTGGATGGTGTACCAGCTCGTGGACAAGCAGCAGAGCGCGATGCGATTCGAGGAGCTGTCGCCGCAGATCGTGCAGGCACTGCAGAACGAGGCGCTGGAAGGCGCGCGCGAACGGCGGCTGCAGGCGCTGACCGACTCGCTGCGCACCGCGCTGCGTCCCGAGATCCACCCGGAGCGGCTCGCGAAGGTGAAGTGGCCGGCGGCGAACGCGGCGCCGGTCCGCATGCCGGGCGGTTGATGCTGCGCCGCCCGCGGCAGGATCCACCGGCGGGAACCCCGGCGTGACCGCCGCGCTGGCCGGCGTGCTGGGCGCGCTGCTCGCCGTCATCCTGCTGTGGGACGTGTTCGAGACCGTGCTGCTGCCGCGGCGCAGCGCGGCGCCGATCCGGCCGTCCCGGCTCGTGTTCCGCGCGCTGTGGTGGGGGTGGCGCGCGGTCGCCCACGTCATGCGCCCGGGCGGGCGGCGCGAGACGTTCCTGTCGTTCTACCCGATCCTGACGCTGCTGCTGTTGCTCGGCATCTGGGCGGCGGGGCTGATCCTGTCGTTCGGGCTGCTGTTCGTGGCGGCCGGCATGGGGCTCGAAACGCAGCACGGACACCTCGGGTTCGGGACCGCGGTGTACATGAGCGGCAGCACGTTCCTGACGCTCGGCCTGGGCGACGTCGTGCCGCTCGACGCCGTCGAGCGCACGATCACCGTGTTCGAGGCCGGCACCGGGCTCGGGTTCCTGGCGCTGTTCCTGTCGTACATGCCGGTGCTGTACCAGTCGTTCTCGCGGCGCGAGGCGCGCATCACGCTGCTCGACTCGTGGTCGGGCTCGCCGCCCAGCTCGGCCGTGGTGCTGCGCCGCAACGCGGAGTCTGGCGATCCCGTGGCGCTGGCCCGGCTGCTGCGCGAATGGGAGAGCGCGTCGGCCGACCTGCTCGAGAGCCTGATCTCCTATCCCGTGCTCGCCTACTTCCGCTCGCAGCACGACAACCAGTCGTGGCTGGCGTCGCTGACGGCGGTGCTGGACACGTGCGCGCTGGTGATGGCCGGCGTGGAGGGGATTCCGCCGTTCCAGGCGCGCCTCACGTTCGCGATCGCGCGGCACGCGGTGGTGGACGTGGCGCAAGTGTTCCGGCAGCCGCCGTGCACGTCCGCGCGCGACCGGCTGGCGGCCGACGACTTCGCGCGGCTGCGCCAATGGCTGGCCCAGTCGGGCGTCAAGCTGATCGAGGGCCCCGAAGCCGACGACCGGCTGCGCGCGCTGCGCGCGATGTACGAGCCCTACGTGATCGCGCTGTCGCAGTACCTGCTGATGCCGCTGCCCACGTTCCTGCCGCCCGAGCGCCTGCGGTTCAACTGGCAGACCACGGCGTGGGCGCGCACCGGCCGCGACGCCGCGCACTGACGCACACCCGGCGCGCCGGCGTCAGTCCCGGGCGCGCACCAGCCGGGCTTCGCGCGCGCGCGCCCAGCGATCGAGGCGCCGCACGATTCCGAGCGGCGGGCGCACCGCGAAATCCCTGGCCGTCGCCCGACGTCCCTCCAGCAGCAGCTCGCGGGGCTGGTGATAGGTGCCGAACACCCAGTCCCCCACCGGCATGCCCAGGAACCCGCCGATCCCCTCGTTGCAGCCGATGTTGGCATGGTGCATGAGGTGGAACCCGTACAGCCTCCTCCACATGCGTCCGAAGCGCGGATGCTCGGTCGCCTTGCGCCACCACTCGTATGGCCAGTGGTCGATGGCGTGCAGCACCTCGTACAGCACCATCGACAACGCGATCGCCGAGTAGCCGGCCAGCAGCACCGGCACGTCCGGCAGCACCCACTGCAGCGCCAGCAGCGGCAAGGTGAACAACACCCAGAACCCCAGCAGCGCGTACGGGGGGAACGCCGAATCCGGGTACTGCTCCTCGTGCAGGATCGGATATTCGTTCAAGATGACGCGATCGCCACCGGCGTCGGCCGGGCGCAACCGGATCGGCGTCAGGCTGTGATGGTGACGGTGATCGGTCGCGAACCTTCGCAGCCACGGGATCGTCATGCTGTGCAGCACGTAACGATGGAAGAACCACTCGAAGAAGGCCATGAACAGATGGATGGCGAAGAACGTCGCCACGAACACCACGGGGCCGCGGCTCAACTGCCGGGCCCAGGCGCGGGGGAACAGCGCGTGGTAGCCGTACCACACCAGCGCGACCTGGAGCAGGACCAGCACCGAAAAGCGGCCGATCGAGAAGCGGCGGCGTGCGCGCGGCAGGGTGTGCTGGGAAGGATGCGAGGGGAGCTCGTGGGTCGGTGTGGGATGCGACGGAATCGACTGCGAGTATAGCCCGAAACATGCCCGCCCGCGTCACGGGCGCGTCAGGCTCGGGGGCCGCGCCCGACGGCGCGCCCGGTCAGCGCAGGCGGCGGCGGACCTCGGCGGCGCGGCGCTCGCTGGCTTCGACGCGGGAGCCATCCGAGAGCCGCAGCACCAGCACGCCGTCCTCGCCGCCATAGCTCTCGATCGCGTCCACGTTGACGAGCGCGCCGCGGTGGACGCGCACGAACTGGCCCTCGGGCAGACGCTGCTCCAGTTCCTGCAGCGTGTAGTCCACCAGGTATTCGCGGCCCTCGGCGCGCGCCAGCACCAGCCGGTCGCGCGAGAAGATCAGCGGCACCTGCTCCAGGTCCAGCAGCCGCACCTCGCGGCGATGCCGCACCGGCAGCCGCCGCAGGGTGGGCAGCGCCTCGCGCACCGCCTCGGAATCGAGCGCCTCCTGCTGCGCGCGCGCGCGGGCGTGGCGCCCGGCCTCGAGGTCGGCGGTGACGCGCCCGAGCGCCTCGGCCAGCCGCTCGCGCCGCACCGGCTTCAGCAGGTAGTCGAGCGCCGCCACCTCGAACGCCTCGACCGCGTGCTTGTCGTAGGCGGTGACGAACACCACGATCGGCGGGTCGTCGCGCAACTGGCGCGCCACCTCGAGCCCGGACAGGTCGGGCATGTGGATGTCGAGGAACGCGGCGTCGGGACGGTGTTCGGCGATCATCGCCAGCGCCTCGGCGCCGCACTTGGCAACGCCCACCACCTCCACGTTCGGGTGCTCGGACAGCAGCTTCTCCATGAACTGCCGCGCGCGCGGCTCGTCGTCCGCGATCACCACCCGCACCGGGGTCGGATTCGGGCTCATGCCGCGGTCTCGCGCACCTGCCAGCGCAGCCGCACGGCGAAGCCGCCCTGCTGGCGCGGGCCGGCGCTCATGCTGGCGCTGGGCCCGGCGAACCGGCGCAGCCGCTGCTCCAGGTTGTGCAGGCCGACGCCCAGGCTCGGGCTCGATGGCCCGTGGCCGTTGGTGCCGTCGTCCGAGAACGTCAGCTCGATGTGGCCGTTCTGGCGCTCGGCCGTGAGCTCCAGGTGCAGCGCGTTCGTGCCGGGCGGACAGCCGTGCTTCAGGCTGTTCTCGACCAGCGGCTGCAGCAGCAGCGGCGGCACGGCGGTGGACAGCAGCTCGCGCGCCCCGTGGAACTTGAACTCGAGCGCGTTCTCGTAGCGCTCCCCCGCCACGCCCAGGTAGTCCTCGACGAACCCCAGCTCCTCCGACAGCAGCGCCGCGGGCCGGCTGCCGGCCTCCACGGTGTAGCGCAGCATGTCGGCCAGCCGCTCGGTGAAGCGCTGCGCGGCGGGCGGATCGGTCTCGATCAGGTACGACAGCGCGTTCAGCGCGTTGAACAGGAAGTGTGGCTGCACCTGGGCGTGCAGCGCGCGCAGCTCGGCGCGCGTGGCGGCCTCGCGCAGCTCCACCGACTCGCGCTCGGCGGCGGCGCGGTGCGCGGCCAGCGCCAGGTTCTCGAGCCGGATGCCGGCCTGCAGCAGCAGGTTCTCGACCGCGGCCGAGGCGTGATCGGGCAGCACCTCCTCGGGCGCCAGCCGCGGCGGTCCCGACTCCGGCCACTGCAGCGCCACCTCGCGCTTGAGCCCGCGCGCCAGCGCCTGCTCCACCGAGGCGCGGATCTGGTCGCGGTCGAGCGCGCCCAGCAGCGCGTGGCCGGCCTCGTCCAGCGCGGCGCGCACCGCTTCGGGATCGCGGCCGAACAGCCGGTCGAGCCCGCCCTGCAATCGCCCGCGCAGCGGCGCGAACGCGAACGCCACGATCAGCGCGGCCACCACGTTGAACACCACCGCGTCCTCGCCGGTGGCGTGCGCGAACAGCCGCTGCGCCACCACCACGATGCCGAGGTACAGCGCCGCCAGCACGCCCGACAGCAGCGCGTACGGCAGGCTCTGCACCAGGATGCGACGCGGATCGAACGCCGGGTCGTGCGCGATCAGGAACGCGATGAACAGCGGCGACAGCATCCACGCCACCGAGATGGTGGTGAACGCGAGCCGCACCAGCGCCAGCGAGTACCACGCGTAGATGCGCGGGTCCTCGGAGATCACGCGCGTGGTGGTGGCGAGCAGCAGCGTGACGGCCACCGCCAGCGCCAGCACGCGCTCGCTCCAGCCCGGCGAGCGGCCGGGCAGCGGTCGCGCGTAGCGGTCGATCAGCGACAGCGTGCCGAGCAGCATCGCGCCCGTCATGTAGATCACGAACGCCTTCTCGGCCGACGGCGTGCCGAGCCCGCCCGCCGTCACCCACAGCACCGGCGGGATCACGTAGGCCAGCACCACGAACCAGAACCACGGGCTCGCCCACTGCGAGCGCCGCGTCCAGCGCGGGCGCGGGAACACGGTCATGAAGTGCAGGAAGCTGGCCGGGAACCACCAGGTGAGCGCGTCGTACACCTTGAGGTATGCGGCGAACAGGCCGGCGGGCTCGCTCTGCGGGTACTGGAAGATGCCCCACAGCACGCCCAGCGCCTGCAGCATCGTGAACCACATGAACACCCATGCGGTCGACAGATCGGGCCGGCGCCACACCAGCAGGAACGCCACCAGCGGGGCCGCGATCATGGCGGCGAGCGGGAACGTGAACAGCCGCACGCGCTGCCACGCGCCCAGCCGGACCGGCGGCAGCACCAGCTTCAGCGGCCGGCCGTGGCGCTCGACCAGGATCGGCAGCGGGCCGCGCGGCAGGCCGCCGGCCAGCCGCAGCTTGCGGAACCCGTCCAGCGTGGCGACCTTGCCGTCGATCTCGCGCAGGATGTCGCCCTTCTGCAGCATGCCGCGCGCGGGCGGGCCGAACACCTCGCGGATCTTCACAACGCCGTCCGGGCTGCGCCAGTCCACCGCGGCGCCGAGCCGCGGATAGGGCGCGTGCGTGAGGAAGCGCGGCACGCCGAATGCCGTGGCGGTGAGCATCGCCGCGACCGCGAGGCCGCGCAGCGCGCGCGTGCGCCCCGCCGGCGCCGCCGCGGGGACCAGCGTGGAGGGAAGGGCCGAGGCCGCCATGTGCCCGAGTATCGGAGGCCCAAGCGCGGCGCGCCACCCGAATTCCCGCCCCGCAGACGAGCGGGCGGAAGCGCGTGACGGGCGCGGAATCGCCGCGCGCGCACGCCCGCCACAGGCCGCCCAAGGCAGGCGCCGACAAGCCGGCGTCAAACCTGCGCGCCGATCGCGCGCGCGGGCCCCCGACGGTGGGCGGGCGATGCGCCGAGCGGCTATACTCGCCCGGCTCGCCGCGCTCCCCGTGCGGCCTGTCGGCAACGCCCTGAGCGGCAGCGATCTCGCGTTCACTCCCAGCGCCGCGGCCGGGCATTCCTCGATGGAGGTGGCTTTGAAGTTCCCGATCTGGCTGCCGGGCGCGCTGGCGCTCGTATGGGCCGCCAGCCCCGCGCTGGCTCAGCATCCCAAGACCACCACGCCCACCCGCCCCCACCCCGCCACGCGCGCGCCCGCCACCCGGCGACCGCGCGCGGCGGCGTCCGGGCGCGTGGACGGCATCGCGGCGGTGGTGAACGACGACGTGGTGCTGCAGAGCGACGTCGAGGACCAGGTCGCGCTGTTCTTCACCCGCAACCCGCAGCTCGCCGCCGACACCTCGATCGTGGACACGCTGCGCCGCCAGGTGCTGAACCAGCTGATCGACGAGAAGCTGATCGTGGCCGAGGCCAAGCGCGAGGGCATCACCGCGCCCGAGGCCGAGGTGCAGCAGCAGGTGGAAGGCGCGATCACGGATGCCAAGAAGCGGCTGGGCGAGGACGGCTTCAGGCAGCAGCTCGCCAACGAGAACCTGACCGAGGACAAGCTGCGCCAGCGCTACCGGGAGCAGGCCACGCGCGAGATCCTGGCCCAGACGCTGATGGGCCGGAAGGTCAAGGCCGGCAAGGTGAGCCAGGCGGAGGCCGAGGCCTACTGGAAGGCCCACCCCGACAAGTTCCCGCAGGCCCCGGCCGAGCTCAAGCTGTCGGTGATCCAGATCCCGATCCTGCCCGACAGCGCCACCGACGTGGCGGCCAGAGCCAAGGTGCTGGAGGCGCGGCGGCGCGTGCTCGGCGGCGAAAAGTTCGCCAAGGTGGCGGCCGACGTGTCCGAGGACCCGAGCTCCGCGCGCTCCGGCGGCGACCTCGGCTTCTTCTCTCCCGGCCAGATGGACCCCGGCATCGAGAAGGCGGCGTTCTCGATGAAGCTGAACACGCTGAGCGATCCGATCCGCTCGCCCTACGGCTGGCACATCATCGAGGTGCTCGAGCGCGACACGGTGAAGACGATGGCGGGCAGGGACAGCGTGGACGCCAAGGGCCAGCCGGTGCCCGAGGCGCACGTGCGCCACATCCTGGTGCGCGCGCAGCCGACGCAGCAGGACGCCGACCGCGCCGAGACGATGGCGAAGCGCGTGCAGGCCGAGGCCGTGAAAGGCGGCGACTTCACCGCCCTCGTCCACCGCTACAGCAAGTACCAGGGTCCGGCCGGCGCCGACGGCGACCTCGGGTTCGTGTCGGTCTCCACGCTGCAGCCCAACATCCGCGCCGGGCTCGATTCGCTGCAGACGGGCCAGGTGAGCGGCGTGCTCGCGAACCAGGTCGGCTACAACATCTTCAAGGTCACCGACCGCAAACCCCCGCGCGCCTACCAGCTCGACGAGATCAAGGACGAGCTGCCGGACGCCGTGCAGCAGATCCAGTTCAAGGAACGCTACGACGAGTGGATCAAGGGCCTGCGCCTCAAGGCCCACATCAAGATCAACGCGTCCTAGCGGCCCGCGCGGGCGGGCGCGCGCCCGTCCCCGCGGCAGCGCTCACGGTGGGGCGCGCCGGGCGCGCGGCGTCATCGCCGGCGCCCCGGCGCCGACGGCGGCTTTTTCGCGCCCAACGGCTCTGCTAGCTTCCGGGGACATGATCACCTTCGAGCAGGTCACCAAGCGCTACGGAGAGCGCCTGGCGCTCGATCGCGTCTCGTGGCACATGGACGAGGGCGAGTGCGTGGTGTTCATCGGCCACAGCGGCGCCGGCAAGACCACGCTGCTCCGGCTGATCACGCACGAGACCCAGCCCACCTCGGGCACCGTCACGGTGGGCACGTTCCACGGCGGGCGACTGTCGCGCGCGCGCCGCGCGCTGCTGCGGCGCACGCTCGGCATCGTGTACGAGGACTTCCGGCTGCTGGCCGACCGCACGATCTTCGAGAACGTGGCGCTGGCGGTCAGGATCGGCGGCACGTTCCAGGACGCCGACGTGGTGCCGCGCGTGCTGTACGCGCTCGAGGAGACCGGCATCCAGCAGCTGCAGTCCGCCTACCCGTTCGAACTGTCGGCCGGCGAACGGCAGCGGGCGGCGATCGCGCGCGCGATCGTGAACCGCCCGGCCGTGATCCTGGCCGACGAGCCGACCGGCGCGCTCGAGCCCAGGAGCGCGCAGGAGATCCTGTTCCTGCTGCGCAAGATCCACGCCGAGGGCGCGGGGCTGGTGGTGGTCACGAGCCATACCGAGGTGGCGGCCACGCTCGGCTGCCAGACGTTCGAGCTCGAGGACGGCCGGCTCGTGGACGCGGCCGGGACGGAGCGCGATCGCGAGCAGGAGCGGTTCATGCCTCCGGAGCCGGCCTGACCGTGCACGGCTACCACCTGCGCGAGGCGTGGCGCTCGTTCCGCCACCACCGCGGGCTCGCCTACACGGCGATCTTCTCGCTGGCGGCGGCGCTCACGCTGTCGGGCGTGTTCCTGCTGGTGGCGCACAACGCGCAGCTGGCGCTGTCGTTCCTCGGCGACCGCCGCGAGATGGTGGCGTACCTCAAGGACGACGTGACGCCGGCGCAGCTCGATTCGCTCGAGCTCCGCCTGCAGGCGCTGTACGGCAGCGTCACCTACGTCAGCAAGGATCAGGCGTGGAAGGAGTTCTCGCAGCAGGTGGGCGATCCGGCGCTGCTCGAGCAGGTGGACCAGAACCCGCTGCCCGCCAGCTTGCGCGTGCGGCTCAAGTCCGAGCTGCTGAACTATCCGTCCATGGAGGAGACCTCGCGCCAGCTCAAGCAGTTCCCCGAGATCGAGGACGTCCGCTACGGCGGCGAATGGGTGCGCCGGCTGGACGAGCTCACCAACACGTTCGAGACCGGCGCGCTGGCGGCCGGGATCGTGGTGGCGCTGGCGATCGTGTTCGTTGTGCACAACACGCTGCGGCTGACCGTGCTCGCGCGCCGCCCGCAGGTCGAGATCATGAGCCGGCTCGGCGCCTCCGACCGGTTCATCGCGATGCCGTTCGTGATCGAGGCCACGGCGCAGACGTTCGTGGCCGCGCTGCTGGCGCTCGGGCTGCTGTGGGTGCTGCATCGCGCCGTGCTGCTGCAGGTGGTGAACGTGGTGTTCCTGTCGGGCACGTGGTGTCTGGCGTTCGTGGGCGCGGCCGTGCTGCTGGCGTGGATCTCGAGCCTGGTCGCCGTCTCGCGGGTGCTGCGCTCGGTCGGACCGTGAAGCGCGCGGCGCGGAGCGCCGCCGCGCTCGTGGCGCTGCTGATCGGCGCCAGCGCGGGCGCGTTGGCGCAAACCGCCGCCACGCCGCCCGCGGCGTCGGCGCCGTCCGCGTCCGACAGCGTCGAGGCCGCGCGCCGGCGCGAGGAGCTGCAGCGCGAGGAGGAGGCCAACCGCCAGCGCCTGCAGCAGATCAACGAGCAGGCGCGCCAGCAGCGCGAGAACGCCAAGCGGCTGCGCGGGCGCGAGAGGACCGCGCTGGGCGAGCTCAAGCGCACCGAGGTGGAGCTGAACGCCACGCGCCAGCGGCTGCAGACGCTGTCGCACCACCGGGCCGCGCTCGACCGCGACCTCGGCGTCACGCAGCTCAACCTGCAGCAGAGCCTGGCCGCGCTGGCGGCGCAGAAGCAGAAGCTCGCGCGCCGGCTGCGCGCCATGTACAAGTCCGGCACCGGCCGCGAGCTCGAGTTCCTGCTGTCCACGCGCTCGTTCGCGCAGCTGCTGGCCCGCTGGGACTTCCTGGTGATGGTGGCCGAGCAGGACCGCGTGCTGATCGAGGACATCGAGCGGCGCAAGGAGATGGTGCAGGCCAGCCAGCAGCAGCTCCAGACTCATCTCGCCGACGTGCGCCGCACCGAGCAGCAGACGGCGAGCGCCAAGCACAAGCTCGACGACCTGCGACGCGATCGCGCCTCGTCGGTGGCCTACATCCGCAGCCAGCGCGAGGCGTACGAGGCGGCCGCCGCCGAGCTGGAGAAGACCGCGCGCGACCTGCAGCATCTGATCGCGACGCTCGAGAAGCGGCGTCAGGAGGAGGAGCAGCGCGCGCTGTCGCAGGGCCGGACGCCCGAGCCATACCACGGCGACCTGGTCAAGGGCCGCGGCTCGCTCGACTGGCCGGTGAGGGGCCCCTTGGCCGGGCGGTTCGGCCCCGAGACCCACCCGCGGTTCGGAACCGTCACGCTCAACCAGGGGATCGACATCCAGGCCGACGCCGGCACGCCGGTCAAGGCCGTCTCGCGCGGGCGCGTCGAGTACACGAGCGAGGACTACGGCAGCTACGGCGAGATCGTGATCCTGAACCACGGCGACGGCTTCTACACGCTGTACGGGCATCTGTCCGAGATCGACTGCAAGCAGGGCGAGGAGGTGCAGCCCGGGCAGGTGATCGGCAAGGTCGGCGATTCGGGCACGTCGCTCAAGGGCACCGTGCTGCACTTCGAGGTGCGCAAGGGCGCGACCGCGCTCGATCCGCTCGACTGGCTGAAGTAACGCGCGCCGCCGGCGACCGCGCGCCGGGCGCGATCGCCTCGCCGCGCCCGCGCGCCCACGTTATGCTCCGCCGATGGCGCTCGTCCGACTCTCCCAGCTGATCGCCGAGGATCCCGCGGCCGCGTTCCTGCGGCGCGTGGTGGCCGGCGGCCGCCCCGCCAACGCCTACCTGCTGTACGGCCCCGCCGGCGTGGGCAAGGGCACGGCGGCGCTGGCGTTCGCGCGCGCGCTGCTGTGCGAGGGCCGGCCGGGGGCGCCGGCGGCCGAGGCCGGCCTGTTCGCGCCCGAGCCCGTGGCCGGGGCCGCGCCCGACGACGCGTGCGGCCGGTGCGCGGCGTGCCTCAAGACCGCGACGCTCCAGCATCCCGATCTCAAGTTCCTGTTCCCGGTGTCGGGCGAGGAGCGCGAGCTGGCCGAGACGATCGCCACCACGGTGCAGGCGGTGCGCGACGACCCGCTGTTCGTGTTCACGTACGACAAGGCCGCCTCGATCCGGCTGTCGGTCACGCGCGAGCTGCTGCGCGAGCTGACGTTCCGGCCGTTCGAGGCGGCGCGGCGCGTGGTGGTGGTGCGCGACGCCGATCGCATGCGCGAAGACCAGTATTCGGCGCTGCTCAAGTCGATCGAGGAGCCGGGGGCGTCCACGGTGTGGGTGCTCACCTCGTCGCGCCCCTCGCGCCTGCCGGCCACGATCCACTCGCGCTGCCAGCGCGTGCGCTTCACCCCGTGGCCCGAGGCGACGATCGCCGGGTTCCTCGGGCGGCAGGCGGGACTCGAGGAGCGGCAGGCGCGCATGCTGGCCGCGCTCTCCAGCGGCTCGCCCGGGCGCGCGCTGGTGCTGCGCCATCTCGACGCCACCGGCGAGCGCAATCAGGCGCTGGCGCTGCTCGAGCCCGCGCTGGCCGGCAACTGGCCGGCGCTGTGGAAGGCGGTGCAGGGCGTGACCGGATTCGGCCGCACCGGGCGCGAGGGCATGCGCCGCATCATCGAGTTCCAGCAGCTGTGGCTGCGGGACGTGCTGCGCGCCGGACAGGACGCGCCGCGCGAGCAGCTCGTCCACCGCGATCGCGAGCGCGAGCTGCGCGCGCAGGCCGCGCGCATGAGCCCGGCCGAGGCGCGCCGCCGGCTGATGGTGCTGGAAGAGGTGCTGGGCGCGATCGAGGGCAACGTCACGCCCGAGCTGGCGCTGTTCTCGGGGCTCGCGCGCTTGGGCGGCCGGCGGCTGGGCGAGCGCGACTGGCCCGAGCACGCGACCGCGCGCTGGGACTACTGACGCGCGCGCCGCGCGACCGGCCTCGGGCGCGCGCGCGCGACAATCCCCCGCCACACGGGCACATCAAACGCACGAGGACGGACGATTCCGTCCCCGGCGCCCACGCATGAACGACGAAGCGCGGGCCGCGCACCGGCAGCGTGCGCGATCCCACCGCAGCGCGGGCGCCGTCATTCATGAACGCACGAACGGAGATGCCAGTCATGCCTGATCGCAATCGGAGCAGCAGCTCCCGCAGCAGCAGCGGCCGCGGCAACGGTTCGTCCCGCACCCGCAGCAGCAGCGGCCGCGGATCGAGCGTCACCCGTTCGGCCGGCAGCGCGCGCGGCCCGTCGTCGCGCGGCGGCACGCGCGAGCAGCACGTGCGCGTCGGGCGCCAGAGCCACAAGAACGACTGACGCGGGCGGTTGCGGAGGCGGGCGGCCCGCGGGGAGGCCCGCCTCGCGCCGCGGGAGCCGGATGCGCGCCCGGCGCCCCCGCCTCGCGCCGCGGGAGGCGGGTGCGCTATCCTCGACCGACCCGAGCCGCGGCCCCGCGGTCACCTCCGCGCCCGCGGCCTGCTGCCATCGCCGGCTGTTCCTCGGCCGGATTTCCGAACGCACCCGATCGGCCGGCTGAAGCCGGTTCGGACCAGGCGCTCCGCGGCGCCCTCGTCCATAGGCCCGTCATGTCCGAGATCGTGCAGGTGGCCCTGCGCGGTTCGCGCAAGGACTTCGTCCTCAATTCGCGCCACCTGTCGCTCAAGCTGCGCGACAAGGTCGTGATCCAGACCGAGCACGGCGAGTCGCTCGCCACCGTGTTCCTCAAGGACCCGACGCTGGTCGCGCTCAAGCGTCCGGGCCAGGTCACGCACCAGATCCTGCGCAAGGCGTCGGAGGAGGACCTGGACCGCCAGGACCAGCTCGAACGCCGCGAATCCGACGCGTTCGAGTTCTGCCGGCAGCGGATCACCGCGCGCGATCTGCGCATGGACCTGGCGGAGGTGGAGGCCGGGTTCCAGGGCAACCGCATCACGTTCTACTTCTCGGCCGAGCAGCGCGTGGACTTCCGCGAGCTGGTGCGCGACCTGGCGGCGCGGTTCCAGACCCGCATCGAGCTGCGGCAGATCGGCGCGCGCGACCAGGCCAAGCGCATGGACGGGTGCGGTCCGTGCGGGCGCCCGTTCTGCTGCTCGACGTGGCTCAAGGATTTCCACCCGGTCACGCTCAAGATGGCGCGCGACCAGCAGCTGCAGCTCAATCCCAGCAAGATCTCGGGCGCGTGCGGGCGGCTGATGTGCTGCCTGGCCTACGAGCTGGCACAGTACCGCGACAGCGCGGCGCGGCTGCCGGCGGTGGGCACGAAGATGCAGACCGGCCAGGGCGAGGTGCAGGTGACCCGGCTCGAGGTGCGCGCCGAGGCGATCTGGATCCGCGACCGCGACGGCCAGGAGCACCGCCTCACCTACGACATGCTGCCGCCGCCGCCGTATCATCGTTGCGGCGATTGCGGCTGCGGGCGCCGGAGCGGCGCGCGGCAGGACGAGCCGCCGCCGGCCACGCCCGGGTCCTGACGTCCCCCGTTCCGCCTCCCGCGAGGAGCCCTTTCGTGCCGCGACGCTTCTACATCACGACCGCGATCGACTACGTGAACGGCCGGCCGCACCTGGGCCACGCCTACGAGAAGGTGCTGGCCGACGCCCTGGCGCGGTTCCACCGCCAGCGCGGCGACGCCACGTTCTTCCTGACCGGCACCGACGAGCACGGCCAGAAGATCCTGCACGCCGCCGAGGCCGCCGGGCAGACGCCGCGCGCGTTCACCGACGCGCTGTCGCGCACGTTCGTGGACGCGTGGCACGAGCTGCAGGTGTCGTACGACCGGTTCGTGCGCACCTCCGAACCGCAGCACGAGCACGCGGTGCAGGAGCTGTTCCGCCGGCTGTGGGACGCGCGCAGCCCGAAGACCGGCCAGTCGGTGCTGTTCGCGCAGGACTACGAGGGGCTCTACTGCGAGGGGTGCGAATCGTTCAAGCAGGACAAGGATCTCGAGCGCACCGCGGCCGGCAAGCGGGTGTGCCCGCTGCATCCGACGCTCACCCTGCGCGAGATCCGCGAGAGCAATTTCTTCTTCCGGCTGTCGGAGTACGACGACGCGCTGAAGCGCCACATCGCGCAGCACCCCGAGTTCATCGAGCCCGGCTACCGGCGCAACGAAGTGCTGCGCGTGATCGAGGAGGGGCTGCAGGACGTGAGCGTCACGCGCCCCAACCTGCCGTGGGGCGTGCCGCTGCCGGACGAGATCCCGGGCGGACGCGGGCACACCGTGTACGTGTGGGCGGACGCGCTGCTCAACTACCTGTCGGCGATCGGCTGGCCGGAGCGGCGTTACGCGCAGTGGTGGCTGGCCCACGAGCACGAGTGCGGCGGCCCGGGCGGCACGCGCCAGGACACGTTCCAGGACCTGGACGGCCAGGGCCGCCCGGGGGCCGCGTGGGCGGGCACGACCCAGCCGCTGTACTCGAACGCGCTGCACGTGATCGGCAAGGACATCAGCCGCTTCCACTGCGTGCTGTGGCCCGCGATGCTGCTCGCCGCGGGCGTGCCGCTGCCGCGCCAGGTGTATGTGCACGGCTTCGTCTACCTGCGCGGCGAGCGGCTGTCGAAGTCGCTCGGCAACTTGCTCGACCCGGTGCACCTGGCGCAGCAGTTCGGGACCGACGCGGTGCGCTACTACCTGCTGTCGGCGGCCGAGACCGGGCGCGACCTCGAGTTCACGATCGAGCAGATGGTCGAGCGCGTGAACGTGCGGCTCGCGAACGAGTTCGGCAACCTGGCGAGCCGCACGATGAAGCTGGTGCAGGACGCGTTCGGCGGCTCGACGCCCGAGGCGTGGACGCCGGAGGCGGTGCGCGACCCGGCGGCGCGCGCGGCGCTGGAGGCGCTGATCGCCGCGGCGCACGAGGCCCACGACGCGGTGCCGCGCGCGTGGGCGGAGCTGCGCATCCAGGACGCGCTCGAGGCGGCGTGGGTGCCGGTGGTGCGCGCGAACGAATTCGTGGAGCGCACCAGGCCGTGGGAGCTGGCCAAGGATGCCGCGCGCCGCGACGAGCTGGGCACCGTGCTGGCCGCGCTGCTCGAGACGCTGCGGCTCGTGGCGCTGTGGTCGTGGCCGGCGATCCCCGGCAAGAGCGAGAGCCTGTGGGCGATGCTGCGGCTGCCGGGCCGCCCGGGCGAGACGCGCGGCGACGCCGCCGCGCCGCGGTTCGCATCGCAGCCGGCGCGGCTGCTGGGCGAGAAGGAGATCCTGTTCCCGCGCATCAAGCCGGCGCCCGCCGGCGCGCCCGGCGCATGACGGCCGATGCCCGCGCGCGGCGCGGGCGCGCGCGCGGAGCGGCCGCGTGATCGACACGCACTGCCATCTGGCCGACAAGCGCTTCGACAAGGACCGCGCCCTGGTGCTCGATCGCGCGCGCGTGGCCGGCGTCACGCACGTGGTGGAGATCGCCTACGCGCCGGAGATCGTGCCGCGCGCGCACGCGATCGCGGCGGCGCACGCCTGGGTGTTCATGTGCGTGGGCGTCCACCCCAGCGAGTCGGCGCGCGTGCCGGACGACTACCTCGCCACGCTGCGCGATCACGCCCGCCATGCGCGCGTGGTGGCGATCGGCGAGACCGGGCTCGACTTCTTCCGGGATTACGCGCCGCGCGCCGATCAGGAGCGCTGGTTCCGCGCGCAGGTCGGGCTGGCGGACGAGATGGGGCTGCCGGTCGTGATCCACCAGCGCTCGGCGTTCGACGATACGCTCGCGATCCTGGAGCAGATGAAGCCCGGGGCGGGCGGCGTGCTGCACTGCTTCGACGACGGCCCGGACGCGATGGAGCGCGCGCAGCGGCTGGGCTTCAAGCTGGGGCTGGGCGGCGTGCTCACCTATGGCCACGCCGCGCTGGAGCAGGCGGTGCGCGCCGCGCCCGCCGACATGCTGGTGCTCGAAACCGACGCCCCCTACCTCGAGCCCGAGCCGCGCTCGCTGCGCCGGAACGAGCCGGGGCTGCTCACGCGCGTGCTGCCGAAGCTGTGCGAGCTGCGCGGCTGGGATCCGGCCGAGGCGGATCGCGTCACCACCGCCAACGCCCGCGCGCTGTTCCGGATGCCGATCGAGGTGTAGTCGGGGCCCGTCGCCGCGCCGCGGATGGCGGGCCGTCCGCCGCGGACGCGGATTCCGGCGCCGGCGGGGCGCGCTGCAGGACCCGCGCGTTTCGGCCGATAACCCTGCTCCATGCTTCCGCTCGTCTCCGCACTCGCCCTGGTGCTGGCCGGCATGGCGCTGGCCTGGCTCGTGGCGCGCGACCGCCGCCGTCGCGTGCGCGCCGGCGTGCGCCGCGAGGCGGCCACGTTCTCCGAGCGCGTGCGCGCGTTCCTCGAGGACGGCCGCGGCAGCGCCATGCTGGCGGCCGACGCCGACGAGCTGGACCCCTCCGCGTTCTGGAGCGCGCTCGAATCGCTGGATCCCCCGCTGCGCCGGCATCGCATGGGCGCGGCGCTGCGCGGCCGGCGCGGACACTCGCTCGGGCGGCTGCTCGCGGAGCACCCGCACGTGGTCGCCGAGTGCGACGCGGTGGACGATCCCTCGCCGTGGCGCCGCGAGCTGGCGGCGCGCCGGCTCGGGCTCGTGCCGTCGCCGCCCGCGCGGCGCGCGCTGTGGCGGCTGCTCGAATCCGGCAGCGAGTCCGAGCGGCTGGCCGCCGCGCGCGCGCTGGCGCGCCATCGCGATTCACCCGCGCTCGCGTGGGTGCTGGCGCATGCCGGCGCGTTCGTGCACCGCAGTCCCCGGGCGCGCGCCGGCCTGCTGGCGCTGTTCGGACGCGGCGCGCTGCCGCAGCTGCTGGAGGCGCTCGAGCGCGGCACGGGCGACTCGGCCATGGACCGCGCCGTGATCGAGTGCATCGGCACCCTCGGCGCGCGCGAGGCGCGCGCGGCGCACGTCGACCCGCGGCACCCGAGCGCGCACGACGCGCGGTTCGTGATCGAGCGCCGGCTCGCCGACCCCGACCTCGAGACCCGCGTCGCGGCGGCCCGCGCGCTGGGCCGGCTGGAAGCCGAGGATTGCGGCAACGCGCTGGTCGCGTCGCTGGCCGATCCGGAATGGCAGGTGCGCGCGCTGGCGGCGTGGTCGCTCGGGCGCATGCGCGCCTCGATCGGCCTGATCGCGCTGCCCGGGCGGCTCACCGATCCCGCCTGGTGGGTGCGGCGCCACGCCGCGTGGGCGCTCGCGCGCCTGGGCGAGGACGGCCGCGAGGAGCTGCGCAAGATCGCCGGCGGCTCGCCCGACCCCTACGCGCGCGACATGGCGCGTGAAGCGCTGGAAGGAAAGCTCGGTCGCCGATGAGGGCGCATTCGCTGCGTTGCTTCCTGGCGGTTGTCCTCGACGTATCTCCCGATACGTCTGCGGGAACCGCTCGGTCGCGCCTTGCGACTGCACCCTCCTCGGCGACCTCGTCGCCTCAGGCGGCAGGCAGGCCCGCCGCGTAATCCACCACGCGCACCGGCAGCACCAGCGTGTACAGGCCCTCGAACTGCAGGCGGCGCTGGATCTCGTTGGCGGTCTCGTTGTGCAGCAGGCGCTGGTACCAGCGCTCGACCGGGAACACGAGCTTGCTGGTGAAGAACACCACGCGGCGCCGGTCCTCGAACTCGTCCGCGATCTTCCGGCACAGCGTGCGCAATTCCTCCACCGCATCCGTGCCCACGCTCGTCCGGTAGTCGGCGGCGATGCCGTGGCTGCGCGCGAACGCCACGTAGCGCGCCAGCGAGCGCTCGGTGCGCTTCGCCACCTCCTCCACCTCCTCCACGCCCGCCATCGACACGAAGTCCACGACGCCCACCGACACGAACACGACCTGCGAGAAATCGGGGAACAGCCGGCGCATGTCGAGCAGCGAGTGCAGCCCGAGTCCGCCGTATGAGCCGACCAGCAGCACGGCCGTGCGCTTGTGCGGATCGATCGGGCCCGGCACCGCCACTTCCTCGGGCGGCTCCGGCAGCAGCAGCGACAGGTGCCGCAGGTTGGCGCCGACCAGGTTGTAGTGGTGCCGCACCCACACGCAGAACGCGATCACCGCTCCGGTCGCCACCAGCGTCACCCATCCGCCGGCCAGCCCCTTCTCGATCAGCGTGCCGGTCAGGATCGCGACGCACATCGTCAGCGCCACGCCATGCGTGGCGAGCCCGCGCCGCCGGCCCGGTTCGCGGCGCTGCTGCCAGTAGCGCACCATGCCGAGCTGCGACAGCGAGAACGTGATGAACACGTTGATGGCGTACATCGTGACCAGCGTGCGCGTGTCGCCGCGCGTGTAGAGCAGGGTCACGATCGAGGCTGCGCCCATGATCAGCACGCCGTTGGCGGTCACGAGCTGGCTCGACAGCTGCGAGAAGCGGTGCGGCAGCCACGAGTCGGTCGCCATGTTGGCCATCACGCGCGGGCCGTCGATGAATCCGGTCTGGGCGGCCACCACCAGCAGCATCGCCTCGGACGCCAGCGTGATCACCACGAACGCCGGCCCGATCCCGACGCCGCCCGGCCGGAACGCGTCCGCGAACCGGTGCAGCAGCGTGGCGTTCAGCGTCATCCCCGGCTCGGGGTGCACGTGGAACAGCAGGTAGCAGGCGAGAATGCCACCCGCGGTGATCGCCAGCGACACCGACATGTAGGTCATCGTCACGCGCGCCGTGTGCACCTTGGGCTCGCGCATGATCTGCAGCCCGTTCGACACCGCCTCGATTCCGGTGTAGGTGCCGGCACCCATCGAGTACGCGCGCATGAACACCGCCAGCAGCCCGAACGCGCCGATCGTGCGCAGGTCGAGCCGGAACGCCTCGTGCGATTCGCGCACCACCTGCGGCGCCACGAACGCATGCGAACCGATCCCGCCGAACACCAGGATCGCGTGCGTCACGATGAACAGCACGAAGATCGGCGCCAGGATCGTGACCGACTCGCGCACGCCGCGCAGGTTGAGCAGCACCAGCCCCACGATCACCACCGCCTCGATCGGCAGCTTGAGCCCGTGCACCGACAACGGCAGCGTGCTGAAGATCTGATCCGCCGCGCTCGCGATCGACACCGACACGGTGAGCACGTAGTCCACGAGCAGCGCGCACCCGGACACGAGCCCGAACCCCGGCCCGAGCAGCCGCGTCGCCACCACGTAGCCGCCACCGCCCGACGGGAAGCGCGCGATGATGCGCGAATACGCCACCGAGATGACGAGCACGGTGAGCGTGGTCGCGAGCGCCATCCCCATGGCGAGATAGGTGTGCGAGCCGAGCGCGCGGAACGCCTCGTCGGGACCGTAGGCGCTGGAGGACAGCCCATCGGCGCCGAGCCCCACCCAGGCGAGCAGGGCGATCAGCGAGACGGTGTGGAACGTGCGTGGATCGCGAAGATTGCGCGGCGCCCCCAGCAGGAGGCGCCGCCATCGACTGGGCATGGGCGGGGAGACTAGCACGGCCGCGATCGGGCGTGGGCGCGGCACGGAAGTGCGCGCGCCGCGGGCGCACGAAATGCGCTTGACGGGTGCGCGGGGCCGCACGGGGCTTCACAGGCGCGGAAGCGACACGTCGCGGCGCGGCGCTTCGGCGCGGTACTTCAGGGAGGGTCGCCCGAAACCCCAGAAGCCCTGATAGAGAGCGTGGGTCGGGCGTGTGTGCTTCGGGGCGATGGGTGCGGGCCCCCGAACCTCCTCGGGCGCGGAAGATTGATGTTGACATCAACGCACGACGGGGACGTCCGGGTGCGGCGGAGCGCTCTGCCGCTGGCATCAGTGCGCGCCCTGGTCCACGGTGGCGCACGATCGCCGCGGTTCTCGAGTCGTTGTCGTGATCCCGTGCGTTTCGCGTTGAGCGAGGTTTACGCGGGCTCCGAAATCACCGTGATACAACTGATCCGTTCGTAGCGCCCCCCACCCCGTTCACTCTTCCCAGGAAGAGTGGCGGTCACGGAGTCGTCAAGCTCGCTCGTCCCAGGACGAGTGAACGAGCCCGCGCCGCGCGTGGCTCCCGTGGCGGCGAAGCGGTTCGTGATCCAGGTGACGGTGAGCCAGCAGACGCACGCGAAGCTCGTGCGGCTCAAGGAGCTGTTGAGCCATGCGCTCCCGGGCGGGGAGCTGGCGGAAGTGCTGGACTACGCGCTCTCCACCACCATCACGCACGTCGAGGGCGGAGCACGCGCAGGCAAACGCCGAACGCGAACGGCTGCTGGATGTGATCGCGGCACTGGTAAGCCTGGGCTATCGCGCGGAGCAGGCGCGGAGCTGGCGGAGCGATCGAATGCGCCCGGGCTCACGCTGGAGCAGCACGTGCGCGCGGCGTTGCAGGTGGTGTACGCGGCGCGGCCCGGGAAGCGCGATCCTGCGGCGGCTTGATGGGCGCGGCTTGATGGCGGCCCCAGGGCGCCGGTCACGCAGCGGCGGCCGCGGCTCACCATCCGTCGCAGCGCCGCCAGGTCGCGGCGATCACCGTGGCCGACGTTGCATGAAACCCGGCGGCCATTCCGCGCGGCGCCCGCGCACCGCGTACACTCGGCGCATGCGAAGGAACAAGCGCCTGGGTCGCGAGGCCGGCGGGCCGCGCCGCGCGTCGTCGTACGTGCGCGAGCGGGCGGCGCTGGAGGGCAGCGAGCTGCAGCGCGTGAAGCGCACGCTGGCCGAGTACGGGCTCGCGCCGCGCCGGAAGCTGGGCCAGAACTTCCTGGTGCGCGAGGACATCGCCGAGCGCATCGCCGAGCACTCGCGGCTGCGCGAGGACGACGTGGCGGTGGAGATCGGCCCCGGGCTGGGCGCGCTCACCACGCGCATCGTGCACCGCGTGCGGCACCTGGTGGCGATCGAGAAGGATGCGGGGTTCGCGGCGATCCTGCGCGAGAACTTCGCCGGCGTGCCGCACGTCGAGATCGTCGAGGCCGACGTGCTGGAGACCGATCTCGGCGCGATCGCGCGCGCGCACGATGTCCCGAAGCTCGCGATCGCGGGCAACATTCCCTACAACATCACGACGCCGATCCTCGAGTGGCTGTTCGCCCACCGCGCGTTCGTGCGCAGCGCGGTGCTGCTGGTGCAGAAGGAGTACGCGGAGCGGCTGGCGGCGGCGGCGGGCTCGCCCGAGTACGGGTCGCTCACGCTGTTCGCGCGCTATCACGCGCTGCTCGAGCCGCTGATGACGGTGCGCGCCGCGGCGTTCTGGCCGCGGCCCGAGGTGGACAGCATGCTGGTGCGGTTCTTCCTGCGCGACCATCCGCCCGTGGATGCGCCCGAGGAGCTGCTGTTCCGCATCATCCGCGGCGCGTTCCAGATGCGCCGGAAGCAGCTCGGCAACACGCTCGCCGCCTCGCTCGACCTGAACCGCGAGCAGGTCGAGCGCCTCGTCCGCGCCGCCGGGATCGACCCCGAGCGCCGCGGCGAAACGCTGACGCTGGACGAGTACGCGCGACTGGCACGGGCGGCGGTGGAGGTGGGCGAAGCACGCACCTAGCCCGCGCGCACCCGGCCTACGCCGACGGCGTCGTCGCCTGCTGCGGCTCCACGAACTTGTAGCCGACCTTGTGCACCGCCACGATGAACGGCTGCGAGAATCCGGCGCCGAGCTTGCTGCGCAGGTTGGAGACGTGCGTGTCCACGGTGCGGGTGGTGACGCCCAGCTCCTCGTCCACGCCCCAGATCTCCTCCAGCAGCTCCTCGCGCGACACGGTGCGGCCGCGGTGCTCGATCAGGTACTTGAGCAGCTCGAATTCCTTGTACGACAACGCCACGGCCTGGCCGGCCTTGTAGACCTCGCGCGGCTCGAACCGCACCTCGACGTCGCCGAACATGTAGATCGTCGGCCCGGGCGCCGGCGCGCCGGACGGCCCGCGCTGCACCAGGCGCTTGACGCGCGCCATCAGCTCCTTGATGCCGAACGGCTTGGTCACGTAGTCGTCGGCGCCGAGATCGAAGCCCTTCAGCACGTCGGCCTCGAAGTTGCGCGCGGTCATCACCAGCACGGGGATGTCGCGGTGGCGCTGGCGCAGCTCCTTCAGCACCGTGAAGCCGTCCTTCTCGGGCAGCATGATGTCGAGCAGCACGACGTCCGGCTTCTGCTTCAGGGCCATGCGCAGGCCCTCCTGCCCGGTCTTCGCGGTCAGCACCTCGTAGCCTTCGTAGCGGAAATTGTGGGCGAGGCCTTCGAGCAGCCCCTCCTCGTCTTCCACGATGAGCACGCGCTTCATGTCGAACGCTCCCTTCGCGTCACGAACCGGTCTTCGCCGGCGGCTCCAACCGCGGCGACACCGCTCCACCCTGGGCCGGCAGCACGAGGGTGAACGTGCTGCCCTCCCCCGGACTGCTCGCCACCTCCACGTGCCCACCGTGGGCACGCACCACCTGATCCACCAGCGACAGCCCGAGCCCCGTGCCCTTCACGTCGTGCACGAGCCCGGTCTCGACGCGCACGAACTTCTCGAAGATGCGGCGCTGATCGGCGGGCGAGATGCCGATGCCGTGGTCGGTGACGGACACCGCCACCGTGCCGTTCAACCGGGCCGCGGCCGACACCTTCACCTCGCGCCGGGCCTTCGAGTACTTGAGCGCGTTGTCGAGCAGGTTCAGCACGCAGTGGGACAGCGCCACGGCGTCGCCCTGTACGGCTGGCAGGTCGTCCGGCAGCTCCACTTCCACCCGGAAGCCCAGGTGCTCGAGCCGCGGCCGGAAGCCGTCCACGGCCTCCCGCACCACCTCGCGCAGATCCAACGTCTCGAACCGGAAGATGCGCCGACCGGCCTCGAGACGCGCGAAATCGAGAATGTTGTCCACCAACTGCTGCAGACGCAGGGTTTCCCGGCCGATCGAGCGCAGGAACTGGTCGGTTTCCTCGGGGGATCTCACCCTGCGCATCTCCAGCGTCTCGACCGCCAGACGGATCAGGGCGATCGGGGTCTTGAGCTCGTGGGACACGTTGGAGACGAAGCTGGCCTTGAGCTGCGCCAGCTCGAGTTGGCGCACGGTGTAGCGCACGCCGAACGCGGTGGCGAGCACGATCACCATCCCCATCACCCCGATGAACGTCAGCTCGAACGCGACGAAGCGATGCACCCACGATGCGGGCGCGGTGGGGGTGGGCCCGACCCGCACGCCGAAGCCCTCGAACGGGCCACCCACGGGCGCCTCGCGCGCGGTGCGCGCGTCGCCGGGATCGCGCACGCGCGCCAGCTCGGTGCCGTCGCGATCGAGCACCGCGATCGACAGCCGGCGCATCTGCTCGATCCCGCCGTACAGGCCGGGGTTGCCGGGCAGCGTGCCCTGGCTCACGTCGTCCAGGTGGCGCTGCAGGAAGTCGCGCGGCCGGAACCACCAGCCCGCGCCACCCAGCACGCCGCCGGCATTGCGCAGCAGCAGGCCGGCGAACACCTGGCCGGTGTGCACGCCCTGGCCCTCGTCGTACACGAGCAGCCCGGCCTGCGAGGTGAGCACGTTGTAGCCGGTCAGGTCGTCGCTCGGCACGAAGTACGGCGCCACGAACTCGCCCGTGTGCTGGCGCAGCGCCTCCAGCACCTCGGCGGCCCCGCCGCCGGTGCGCGCCACGTCCTCGGCGGCCTCGGTGTCGTCGGACAGCGCGGACACCAGCAGCTGCTGGTAGGCTTGTCCGACCTGGAGCGCCATGTAGCTGTCGTAGCGCGCGCTCTCGTCCTCGACCGCCCTGGCGATGCGCAGCGTGAGGAACACCCCGAGGCCGGCCAGGAACAGCGCCGGCACCGCCACGCCGAACGCGATCACCAGCAGCACGCGCCGGCCGACGCGCAGATTGAATCCCCGCATGGGCCTGCTCACCCGTTCAGCCTAGTCCTTGACATTTCCGGCGGCAAAGAGCGCCCGGGCCCGGCACGTCCCCGCCGGAACGTCGGGACGACGCCCGCAGGCACCCCCTGACGACGGCGCCGAAGCGGCCGGATCGAACGCAGGCGGGCCGGCCCGAAACTCCGGACCGGCCCGCCTTCGACCTGCCAGCGCCGCGATCAGTTCCTGACGTGCGCGGCGGCCAGCTGCGTCCCCGACATGTCGTGCAGCCGGGCCACGATCTTCGGGTCGTTCGAGGTCATCAGCGTCAGCGCGCCGCCCTCGATGTTCACCACTTCGCGCTGCAGCTTGCCGCTCGCCGCCGCGCCGCGCATCGCCTTGCACTCGTTGCACAGGTGCGCCGACACGCCGGCCGTGGTCATGTGCGCCATGCGCTCGCTGCGCCGCGCCAGCGCGGTCTGCACCGCACGCACGCGCGCCGGGGTGTCGGTCGTGAACACGAGCATCACGCCGTTCTTGAGCGGCACGACCTGCGAGGTGGCGCCGAGCGCCGTCAGCTCGCGCTCGCACGCGGCCATGTCGGCGCACGCGTCGCAGTCCTGGTGCACCGCGACCGCCGCGGCGGTGGCCGCCATGCCGTAGCCCTTGCAGCCGTCGTTGGCGGCGGTGGTGTGCATCGCGCCGTGCGCGCACGCGCCGGAGGCCGCCGAGGCGGCGCTGCCGCAGTGCTCGTATTCCGCATCGGCCGCGGTGGCGGCGTGATGGGCCGAGCAGGCGCCCTGGGCGGAGGCCGTCATCGCGGTCGTGGTGGCGTGCGCGTGGTATGGACACTCGGCCGCCATCGCAGCGCTGGCCTGCTTCGCCTTGTTGCACGCCGCGGCCTGCGCCGCCGTGCACGTCGCGGCCTGCGCCGCGGTGCAGGCGCCGGAGTTGGATGCCGTCACCGCCGACGCCGAGGACGTGTGGTCCTTGCAGGCGTGGGCGGTCGAGGTCCCGGTGGCGACCACGATGCCGAGAGCGAACAGGAGTCGAGCAAGCTTCATGGAGCACCTCCAGGGGCCTGAAACGGTCCGGCGTAGAACGCGCTGAACCTCGGGGAAGTTGTCGGCCGAGCCGGGAAGAAGCCTGTCACCGGGCCGTGGAACCTGTGTCACATGGGTGCAAAGAAGGACCAGGGCGGCGCGTGGCAGAACGCCCGATCGCGTTGACGGCGCGCGGCGGCCGCCCGTAACGTGCGGCTCCCGCCATGGCCCGCAAGCGAAAGGGCTGGGGACTCCCCGGCTGCCTCCTCGCCATCGTCGTGCTCGCCGGCGTCGCATTCCTGGCGGGCACGTTCCTGGTCCGCGCGGCGTTCCATCGCCCCGAGGGTTCCCCTTCCCCCTCCGGCCGCGCCACCCCCAGGTCGCTGCTCGCCGCCCCGCTGCACGCCGCGCGCGGCGTCGCCGGCCGCCTCGGACGGCTGCTGCCCCACGACCGCGACCCCGCCGAGACTTCGCGGCGGTTGAGCCACGCGATCCGCGAAGGCCTGAAGGCAGCGGGCGTTCCGGCCGACAGCATCGCCGATCGTGTGGTCGAACAAGGACCGGCGCCGCTGACCTGGCGCGTGGGCGTGCCGCCCGATCGCTCGCTGTTCCAGGCCAACTACGCGGTGACGCGGCGCGTGGAGGCGGACGGCGGACAGGTGCTGTCGGGCCGCGAGGCGCCGGGTCCGCACGGCGCCACGCTCGTGACGCTGCTGATCGGCGACCACGGCCACTCCACGCACGAGCTGACGCTGGTGCGCGGCCCGCGCGCCGCGAAGGCGAACGAGCCGCAGGAGCCTGCCCGTCTGGCGGTCGTGGTGTACGGAATGAGTGACGATCCGGCGCTGGCGAAGCGCTTCATCGACCTGCCGCTGCCGTTCTCGGTGGCGCTCGCGCCCGGGCCGGGGACGTCGCCGTTGTTCCGCGCCGCGCACGCGGCGGGGCGCGAGGTGATCCTGCACCTGCCGCTCGAGCCCGTGAACTACCCGCAGGTGAATCCCGGGCCCGCGACGCTGCTCGTCAGCCTGCCGCCCGCGCGCATCACGGGGCTCACGCGCCGCTACCTCGACGAGGCCGGGCCGGTGGTGGCGGTGGCGAATCTGATGGGCTCCCTCGCCACGCAGGACCAGACCGCGATGGCGGCGGTATACGCCGAGCTCCGTCGCCGGCGTCTGCCGTTCGTGCACGTGGAGCCGGTGGGCGGCGCGGTGTGCCGGCCGCTGGCGGCGAAGATGGGCGTGGTCTACGACCAGCCGGGCGCCGTGATCGACGCCGAGACGAAGCCCGGGCGCGGCAAGGCGCTGGAGCGCGCCTGGGACGAGGCGCTGAAACGCGCGCGCGCGCGCGGCGGGATGATGGTGTGGATTCGAGCCAGCCCCGAGACCGAGCGCTGGCTGCCGAAGGCGCTCGCGGTCAGGCGGCTCCAGGACGTGCGGCTGGTGCCCGTGTCCACCGTGATCCGGCGTCCCGCCGAGCTGTAGCCCGGTGGCGTAGGGGGTCCGCCGCCGACGTTCCTGCTTCTTCCGCGCGCCGGCAACGTTTACTCTCGCCCCGGCATGCGAAAAGGACAGGACGTCCCCACGCGCCCCCCGGCCGCGAGTTTCGATTGGGCCGCGCTGGGCCCCGACGATCCGCTGGCGCGCGAATGGCTGCTCGCGAGCGGGCTCGGAGGCTCGAGCTCGGGCACCGTCGCCGGCGCCGCCACGCGGCTCGCGCACGCGCTGCTCGCCGTCACCGATCTGCACGGCGGGATCACGATCCTGCTGCGCCAGCTCGACGCGCGCGTGCAGCTCCAAGGCTTCCCGCCCGTGAGCCTCGCCACGCGCGTCACGCTCGACGGCATGCATCCCGATGGCCGCAAGTGGATCGAGAGCTTCCGCGCCGAGCCGTGGCCGACGTGGCGCTGGCGCACGGGCGCCGCCGTGATCGAAGGCGCGCTGCTGCCGATCCAGCACCATCAGGCGCTGGTCGCGTGCTGGCGGCTGCTGGAGGGTCCCGAGGTGCGGCTCGCCGTGAGCCCGCTCGTCGCGGCGCGCGGCCCCGACCGGCCCGCCACCGAGGCCGATGCGGCCAACGGCGGCGCGCAGGCGATTCCGGGGCGCGTGCGGATCGAGACGCGCGGCGGTCTGCCCACGCTCACGCTGTGGCACAACGGCCAGTTCCTGCCGGCGCGGCTCAAGGTGCGCGATCTGTTGTCGCCGCGCGACGGTGCGGACACGGCCGAGGAGCTGCTGGTGCCCGGCCACATCGAGGGCGCGGTCACCACCGAGCGCCCGCTGATCGTGGTGGCGTCGTCGGAGGAGGATCTGTTCCGCGCGCTGGCGGCCGAGGAGCGGCTCGGGATGCCGCCCGCGCGCACGCTGGCCGACTGCGTGGCCGCGCTCGAGCATGGCGAGCGCGCGCGCATCGCGCGCTGGATCAAGCTCGCGACCGGGGGCGGCGACTTCACCGCGCGGCAGGCCGCCGCCGCGCACGGCGGCCCGCACGACTCGACCGCGCGCCGGCTGGAGCCGCTGGTGCCGGACACCGACCCGGTGGTGCTGCCGTGCGCGTTCGCGGTGCGCGACGGGCTCGCGCGGCGCGGCGCGCGTCTGACGCTGGTGCGCTCGCTGCCGCGCGCCGAGGAGCGCCCGGCCGACGCGCTGCGCGCGGTCCCGGCGCTGGTGTCGCTGCGCGCGTTCGACCTGGCGCGCGAGATCCTGCGCGGATTCGTCGAGTTCCTGGACGAGGGCCTGGCGCCGGAGTCGTTCGACGTGGCGGACGGCACGCCGCGCTACGGTGATCCCGCCGTCGCGCTGTGGCTGGTGTACGCCGCGGACCTGCACGTGCGGCGCAGCGCGGACGAGGAGTTCCTGGCGCACACGCTGTTCCCCGCGCTCGAGGGCGTGCTGCAGTTCTACCGCTCGGGCACGCGCGGCGGCGTACGCGTGGACGCCGACGGCCTGCTGATCGCGAACGACACCGGCACGAAACCCGCCGCGCTGAACGCGCTGTGGGGCCACGCGCTGGTGGCGATGGCGCAGCTCGCGAAGCTGGCCGGCCGGCGCGAGAACGGCGCGTTCTACCTGGCGTGGGCGCGCGAGCTGCAGCGGCGCTACCTCGAGGCGATGTGGGACGAGGAGCAGGGCGGACTGTACGAAGCGCTCGGGCCCGATGGCCCGGTGCGCGGCGTCTCGCCCGGCCAGCTGCTGGCGGTGAGCCTGCCGCCGCCGCTGCTGCCGCCCGAACACGCGATGCGGCTCACCGCGCGCATCCATCACGAGCTGTTCACGCCCTGGGGGCTGCGCGCGCGGCCGGGCGACACGCGCGTCGAGCCCGCGTGGCTCGGGCCGTTCGCCACCGCGTGGCTGCGCGTCCACCAGCGCTCGGCCGAGGCGCAGGCGCAGGCGCGCGACTGGCTCGCGGGCGTGCTCGCCGCGCCGGTGGGCGGCGTGGCGGGCCGCATTCCGTCGGCGTTCGAGCTGCGCGACGGGACGCCCTCGATCGCATCGGGCGCCGACCCCGTGGACGTGCTGGCCGCGGCCGAACTGCTGCGCGCGTGGGTGGAGGAAGTGGACCTGTCGGTGTCAGCGCCACTCGCTCGCTGATCGGGGGCGGCCGGAGCGCGCCATCTGCTACGCTCCGCGCGTGACGCCCACCTCGCGCAAACGCGCGCGCCGCACGCCCGCCGACGCCGACGCCGACGCCCACCCTCCAGTCCGCATCCAGATCTCGGCCGGCGGCGTGGCCTACCGGCGCCACGATGGAACGTTCGACGTGGCGCTGATCTCGGTCGGCACGCGGCGGCGCTGGCAGCTGCCGAAGGGGCACGTGGACCCCGGCGAGAGCGCCGAGCAGGCCGCGCTGCGCGAGGTGCGCGAGGAGGCCGGCGTGAACACGGAGCTGGTCGCGCCACTCGGCAAGGTCGAGTACTGGTTCGTCGCCAGCGAGGACGGCCGGCGCGTGCGGTTCCACAAGTTCGTGCACTTCTACCTGCTGGAATATCGCGGCGGCGACGTGGCCGATCACGATCACGAGGTGCACGAGGCGCGCTGGGTGCCGATCGACGAGGCACTGCGCCGCCTGGCGTTCGACAACGAGCGCCACATCGTGCAGCTCGCGCGCAAGCGCCTGGCGGCGCCCGCCCCCGGCTAGCGTCCGTCCTCACCCGAGCCGACGGCCGCCGCGCAGCCGCCAGCGGCCCTGGTGGATGCGCGCGATGTGCTCGCACGCGATCCGCCACAGCTCGACCGCCAGCCCGCCCGAGCGACGGGCGAGCGCCTCCCCCACGTGCCGGTCGCGCACCAGCTCGACGAACGTGACGCGATCCTCGTCGGTGACCTCGTTCCAGTTCAGCTCGAGCATGCCCTGCTCCAGCTCGCGCTCCAGCGCGGCGATCGCGGGTCGATCGGACGCCGGGATGGGTCGCGGGAAATGTGCCGTCGCCATGCCGACATTGGAACGCGCGGCCGCGTCGAAATGGTGCAAGGAACGAACGGCGCCCCATCAATCTGTCATCAAGACGGGCCCGCTCGAGTCGCGACGCCGGCTGCCATTTCGTCATTGATGGGATCTTGATGCCCGGGTATGCGAATTTGAGTTGCCGTGCATGCACCCCCGCCGTCCAATGCACCGTGGTCACACGCCGACGAATCCCACCGCGTGGCCGACGATCGGAGGCCATGCCCATGCGGCGACACCTCGAGTTCAGCTCTCCCGCTATCCCCATGCCGGTGCGCATCGCTGCGCTCGCGATGTCGCTCGCGCTCGCGTGGCCGGCGGCGCCCGCGGGCGCTGCGGACTCCACGCACGTCGCGGCGCCCGCGCCGTTCGCGTTCGCGGACTTCGGCTGGGTGCCGGGCAACGCCGGCGCTCCCGACCGGCCGCTGACGGCCGGGCCTTTCACCGGCGAGTTCCGCCTCGACGACGCCTACCATTGGGAGTTCTCCAACCCGAAGGACAACACGATCTCGGGATCGAGCGAGGTATTCCGCCATGGCGAGTTCCAGGTGACGCAGCTCGGCATCGGCGGTGACATCGCGTGGAAGAACGTCACCGGCCGGCTGATGACGCAGTTCGGCATGTACTCGCAGACCACGCCGCGCAACGACGCGAGCCCGGGCCGCGGCCAGTGGAATCTCGACAACGCCTATCGCTACATCAGCGAGGCGTACGGCGGCTACCACATCGATGCGCTGCACGGGATCAATGTCCAGGCCGGCATCTTCATGTCGTACATCGGCCTGTGGAGCTACTACAACGCCGACAACTGGACCTATCAGCCGTCCTACGTGTCCTCGAACACGCCGTGGTTCTTCAACGGCATGCGCCTGCAGATGTTCCCGAGCGACAAGCTCAAGATCGAGCCATGGCTCGTGAACGGCTGGCAGTCGTACGGCCGCTTCAACGACGCGCCGGGCGGCGGCGGGCAGATCCTGTGGCGGCCGAACGGCTCGCTGTCGATCGTCGGCAACCAATACGTGGGCAAGGACGTGCTCGCGGTCCCGAAGCGGATCCGCGTACACACCGACGACAGCATCATGGCGAAATACCTGGACCATCCGGGTCGCAGGCTGGACAAGGCGGCGTGGTCGCTCACGCTGGATGCCGGCGGCGAATCGGGCGCGGGGGTCACGATGTCGAGCCAGTACTTCCTGGGCTTCATGGCTTACAACCGGTTGTGGTTCTCGCGCGATAAGGTGGGATTCACGTTCGGCGGCGGCGCCATCAACAACCCGGGGCGCTACCTGGTGCTGCTGCCGCCGATCAACGGCGCCACCGCGTTCTCGGGCACGCCATACTTCACCGAGAACCCGGGCGACGACTACCATGCGTGGGACCTGCAGCTCTCGACCGACTACAGCCCGCAGCCGTACGTGACGTTCCGGCTCGAGTACAACCACCGCCACGCCAGTGTGCCGTACTTCTCGGGGCCGGGCGGCGTGACGCCGCCGGGCGGCGACCAGGGCGTGCCCGGATCGCCGGTGCCGAACTGGAGCCCGGACCTGCGCAGGAACGAGGACCGGCTGACCGTGGCGCTGCTGGTCAAGATGTAGGAACGAGGAAACGAGCGATGTTCGACGTGGTGTGCGTGATGCTGGCGCTGGCGTTCTTCGCCGCGGCGTGGCTGCTGGTGCGCGCCTGCCAGGCACTGGAACACGAGGACGAGTGACGTGAACGCGTACGTGTGGGGCGGCATCGTCGTGGCGCTGCTGCTCGTCTATCTCGGCTACGTGCTGCTGAAGCCGCAGAAGTTCTGAGGCGACGATGACGGCCAACGGCCTGCTGCAGATCATGGTGTTCTTCGGGCTGATCGTGCTGCTGACGAAGCCGGTGGGCGCGTTCATGGCGCGCGTGTTCGCGGGCGAGCGCACGTTCCTGACTTGGGTGCTGGGGCCGATCGAACGCGTGCTGTACCGGCTGTTCGGCGTCGACCCGTCCGAGGACATGCCGTGGACCACCTACACCGCGGCGCTGCTCGTGTTCAGCGCGGTGGGCGGGCTCGCGAGCTACGCCCTGCTGCGCCTGCAGCAGGTGCTGCCGTTCAATCCGCAGCACTTCGGCGCCACGCACATGCCGGCCGACCTCGCGTTCAACACGGCGATGTCGTTCACCACCAACACCAACTGGCAGAACGACGTGCCCGAGGCGGTGGTCAGCTACTTCTCCAACATGGTGGCGCTGGCCTCGCACAACTGGATGTCGGCCGCCGCCGGCATCGCGGTGGCGATCGCCGTCGTGCGCGGCTTCGCCCGGCACTCGGCGCGGGGGCTCGGCAGCTTCTGGGCGGACGTGACGCGTGCCACGCTGTACGTGCTGCTGCCGGTGTGCCTGGTGGCGGCGCTGATCATGATGTGGCAGGGCGTGCCGCAGAATTTCGCGCCATACACGCGGGTGACGACGCTCGAGGGCGCGAAGCGGGTGATCGCGCAGGGTCCGGTGGCCTCGCAGGAGGTCATCAAGATGGTGGGCACGAACGGCGGCGGTTTCTTCAACGCCAACTCCGCGCACCCGTACGAGAATCCGACCCCGCTCACCGATTTCCTGCAGATCGTGCTGATGTTCCTGATCCCGGCCGGGCTCACCTACACGTTCGGCCGCATGGTGGGCAACACGCGCCAGGGCTGGGCCATCTTCGCCGCCATGGCGCTGATGTTCGCGGGCGGGCTCGGGCTGGCGGAGTGGTCGGAGTCGCGCGGCAATCCCAACGTGACCAGGCTGGGCGTGATGGCGCAGCCGACCTGGGGCCAGCCGGGCGGCAACATGGAGGGCAAGGAGGTTCGGTTCGGGATCGCGAATTCGGCGCTGTTCGCAACGGTGACGACCGACGCGTCGTGCGGCGCCGTCAATTCGATGCACGACAGCTTCACGCCCCTCGGCGGCATGGTGCCGCTGCTCGACATCATGTGCGACGAGACCATCTTCGGCGGCGTGGGCGCGGGGCTGTTCGGGATGCTGATGTACGCCGTGATCGCCGTGTTCATCGGCGGGCTGATGGTGGGCCGCACGCCGGAGTACGTGGGCAAGAAGATCGAGAAATACGAAGTGAGGATGGCGATCCTGGCGGTGCTGATCCTGTTCGCGAACGTGATGATCTGGACCGCGCTCGGCGCCAACGTGAAGCTGCCGCCCGGCGATACGCCGCAGGCGTTCACCGACGCGCAGAAGAACGAGGAGCGAGCGCTGCTGCGCGCGCACCCGGCCGCGGCGTGGAACCACGTCAACACCAGCAGCCCGAGCCTGTACGACGGATCCACCTACAACAACGTCAACAACAACGGCGCGCACGGATTGTCCGAGATCCTGTACCAGTACGCTTCGCAGACCGGCAACAACGGCTCCGCGTTCGCGGGCCTGACGGGCAACACGCCCTGGTACAACATCACCGGCGGGCTGGCGATGCTGATCGGCCGGTTCCTGATGATCGTGCCGCTGCTGGCGATGGCCGGCAGCCTGGCGCGCAAGAAGATCATCCCCGGCTCGGCCGGCACGCTGGCGACCGACTCGGCCACGTTCGCGGTGCTGCTGGCGGCCGTGGTGCTGATCGTCGGGGCGCTCGAGTACTTCCCCGCGCTGGCGCTGGGGCCCCTGGTCGAACACTTCCAGATGCTGGCGGGGCACCTGTCGTGAGCGCCCCGGTTCGCGAGCCGGCGGGCATGCCGAGCCCCGTTCCCCCGGTCGCGCACACGTCGGCCACCGCCGCCGAACCCGGCTATCGCCGGCCGCGCCACGCGCCGCGGCGGCTGTTCGATCCGCCGATCGTGCGGCGCGCGCTCGAGGCCGCGCTGCGCAAGCTCGACCCGCGCCACATGGCGCGCAATCCGGTGATGTTCGTGGTCGAGGTCGGCGGCGTGGTCACCACCATCCTGCTCGTGCGCGACGCGATCGTCCGCTCGCCCGAGGCGGGCTTCCATTTCCAGATCACGTTGTGGCTGTGGTTCACGGTGGTGTTCGCGAACTTCGCCGAGGCGATGGCCGAGGGCCGCGGCAAGGCGCAGGCCGACGCGCTGCGGCGCGCGAAGGTCGAGACCACCGCCCGCCGGCTGCCGTCCGGCCGCCCGGACGACACGCGCGAGGAGCGCCTGCCGGCGACCTCGCTGCGCAAGGGCGATCTCGTGGTGTGCGAGGCGCGCGACGTGATCCCGGGCGACGGCGAGATCGTGGCCGGCATCGCGTCGGTGGACGAGTCGGCGATCACGGGCGAGAGCGCGCCGGTGATCCGCGAAACCGGCGACCGCAGCTCGGTGACGGGCGGCACCACGGTGCTGTCGGACCGCATCGTGGTGCGCATCACCGCCAACCCGGGCGAGGCGTTCATCGACCGCATGATCGCGCTGGTCGAGGGCGCGCGGCGGCAGAAGACGCCGAACGAGATCGCGCTCACCATCCTGCTCGCCGGCACCACCATCATCTTCCTGCTGGCGGTCGCCACGCTGGTGCCGCTGGCGGACTACAGCGTGCGCGCGGCGGGCGCCGGCACGCTGCCGTCCATCTTCCTGCTGTCGGCGCTGCTCGTGTGCCTGATTCCGACCACGATCGGCGGCCTGCTGTCGGCGATCGGCATCGCCGGCATGGACCGCGTCATGCAGCACAACGTGATCGCGATGTCGGGCAAGGCGGTCGAGGCGGCGGGCGACGTCAACACGCTGCTGCTCGACAAGACCGGCACCATCACGCTCGGCAACCGCCAGGCGGTGGAGTTCGTGCCGCTGCCGGGGGTGGACATCGCCGAGCTGGCCGACGCGGCGCAGCTCTCGTCGCTGGCGGACGAGACGCCCGAGGGCCGCAGCATCGTCGTGCTCGCCAAGGACAGGTACGGGCTGCGCGGGCGCGAGCTGCACGAGCAGGACGCGCGCTTCATCCCGTTCACCGCGCAGACGCGGATGAGCGGCGTGGACCTGCGCGACACGCGCATCCGCAAGGGCGCCGCCGAGGCGATCCAGCGCCACATCGCGGCGTTGGGCGGCGCCGTGCCCGCGGAGCTGGACGGCATCGTGACGCGCATCGCCAGGGCCGGCGGCACGCCGCTGGTGGTGGCGGTGGACCGCCGCGCGCTCGGTGTCATTCATCTCAAGGACATCGTGAAGGGCGGCATGCGCAACCGGTTCGCGCAGCTGCGCGCGATGGGCATCCGCACGGTGATGATCACCGGCGACAACCCGCTCACCGCCGCCTCGATCGCCGCCGAAGCCGGCGTCGACGACTTCCTGGCGGAGGCCACGCCGGAAGCCAAGATGGCGCTGATCCGCAAGGAGCAGGCGGGCGGCAAGCTGGTGGCGATGACTGGCGACGGCACCAACGACGCGCCCGCGCTGGCGCTCGCCGACGTGGGCGTGGCGATGAACACCGGCACCCAGGCTGCCAAGGAAGCCGGCAACATGGTGGATCTCGACAGCAATCCGACCAAGCTGATCGAGGTGGTGGAGATCGGCAAACAGCTGCTGATGACGCGCGGTTCGCTCACCACGTTCAGCATCGCCAACGACGTCTCGAAGTACTTCTGCATCATCCCGGCGATGTTCGCGGTGACGTACCCGGCGCTCGCGCCGATGAACTTCCTGCGCTACGGGCCGGGCGCCGCGCACACGAATCCGCAGTCCGCCGTGCTCGCGGCGGTGATCTTCAACGCGCTGATCATCGTTGCGCTGATCCCGCTCGCGCTGCGCGGCGTGGGCTACCGGCCGCGTGGCGCATCGGCGGTGCTGCGGCGCAACCTGCTGATCTACGGCGTGGGCGGCGTGCTGGCGCCGTTTCCCGCCATCTGGGCACTCGACCGCCTGCTCGTGCTGCTGCGGCTGGCGTAGGCGCGGAGGGAATGACGATGCTCCGGCAATTGCGGCCCGCGATCGTGAGCGTGCTCGCCACCATGGTGCTGCTGGGCGTGGCGTTCCCGCTGGCGCTGACCGCGATCGCGAAGCTCGTGTTCCCGCACCAGGCCAACGGCAGCCTGATCGTGCGCGACGGCAGGGTCGTGGGCTCGGCGCTGATCGGCCAGCCGTTCACGAGCCCGCGGTACTTCCACCCGCGGCCTTCGGCGGCGGGCGCGGGCTACGACGCCACCGCGTCCGGCGGCACCAACCTCGGTCCGACCTCCGACAAGCTGATCCACGGCATCCACCGGAAGCTGCCGAACGGCCAGGACGATCCCGGCAACTTCGACGGCATCGCCGACCTGGCGGTCACCTACCGCGCCGAGAACGGGCTGGCCGCGGACGCGCCGGTTCCGGCCGACGCGGTGACACGCTCGGCGAGCGGACTCGATCCCGACATCAGCCCGCTGAACGCGGCGCTGCAGGCGGCGCGCGTGGCGCGTGCGCGCGGGCTGGCCCGGGACGTCGTGCAGCGCCTGGTCGCCGACCACACGCAGCCGCGCCAGCTCGGCTTCCTGGGCGAGCGGCGCGTGAACGTGCTGCGATTGAATCTGGCGCTGGACGATCTCGCGTCGCCGGGACGCGCGGCGCCATCGCGACCGTGAACGCGCGGTGGTAGCCTGACCATCCGGTATCGTCCCCACCGGAGAGCCCCGGTCTGACCACCACCCGACCCAGCCCCGAAGAGCTGCTCGAGCGCCTCGCCGAGCGCGAGCAGCAGGAGACGCGCGCGCGGCTCAAGATCTTCTTCGGCGCCTCGGCCGGCGTCGGGAAGACCTACGCCATGCTGCTCGAAGCGCGCGAGCGGGGCGCCGCGGGCGTCGAGGTGGTGATCGGCGTGGTCGAGACGCACGGACGCCCGGAAACCGCCGCGCTGCTCGAAGGCTTCGAGCGGCTGCCGCCGAAGACGGTCGAGTACCGCGGGGCGGCGCTGCCGGAGTTCGACCTGGACGCCGCGCTCGAGCGCCATCCGCAGCTGCTGCTGGTGGACGAGCTGGCCCACACCAACGCGCCGGGCTCGCGCCACGCCAAACGCTGGCAGGACGTGGAGGAGCTGCTGGAGGCCGGCATCCACGTCTACACCACGCTCAACGTGCAGCACGTGGACAGCCTGAACGACGTCGTGGCGCAGGTCACCGGCGTCACCGTGCGCGAGACGGTGCCGGATTCGATCCTGGACCGCGCCGACGAGATCGAGCTGGTCGACATCCCGCCCGACGACCTGATGCAGCGGCTGCGCGAGGGCAAGGTGTACCTGGGCCCGCAGGCGGAGCGCGCGCTGCAGAGCTTCTTCCGCAAGGGCAACCTGATCGCGCTGCGGGAGCTGGCGCTGCGCAAGACCGCCGAGCGCGTGGACGCGCAGCTCGAGTCGCACCGCCGGCTGGAGGGCATCACTGGCACATGGGACGTGCGCGAGCGGCTGCTGGTGTGCGTTGCGGATTTCGAGAGCGGGCTCGCGCTGGTGCGCGAGGCGCGCCGCATGGCGGTGGCGCTGCGCGCGGAGTGGTTCGTGGTGCACGTCGAGCGCCCGGGCGAGCTGGGCGCGCGCGTGCGCGACCGCGAGAAGATCGTGGACCTGCTGGCGTTCGCCGAGGAGCTGGGCGCCCACACCGCGATGCTGTCCGGGCACGATCTGCGCGAGGAGCTGCTGTCGTTCGCGCGCGGCCGGCACGTGTCGCGCATCCTGATCGCCAAGCCGCGGCGCGCGCGCTGGCTCGAGGCGATCGCCGGCTCGCTCACGAACGAGCTGATCCGCTCGGCGCGCGACATCGACGTGTACGTGGTGGACGCGAAGCGGACGGCCGCGGCGCCGGCCCCCGCGCCACGGCCCGACACCGCGTTCGACACGCGCCCGCACCTGCTGGCGCTCGCGATCGTCGGCGTCGTGACCATGCTGATCGCGCCGCTGTACGGCCGTCTCGACCGCATCAACCTGGTGATGATCTATCTGCTCGCCGTGCTGCTCGTCGCCGTCCGGCTCGGGCGCGGCCCGGCGGTGGTGGCCTCGTTCGTGAGCGTGGCGGCGTTCGATTTCTTCTACGTGACGCCGCGCTACACGTTCGCGGTGTCGGACACCCAATACCTGGTCACGTTCGCGGTGATGCTGGGCACGGCGCTGCTGGTGAGCACGCTGACGGTGCGGATGCGGGAGCAGGCCGAGGGCGCGCGGGACCGCGAGCGACGCACGGCCGCGCTGTACGCGCTCACGCGCGACCTGGCGTCCGCCGCGAGCGAGGTGGATCTGCTCGAGGTGGCGGTGGCGCGCGCGCGGGAGACGTTCGACTGCGACGCGATGCTGTTCCTGCCCGACGCGGGCGGCACGCTCGCGCCGCGCACCGCGCCGCGCACCGCCGCGGCGCCCGACGCGCGCGAGCTGGCCGTGGCGCAGTGGACGTTCCAGAACGCGCAGGCCGCGGGGCGCGGCACCGCCACGCTGCCCGCCGCCCTCGGACGCTACCAGCCGCTGGAGACGCAGCGCGGCGTGCTGGGCGTGCTCGGCGTGTATCCGGCCGACGCGCGCGCGCTGGCCACGCCGGACGCCGCCCGGCTGCTCGAGACGTTCGCGCGCCAGACCGCGCTCGCGCTCGAGCGCAGCCAGCTCGAGACCGACACCGAGCGCACGCGCATGAGCGCGGAGCGCGAGCGGCTGCGCAACACGCTGCTGGCGTCGGTGTCGCACGATCTGCGCACGCCGCTGGCCTCGATCACCGGCGCCACCACCACGCTGCTGCAGGTCGGCGACCGGCTGGACCCGGACACGCAGCGAGAGCTGCTGGAGTCCGTGGCAGCCCAGGCCCGCCGCCTGAACCGGCTGGTCGGCAATCTGCTCGAGATGACGCGCGTCGAGGCCGGCGGCATCACCCCGCGCATGGACTGGCACTCGATCGAGGAGGTGGTGGGCGCCGCGCTCGGGCACGTCGAGCCCGAGCTGCGCGGGCGCGCGCTGGAGCTGGACGTCCCGCGCGACCTCCCGCTGGTGCGGTTCGACGCCACCGCCATCGAGCAGGTGCTGGTCAACCTGTTCGAGAACGCGGCCAAGTACGCGCCGGCGGACCAGCCGATCACGGTGCGCGCCCGGGTGACCGCGGACGAACTGCAGGTGGAAGTGCTCGACCGCGGCATCGGCGTGCGCCCGGGCGAGGAGGAGCGCGTGTTCGAGAAGTTCTACCGCGCGCCGGCCGCGGCCGGCGACCCGGGCGGGCTCGGGCTCGGGCTCGCGATCTGCCGCGCGATCGTGCAGGCGCACGGCGGCACGCTGGTGGCGCGCGCGCGCGAAGGCGGCGGCGCCGCGTTCCGGTTCGCACTGCCGCGCGGGCCGTCGCCGGCACCCGCGCCCGACGCGCCGCAGGGGGCGCGGTGAGCGAGGCGCCCGCGCACGAGCATCCCCGCCGCGTGCTCGTGATCGAGGACGAGCCCGAGATCGTGCGGTTCCTGCGCGCCGCGCTCACCAGCGCCGGCTACGCGCTGCAGGTGGCGGCCACCGCGCGCGACGGCCTGCGCGAGGCCGCCAGCCAGCCGCCGGATTTCGTGATCGTGGATCTCGGGCTGCCGGATCTCGATGGCGTCGAGGTGATCCGCCGGCTGCGCGAGTGGAGCCGCGTGCCGGTGATCGTGCTGTCGGCGCGCGGCGCCGAGCGCGACAAGATCGCGGCGCTGGACGCCGGGGCCGACGACTACCTGACCAAGCCGTTCGCGGTGGGCGAGCTGCTGGCGCGGCTGCGCGTGGCCGAGCGCCACGCGCGCGCCGACGGCCGCGCCGGCGACACGCCGGTCACGATCGGCGAGCTGGCGATCGATCCCGGGCGGCGGCGCGTGACGCTGGCCGGCGCCGCGATCCACCTGACGCCGATCGAGTTCAAGCTGCTGATGGTGCTGGCGCGCCATCCCGGGCGCGTCGTCACCCACCAGCAGCTGCTGCGCGAGGTGTGGGGACCGGCGCACACGCGCGAGACGCACTACCTGCGCGTGCACATGGGCAACCTGCGCCAGAAGCTCGAGCCCGAACCTTCGCGGCCGCGCTACCTGCTGACCGAGCCTGGCGTGGGCTATCGGTTGCGCGAGGAGTGACGCGCCCCGGTCAGTGTTTCGTGGTATCGACGGCGGTGGTGTCGGGCGGCTTCCGGCCGCGGCCGAAGAACCCCTGCAGCAGCTCGCGGCCGCGCTGCTGCACCGCCTGGCCCACCGAGCGCGTGCTGATCCGGCGCAGCGAATCGGCGCTGAACGTCGCGGCGGAATCGCGCCGCGCGAGCCCGGCCTGGCGCAGCAGGTCCTCCTTCAGCTTCTGCTTCTGCTCGACCAGCGCGCTCGACACGTGGCCGGCCACGCGCTGGCGCATGGACTGCGTGTTCCACGCCACGCTCGGGCGTTTCGCGTTGCCGGTGACGTGCAGGTCCATGATCACGCGGCCCTGCGCGTCGGTGAGCGCGCCGGCCGCGAGCGCGGGCGCGGCGGACACGCGCTGCGCCACCTCCTTCGGCAGCGTGATGGCGAGCGCCCAGTCGAGCGCCCCATCGAATCCGACCAGGCCCGAGCCGCGCCAGTCACCGGCCGCGCCCGCCAGGTGCAGCGAATCCACCAGCACCTGTCCGCGCACCACGCGGAACGGCAGCTTCAGGTCGCGCAACGACACGTTGGCGAGCGCCGGCGTGCGCGTGGCCTGCGCGATCGCCGACAGCACGGGGCCGTTCAGCTGGCCGTCGAGGAACGCGGCCAGCCCGACGGCCGTGAGCGTGCGCCGGGCGTCGACCGGCGTGGTGCCGTTGCCGGACACGTCGAAGCTGCTGCTGACGACGCCGGTCAGCAGACCGCGCACCGGCGTCCATGCCGACAGGAACTGGTCGGCCTGCACCTTGTCGGCCGTGCCCTTGACGCTGTAGGACGGGCCACCGCCGGCGAAGCCGATGCGCGCCTGCCCGCGTACGGTGCCGCCGTAGGCCTGCACCGCGAACGACGGGATCGTGAACACGTCGGGCGCGACGCCGATGTCGAGCGCCACGTTCCGGACATCGAGCTTCTGGTTCTTCAGCCGGTCGATCGTGACCCTGCCGGTGCCGGTCGCGTTCAGGTGAATGGGTCCGCCGGGCCCGGGTGGCACCAGGTCGGCGAGATCGAGATACGGCGATGCGAACGTGAACTGCAGCGTGGCGGGCGCCGCCTTGCCGATCGGCGACAGCAGCGCGAGCGGCCGGCCGACGTCGCCGTCGAGCCGGAACGAGCTGCCGCCGGCGTGCGCCACGAGCCCGCGCAGCGTGGCGCGCGCGGGCGAGAACTGCGCCACCGCGGCCAGTCCCTCCAGCTTCCTCGGCAGCGCCGGCGTCGCGAGGGTGCCGTTCGTCAGCTCGGCGCGGCCGTCCAGATTCCACGCGCCCGGATCCTTGATCCGCCCCGAGCCGGTGACGTTGACGCCGGCGTGGCCGGTGAGCTTCGTGTCCCTGGGCGCCACGAGCGGCGCCACCACGGCGAGATCGAACTGCCCCTGCAGCGCCACGCGCGCGGTCGGGTCGGCGAAGTGCTGCACCGCGATCTGCGCGCGCACCGGCTGGCCCTCGATGCGCGCCGTCAGATCGGGGATTTCGACCTGATCGGGCACGAACCGGGCGTGGAACGCGACGCCCTCGACGTCGGCCGGCGCGCCCGGGTAGTGCACGTGCAGATCGCTCACCGCGGCCGAGCCGGTCACATCCGGCAGCCGCCCGGGCGCGAGCGCGCCGTTCACCGCGAGATCGAAGCTGGCGCGGCCGCCGCCCTCGATGCCCTTGACCATGCGCGCGTCGGCGGCGGCGAGGAAGTGCAGCAGCCCGGTCAGATCGACGCCCGCCCCGCGCGCGCGCAGCGCCAGCACCGGATGGGCGCTCGCGTGGTCCACCGTGCCACGCACGTCGAGCGTGGTGCCGCCGAACGCGAGCGCCAGCTTGTCGAGCGTGAGCCGGTCCGCTACCCGGTCGAACCGGCCGGCGTGGTCGAGCACCCACGTCAGCTTCGCGAACGCCTGATCGAGGTCCTGCACGCGCCGCGCCTCGAGCGGCCCGAACGCGAGCCGGCTCACCTCGGTGTGGCCCGAGGTCTCGAGCGCGCGCCCGCCCTGGCGGCTCGCGAACGCGACCCGGCTGTCGAGCCCCAGGCTGATGCGCCGGTGCGCGCCCAGGTCGTCCACCAGCACGCGACCGCCGCGCACCTCGAGCGCGCGCACGTCGAGATCCATCGGCGTGCTCCGGCGCGCGGGCGCGGGCGCCATCAGGTTCTCCAGGTTGGTGTGGCCGTCGGGGCGGAGCACGACGTGCAACGCCGGCTGCTCGAGGTGCAGCCGGCGGATCACGAGCGTGCGGCGCAACAGCGCCCACGCGTCCAGGTCGAGGTCGAGGCGCGACAGCTGCGCGGCCGTGCCGGCGCCGAATCCGCCCGGCTCGGCCAGCGCGACGTCGGAGGCGTGCAGCGTGACGGGCGGCCACAACGCGATGCCCACGTCCCCGAACCGCACCGGGCGCGCGAACGTGCGCTGCAGTTGCGCCGCCACCAGCGCCTGCACGCGCGCGGGCGGGAACATCCACGCCAGCGCGCCCCACGCGATCGCCATCAGGCCGACCAACACGGCCAGCACCACCAGCAGGATGCGCGTCGCCGGAGTTCGCGTGGGCATGGGCCTTCCGCTGTGTCAGAATGGAGCGTCGTTGAACGTGCTCCGCGGCGGAGCCCCGCGGGAACGCCGACGCCGCGGCATCTTGCGTCAGATTCCCGTGCCGCTCAACCCGCGACGCCCGGCGCCGCCGGCGTTCCTGCGCACACCATGATGGTCCCCCATCCGAGGCGCGATCCGATGACTTCCCACGTTCCAGCCGTTTCGCAGGCGCTCGCGCGACATCGCCTGATCGCGGTGATCCGCGCGGCGAGCGCCGAGCAGGCGGTCGCCTCGGCGCGCGCCGTCGCCGCCGGCGGTGTGCCGATCCTCGAGCTGACGTTCACGATCCCCGATGTGACGCGCGCGATCCGCGAGCTGGCGCGCGACCTCGAGCTCGTCGTGGGCGCCGGCACGGTGCTGGCGCCCGAGCAGGCGCACGCCGCGCTCGATGCCGGCGCGCGCTTCATCGTGGCGCCCAACGCCAATCCCGCGGTGGCCGAGGTGGCGCTGGCGCGCGGCGCGTTCTACTGCCCCGGCGCCTACACGCCGAGCGAGATCATCGCCGCGCGCGCGGCCGGCGCGCACCTGGTCAAGGTGCATCCGGTGGGCGTGGCGGGCGGGCCCGCGTACATCCGCGTCGTGCGTGATCCGCTGCCCGACATTCCGATGCTGGCGGCCGGCGGCACCACGCTCGACAACGTGCCCGGGTTCCTCGACGCGGGCTGCGTGGCGTGCGGCATGGGGCCGGCGCTGGCCGATCCCGCACTCGCCGCCGCCGGGCGGTTCGCCGAGATCGAGCAGCGCGCGCGGGCGTTCGTGCGCCTGATCGCGGAGTGGTCGCAGCGCTCCGGCCACGCGGGGGCCGCCGTCTCCGCGTGATGCCCCGCCCGCGGCTCGCGGCCTGTCTGCTGCTCGGACTGCTGCTCGCGCCGGCGTGCGCGCGCGCCACCACCGAGGAGTTCTCGACGTTCGACGTCGAGCGGCAGCAGGAGGACGACGAGTCCGTCATCGACCACCTGCTCATGCGCCCGCCGCTCGCGTGGCGCGACGAATGGGAGCGCGCGCCGCTCGCGTTCCGCACCAGCGAGGGCTGCCTCACCTCCGGGCAGTGGGCCATGGACAACGCGCTGCGGCTGGCGACGCCGCTCGGCGACCGCGCGCGGTTCGGGCTCGTCTACCGCGATCTCGAGAGCGACGCGCTGAACGACCAGCGGCTCGAGCTGTCGCTGCACTGGCCCACGCGGTTCGGCACGCCGGGCGTGATGTTCCGCCCCTACCACGACAAGTCGCGTCAGGACTTCGCGCTGATGTGGGACGTGGGCGCCGACACGCTCGCGACCTACGCGCGGTTCGTGTTCGGGTTCGAGGACCTGTTCAACAATCTGTGGGCGTTCCGGCAGACGCGCGTGGGCGACATCGGCGAGCCCTATTTGCGTCATCCGTGGGAGCCCGGCACCGAGGGCCACGTGCGCCGCGGGCGGTGGCGCATCGGCTGGGAGGCGCGCTGGCTGACGCCGTCGGTGAAGCGGGTGCAGGGCTACCTGGTCGCGCTGCCGGTGACCGAGATGGGCACGCTGTGGGGCGCTTACGGCGCGCTCGACGCCGAGGCCCAGGCGCTCGGGTTCACCTGGAGCGCCGCGGCCGACGACCGCCAGGCCGACAGCCGGCTCGCGCCCCAGGGCTCGGCGGACGACGGCCACTTCTATCGCCGCCAGTGGCATGCCGAGCTGGGCGCGCGGCACGCGCTCGGCACGCGCGGCTACGCGCGGCTGCTGGCGTGGTACGGCGAGTCCCGCGCCGACTACCGCCCGCCCACCGGCAGCGGCGACTTCGGATCGGTGGATCGCGTGCTGCAGGGCGAGGCGGGCTACTCGTTCCTCGCGCACCTCGCCGGCCGGATCGGCGGCATGTACGACCGCATCAGCGTGGGCCGCACCGGCGCGCCGCTCGACCCGATCGAGGACCGCCACAAGGAGTCGCGCGCCTATTTCGGGCTCGATGCGCGCTTCGGGCGCATGAGCGTGTACGGCGTGGAAGGGATCGAGCTGGACATCGAGCCCTACCCGGTCTCGTTCCACCACGACAAGGGCTTCCTCGGTCTGCAGGCCACGTTCTAGGCCCGCGCCCCCCGGTTCTGGCACTCTGCGACCTGCCATCGCGGCAGCCGCGCGCCACCCGCCGGCTGCGTCTCGACCACCCGGCGCGCGCGATGGCGCGCGCCGCGCCCGTTCGCATGCCCGCGGCGCACGAACGCGCGTTCGATGCGGAGCTCGCTCCATCATAACGAGCGGTCATCGCGCGGATGCCCGTCGTGGCGACGGACAGCCCTCGCGACGGGAGGAGGCTGGGTCATGCGTTCACGATTCGGAGCCCTGTCCGTGCTGCTGCTGATGGCGGGTTGCCTGCGCCTGGCGGCGGCGGATCCGCAAGGCGTGCACGCCTACATCACACCCTACGGCGGGTTCATGCAGTTCGACGACGACCTCACGTTCCGGGGCGACGGCACGCTGATCGGCGTGCGCGGCCTGGGACACAAGCTGTCCAACGATCCCTACTACGGCGGACGCGCCGGGTTGATGTTCAACCCGTGGTTCGGCCTCGAGGCGGCCGGCGGCTTCGTCTCGACCGACCTGCGCGACACCAGCGACTCGCCGCGCATCAAGTTCACGCATCTGTCCGGCAACATCGTGCTGTCGCCGTACATGTCCGACCGCGGCGGCATCCTGTGGACCGAGGGCATGGGGTGGGGCCGCGTGAAGGTGCAGGGCGGCGCCAAGGACACCGACCTCGACCAGGGGCTGCTCGAGAGCTCGCTGGCGGGCATTCTGAACTTCACGCGCGTCGTGGGGATCCGGCTCGAGGCGCGCCACTTCCTGTGGCTGCCGAAGAAGAGCATCAAGGACGCGCACATCAAGTACTGGGAGTTCGGCGGCGGATTGCAGTTCAACTTCGGCGGCGGACCGCCGCTCGACACCGACCACGACGGCGTCCCCGACCGGCGCGACCAGTGCCCCAACACGCCGCTCGGCTGCCGCGTGGATCAGCGCGGCTGCCCGATCGACTCCGACAACGACGGCGTGTGCGACGGGATCGACACGTGCCCGAACACGCCGCGCGGCGCGCGCGTGGACGCGCACGGCTGCCCGATCGACTCCGACGGCGACGGCGTGCCGGACGGGATCGACCAGTGCGAGGGCACGCCGCACGGCTGCACGGTGGACGCGCGCGGCTGCCCGATCGACTCCGACAACGACGGCGTGTGCGACGGGCTGGACCAGTGCCCGAACACGCCGGCCGGAACGCACGTGGACGAGCACGGCTGCCCGGTGGTGGTGGATTCCGACGGCGACGGCGTGCCGGACGACCGCGACAAGTGCCCCAACACGCCGCACGGCGTGAAGGTGGACGCCAACGGCTGCCCGATCGTCGAGCAGAACCTCGAGACCGAGCTGCTCGACACCGGCCGGATCCGGCTCGAGAACGTGCACTTCCAGACCGCGCGCTGGGACATCCAGCCCGAGGACACGCCGCGGCTGGACGCGGTGGGCCAGGTGCTCGAGCGCTGGCCGCAGCTCAAGATCGAGATCGGCGGGCATTGCGACTCGCGCGGCGGGGTGGAATACAACCACCGCCTGAGCCATCAGCGCGCCAACTCGGTGCTGCAGTACCTGACGCACAAGTTCCCGGACTTGAAGGTGGGTCAGTTCACGGTCAAGGGCTACGGCAAGGATCGCCCGCTCGTGCCCAACACCAGCGCGGTGAACATGGCGCGCAATCGCCGCGTGGAGTTCGTGGTGCTCAACCGCACGGTGCTCAAGCGCGAGGTCGAGCGCCGGCGGCTCGAGCACAAGTAGTCGCCGCGCGATCACACGACGGGCCGGGGAGCGCATCCCCGGCCCGTTTCGCGTGTGCGCGCAAGCTCTTGCGTCGCATGAGCCCGCCGACTATCGTTCGCCGGTTCCACAACCGCCTCGCCCCGGCGCTGACGCCGCCCCCTTGCCCGGTGCGGCGCAGCTCATTCCAGGAGATTGCATGCGCGTGCGCCTCTGGTTCGCCGCCTGTGGCCTCGCCGCGCTGCTCGCGGCCGCCTCCGGCTCGGCGGACCCCGCCGGCCGGTACTTCACGCTGTCGCCGTTCGGCGGCTACACGCTGTTCGACGGCAGCCTGCGGTTCCCACGCACCTCGCCCGTGCAGGACGGTCCCGACGTCGGCGCGCGACTCGGATACCAGTGGAGTCCGTGGCTCGGCTTCGAGGCGGCCGGCGGCTTCACGCCCACGCGCGAGGATTCGGGCGGCGCGGACGTGAAGTACATGCACGGCTCGGCCAACGTGGTGGTGAGCCCGGCGCCGGCGTTGTGGGGCGGGCCGTTCGTGTTCGCCGGGATCGGCGCCGCGCGGATGTCCACCACCCTGCCGGCGGCGCAGGTGTCGAGTGTCTACTCGCCGCGCGACGCCACGTTCAACACCGGCAACTTCGAGTGGGGCGGCGGGGTCAAGCTGTGGATCACCGACGTGCTGGCGGTGCGGCTCGAGGGTCGCATCCTGCACTGGCTGCCGAAGGAATCGAGCGGCCTGCGGCTCAATCACGTGATCGTGGGCCTGGGGCTGACGTACGCGCTCGGCGCCAGGCCGCGCGACACCGATCGGGACGGCGTGCCCGACCGCGACGACACGTGCCCCAACACGCCGCTCGGCGCCAAGGTGGACGCGCACGGCTGTCCGATCGATTCCGACGGCGACGGGGTGTTCGACGGGCTCGACCAGTGCCCGGGCACGCCCAAGGGCTGCACCGTGGACGCCAGGGGCTGCCCGATCGACTCCGACGGCGACGGCGTGTGCGATGGCGTGGACCAGTGCCCGAACACGCCCAAGGGCGCGGTCGTGGACGCCAAGGGCTGCCCGGTCGATTCCGACGGCGACGGCGTGCCGGACGGCATCGACCAGTGCCCGAACACGCCGGCGGGGCTCAAGGTGGACGACAAGGGCTGCCCGATCGAGGTGATCGAGAAAGAGACCGAGCTGCTCGACACCGGCATGATCCGGCTCGAGAACATCCACTTCGACACCGACAAGTGGGACGTG
>DASSIN010000227.1:0-8929 GCA_035691845.1 Candidatus Eiseniibacteriota bacterium | reverse complement strand
GCTGGCGGCCGGCGACACGCCCGGCGCGGTGGAGCACGCGCAGCGCGCGCTCCGCGCCGCGGACGCCGCGATCCGGCTCGAGCCCATGCGCGCCTCGAATCACGAGCGGCGCGGCGTGGCGCTGGCCATGTTGGTCCCGCTCGCGCATGCCGACGCCCGCCCATCCGAGGCCGCCGCGTGGGGCGCCTTCGTCACGGCCGAGCATCTGGCGCCGGCCGATGCGCTGATCCGCGTCGAGCACGCGCGCGCCGCGCTGGCGCTGTCACGCCCGGCGATCGCGCGCGCCCAGGCCGACACCATCGCCCGCCTCTATCCGGGCTCCGCGGTGGGATGGGCGCTGATGGACAGCGCGCGCGTGGCGCTCGGGCGCGGGGCCGGGGAGTGAGGCGACGGGAGCGGGCTGCGCCCGGTCAGTCGCGGGCGCCGATCCTCACGCCGCGGCGCGCGCGGTGCCGCGGCGCTCGAGCTTGCCCCAGCGCGCGCGGCGGCCGACCACGGCCTTCGCGATCGCCTGCACCGCGACGATGTACATCACCTGCCGGTAGACGAACCGCTGCCAGAACAGCCACGGCAGGTCGCGCCACCGGCCGCGATCCAGCCCGTACGCCACCGCCGCGCCGGCCAGCTCGAGCAGGAAGAAGAACACGAACAGCGTGAGGATGCTGGAGCACGCCTGCACCGCCTCGGGCAGCGGCCGCCATTCGCGCGTGACGATCGCACCCGACAGGTACGCGGTGCCCACGCCCACCAGCGTCACCAGCACCTGCAGGTCCACGAGCGGCGCGAGCAGCTGGTAGCCGATCTGGAACACCCACAGCGTCGGCAGCGTGACGCGCCCGAACCAACCATGGCGGCCGAGCGCGTCGCGATGCTTCCACAGGCACTGCAGCGTGCCGTAGGTCCAGCGGAACCGCTGGCGCAGCAGCGCGCCCAGGTGATCGGGCACTTCGGTGAAGCCGAGCGCGTCGTTGGCGTTGGCGATGCGCCAGCCGTGGAGGCGCAGGCGCCACGTGAGATCCATGTCCTCGGCCAGCGTGTCCGACAGGAATCCGCCCACGCCGGCGATCGCCTGGCGCCGCCACGCGCCGATCGCGCCCGGCACCACGGCGATCGCGTTCAGCATGCCGTAGGCGCGGCGGTCGAGGTTCTGGCTCACCACGTATTCGATCGACTGCCAGCGCGTCCACACGTTGACGATGTTTCCGACCTTCACGTTGCCGGCCACGGCGCCGACTTCGGGATCGGCGAAGTGGCGCACCAGCTTCCGCAGCGCGTCCGAGGCGATCACGGTGTCGGCGTCGAGGCACACGAGCACCTCGCCACGCGCCTCGGCCAGCGCGTGATTGAGCGCGGCGGCCTTGCCGGCGTTGGCCTGCGTCAACAGCCGCACGCGCGGATCCAGCGCGGCGATCAGCCGCACCTCGTCGGCCGTCCCGTCGGTCGAGCCGTCGTCCACCACGATCACCTCGAGCGGACTCGTGTCGCCGCCGAGCGCCGCCTGCACGGTGCGGCCGATCACGGCGGCCTCGTTGTATGCGGCGATCAGCACGCTCACCGAGCCCACGTCGCCCGTGGGCAGTGGCCGCCGCCAGCGCGCGGCGATCAGCGCCAGCGACGTGATCCACAGCACGCGCGCGGCGCCGAGGGCGATCGCGGTCAGGAACGCCCAGTACAGGAAGCTCTCGATCACGAACGCCAGGTCGAACGTGGCGCGGTCCACGCCGCGCAGCGCGCGATCGCGCCGCGCCAGCGGCGGCATCACCTGGTCGCGCGACAGTCCGGCCAGTGCCGAGACGGTCACGAACCGGTAGCCTTCGCGCTTCAGCACGGGGATCAGGATGCGCAGCGCGGCCACGGTGCGCGAACGGTCGCCGCCGCCGTCGTGCAGCAGCACGGCGTTGCCGCGGAACTCGTGCACCTGCTCCAGCACGGCGTCGGCGATGTCGCGGCCGGTGCGCGTGCGCGTGGCGGTGGTGGAGTCGCCGGTGAGCAGCTCCCAGTCCTCGGGATCGAGCGTCTCGCCCACGGTGACGTAGCCGAGCCGAGCCGCCCGCTGGATCGGAATCACCTCGTCGGCGCTGGCCGGCTCGGCGTCGGCGTTGTACGGCGGCCGGAACAGCACGGTCGAACGCCCGAGCTCGGCCTCGATCACGCGCTGCGTCGCGTTCAGCTCGAGCTGCGCGCGGCGTGGCGACACCGCGGCCAGGTTGGGGTGCGTGAACGTGTGGTTGCCGAGCTCGTGGCCATCGGCCCAGATCCGGTGCAGCAGGTCGGGATGGCGCTCGGCGTTGCGGCCCACCACGAAGAACGTGGCGCGCACGCTGTCGGCGGCCAGCACGTCCAGGATCTGCGGCGTCCACGGCCACGAGGGGCCGTCGTCGAACGTAAGCGCGATCGTCTTGGCCTGGTAGCCCTCGCGTCCCATCACGAACGGCGAGGGGTAATGGTGGTAGCTCTCGTCCGAGAACAGCCCGGTCGCCGGATCGCGCTCCAGGCTGCGGCTGCCGTCGGTCGGGAACGAGCGCACCGACAGGATCTCGCCGTCGCCTTCGAAGTCCACGTCGAACGGGTAGTGGGTGACGGCGAGATGGGCCGAGTCGCCGGCGGCGTCGGGATGGGCGCGGTCGATGAAACTCCACACGTCCGGGTCCTCGCTGCCGAGCACCCACAGCACCGTGCTGCGCACGCCGCGCGACAGCGCCACATGACGCTCGTTGGCCGCCGACACCGCGTCGAGCACCCACACCTCGTGCGCGCGGCCGGCGTCGTCGCGATACTCGAACGTGGCGTTCAGCTCGCGCGGATCGAAGTCCACCACGTCTTCGGGACGCTCGTCGGGGCGCTCGTCGTGCGCGGTCGAGATCGCCTGCTGATAGGTGAGCGCGTCGGCCAGCGGCTGCCCTGAGGTCCAGTCGTAGCCGTAGCCGCCGATGCCGCACACCAGCCGGGACGGCGGAATGCCGGCCAGCGTGCGGTCGAGCGCGGCCTGGAACCAGCGGATCCCGCACAGCGCGCCCGGCGGATCGTCGCGGCCATGCTGGTCGTAGCCCATCAGCACCACGAAGTCGCACCACCGCGCCAGCTCGCGCACCGGCGGCTGGCGCCCGTCGATCTGCAGGTCGAACGACAGCGCCAGGCTGTCGCGCTCGAATTCACGCCGCAGCCGGGCGAGGAACAGCGGCACGCGCTCGGGATCGCCGGGCTCGAGGTTCTCCAAGTCCACGTTCAAGCCGCGGAAGCCGTGGCTCACGAGCCAGTCGCGCACCGAGCGGGCGAGGCGCTCCTGGCGACCGGGATCGGCCAGCAGGCGGTGGGCGCGGGCCGGATCGAACACGCCTTCGTGAGCGTTGGACAGCACCGGGTGGACGGCGATCCCGTGCGTGCGGCACACCTGCAGCACGTCCACGTTGCGCGGCGTCAGCCCCGGATCCCAGTCGCGCGTGTCGAGCTGCTCGCCGTCCTCGCCGACGCGCAGCCATGCCGGGAACAGGTGCGTGAGCCGGTCGGCGTTGGCGCGCAGCGAGTGGATGCCGGTCTCCTGCCACGAGGCGTAGAACGCACCGGTGATCACCGGGCCACCGCCGGCCGGCGCCGCGGCGGCCCTGGCCGCGCTGGCCGCGCGGCGCGCGGCCTCGTCGTGCGCGATCTGGCTCATCAGCTGCTTGCGCTCGCGCGCCGCCAGCAGATCGCGCGCCTCGGGCCGATGCGGCACGCCTGGGCGGACGGCGCGCGGCAGCTCGGGACCGGTCCCGCGCAGGTGCGGCAGCGCGGGGATCGCGAGCAGGCTCACGGTGAAGATCGTGGTGATCAGCAGCAGCGCGGCGCCGCCCGCAATGGCCACCCCCTGCAGCATGCGTTCCCGCCGGCCGCTGGGATCCGCGAACACGTGCCGCGGCGCCCGCGCGCGCGCGGGCGCCCGGCCGGAATCAGGAGTGGACACTCACCCTGCCGAAGCCGCCCACGTCGCCGAAGCCGCCGCGCGTTCCGGTGGCGACGCCGAGCGTCAGCCCGACGTGGGCCACGGGCTCCACGGTGAAGCCGGCGTCGAGCACGCCGAGCCACGGCCGGCCGGTCTCGCCGTACCACACGCTCACCGCCTCGCCGCGCACGGACAGATGGTCGCCGAAGTCGTGCGACAGCTCGACCGAGGCCGCGCCTTCCAGATGATGGCCGGCATCGAGCGCGTTCGAGACGATGTCGGCCGCGAGCGTGGTGCCGAGGTGCGTGCTCCCGCCGAGCGCGAACGACGCGGGCAGGAACACGCCCCCTTCGGTCACGCGGGTGCCGGGGCCGTCGCTCGCCCCCGGCAGCTTGACGTGCGCGCCGAGCGATACGCACGTCGCCGTGTCGCCGCCCGCCACGAGCCGCTCGCGCAGCGTCAGCGTGGTGGGCCCGTAGCCGCTCTCTTCCACGCGCTGCTGCGTGGCGCCCTGCTGCACCGCCACCTGGTTCCAGCCCTCGACCTGCGCACCGAACTCGAGTCCTCCGCCCAGTCCGCGCCGGCCTTCGACGTGCACCAGCTCGAGCGAGTTCGAATGCAGCGTGCTGAGGCGGTCCACGGCGCCGCCGGCGAGGTTGACCTCCCACGCGGTGTGGCCGGCATCGAGGATGTCGGCGCTCTCGGTGAACTCCGCGCGATCGGTGCTGGGCTCGACGGGCGTGCCGTCGGGCAGCAGCGGCAGCAGCCGGCCGTGGCTCTGCCCGAAGCCCGAGCCGGTGCCGGAGGATCCGCCGTGGCCGCCAGGGCCGAGCGCGAACGCCGCGGCGGGCAGGCACAGCCAAGTCGCGAGCAGGCAGGTGAAAGCGCGGCGCATGGCGCCGACGCCAGGATCGGGGGATGACATGGGCTGACCTCTCCTCGAGTCGTGCAGGCGCGTGCGATGGGGAGACCTGCGTTCGTGGAATTATCGGCGGTTTCCGCACGCGGCTTCAGGCCCAAAGGGTCCGTGTGGGGCCGGCCGCGCGATGAATTGACGGAGCCATGCCAGCAATTGACGGGCTCGTGAAGGAATTGGGGGATGAGCGCGCGGCGGGGCGATTGCTAGACTTGTTGCACCTGTCCGGGAGGCCGCCGTCATGATCCTGATCGCGCTCTGCCTGGCCGCCGTGCTCGTGACGCCGGCGCCCGCGGCTGCCGCCAGCACGAACTGCTGGGGTGTGCTGTCCGTCACGCCCTGGGACCAGCCGCCCCGGCCCGCCACGCTCGCCGACACGCTGGCCGACGGCCTCGTCGTGCGCGCCTACTGGGACAGCCTCGAGACCGACCAGGGCGCCTTCCGCTGGAGCTACCTCGACCAGGTGTTCGCCGCTGCGGGCAGCAAGCGGATCCACCTCATCGTGGCGCCGGGGTTCTACTCGCCACCCGCGGTGATCGCGGCATCGCACACCGCCTCGTTCCTCGTGCCCGACGGACCGCTGGCGGGCCAGCTCGCGCCGCTCCCGCTGCCGTGGGACAGCACGTACCTGCATCACTGGTTCCGGTTCGTCGACAGCCTGGCCGTGCGCTACGGCCATCAGCCGTCGCTCGCCTATGTGTCGCTCGCGGGCCCGAACGCCTACAACGGCGAGATGGCGCTGCCCACCGATTCCGCCGGCGTCACCACGTGGCGCGCCGTCGCGGGCTCCGACACGACGCTCGCGCGGCTGCTGGAGCAGGCATGGAGACAGACGATCGACGCATACGACGCGGCGTTCGCGGGCAGCGGCGCGTCGTTCACGATCGCGCTGGTGCCGAACTCGCTGCCGCTCGGCGACTCCACGCTGCAGGCGCACTACGAAGACGACATCATCGCCTACGGGCTGTCGCACGCGCCGAACCGGTTCGGCATCCAGACCAACGGGCTCGACGGCCGCCCGTACTGCCCCGAGCAGCCCCCGAAATATCACTGGCCGGTCATCGCGCAGTACTCCACCGTCACGCTGACCGGATTCCAGACCATGGACCCGGCGGAGCTGTACGCGTGCGCGCGCCGGGACTCGACCCTGTACCAGGCGGTGCAGAACGCGATTGCCTACGACGCGCACTTCGTGGAGATCTACGAGCAGAACGTGCTCGATCCCTCGCTGGCGTGGGTGATCGCATTCGCGCATCAGCGGCTCACGAACTGCGGACCGGCCGCGGTGGGCGAGCCGCCGCCGGGCACGCTGGCGCTGCGGGCGGCGCCCAATCCGTCCCGAGCCGGGACCGTGATCCGCTACACGCTGCCGTCGCGTGCGAACGTGGATCTCGGCATCTACGACCTGACCGGGGCGCGCGTGGCGACGCTGGCCCAGGCACAGCAGTCGCGCGGCGAGCACGCCATCGCGCTTCAAACGCGCTGGCCGGATGGCGTGTACTTCTGCCGGTTGCGGGTGAACGGTCGCGTGGCGCTGCAGCGCCTGCTGATCGTCCACTGACGCGGCGGCGCGCGATCGCCGCCGCCGTTCACGTATCGCGCGAAGCCGGGGCGCGAACGTGGAACCCGGCCGCAGCATGGCGCGCAGACCCGATGCCGTCGCCGGTCGCACGTGGGAGCCGGAGGGATCGGCGGCGGCGCGACGCGGCCCCGTAGTTTCACGGACATGGTTCTCCGCAGAGTTCCGCATGGTGCGCGGGGCGCGCGACCCGCTAGCGTGTGGCGTCATGCGCCCTGTCCATGCGTGAGCGATGATCGAATCCCGCCTCCCCCGATCCCCCGCCCTCCGGGCGCTCGATGCGATCGCCATGCGATCCATCAACCATCGGTCCGCATCGCCCGGTGATCTGGATGCGTTCGCATTGCTCGAGGACGCCCGCGCGGGCGTGCGCGAGCGGCTTCGCCACGCCGGGATCCCGGGCGTGCTCGTGTGCACGTGCAATCGCACGGAGCTCTACTGGTTGTCGCGCGGCGCCGTCGATTGCGGGACGGCGGAGCAGATCCTGCTGAGCGCGGCGCCGCGATCCGGGGACAGCCTTCCGGCGCTGGCCAGCGCCACCGGGGTTCCAGCGGCGCGCCACCTGTTCCGGGTCGCGGCGGGGCTCGAGTCGGCGGTGGTGGGCGAGACCGAGATCCTGGGCCAGCTCCGCGCGGCGCTGCGCGCCGCGGAGCGCGACGGAACGGCCGCGCCCGCGCTGTCCGAGCTGTTCCAGGCGGCGCTGCGCGCCGGCCGGCGGACTCACGCCGAGACGCGCATCGGCGCCGGGGTGCGCTCGGCGGCCTCGGCGGTGATCGAGGTGCTGGACGTGACCGACGCCGAGCTGGCCGGCATGACGGTGGTGGTGATCGGCCTCGGCGTGACCGGCGCCCATGCCGCGCGGCAGCTCGCGCACCGCGGCGTCGCCCGGCTGGTGGTGATGAACCGCACCTGGGCGCGGGCCGAGGCCGTGGCACAGGAGCTCCACGCCACGCCGGCGCGACTGGCGGAGTTTCCTCACTGGATCGGGCACGCCGACGCGGTGGTCGCGGCGGTGCCGGCCGAAGCGCCGGTGGTCACGGCCGCGCTCGTTCGCTCGCACCGCGCCTGCCCGAGCCGGCGGCTCGTGCTCGTCGACCTGTCCCGGCCGCGCGCGATCGAGGAGGAATGCCGGACCCTGCCGGCGGTGGTGATGCACGAGCTGTCGGACATCGAGCGCACGCTGGCGCGGCATCGCGCCGGGCGCGAGCAGGAGATGCGCCGCGCGGAGGCGGTGCTGGAACGCGAGCTCGCGCACTTCGCCGCGCGCCAGCAGGACGGCGCGGTGCGCCCGCTGATCCGCGGCATGCGGCAGCGCGCCGAGGCGGTGCGCCGCGAGGCGGTGCAGTCGGCCGGGGCGTGCGGGGTCGAACGCGAGGCATTGGACCGCATCACGCGCCGCATGCTGGTGCGGCTGCTGCACCAGCCCACGCGCACGCTGCGGCGCCGCGGCGTGCGCGATGCGGGCGAGGCCGAGCTGCTGCAGGCGCTGTTCGGGCTGGACGACGGGGAGCCCGATGCCCGCGATTAGGATCGGCACGCGCCGCAGCGCGCTGGCGCGCGTCCAGACCGACGAGGCGATCGCCGCCTGGCGCCGGCTCGAGCCGGCGGCGGAGTTCGAGATCGTGGAGCTGCTGACCGAGGGCGACGTGCGCGCCGACGTGCCGCTCGACACGGTCGAGGGCACGGGATTCTTCACCTCCGCGCTCGAGCGCGCGCTGCTCGATCACCGGATCGACGTGGCGGTGCACAGCGCCAAGGATCTGCCGGTGACGTCGTCACCCGGGCTGACGATCGCCGCGCTGCTGCCGCGCGCGGATGCGCGCGACGCGCTGTGCGCCCGTGGCGGCGTGCGTCTGCGCGCGCTGCCGGCCGGCGCGCGCGTGGGCACCTCCAGCCCGCGGCGCACCGCTCAGCTGCGCGCGCTGCGCGACGATCTCGAATGCCTGCCGCTGCGGGGCAACGTTCCGACGCGGCTCGGGCGTCTCGCGCGCGGCGAGCTCGATGCGATCGTGCTGGCGTGCGCGGGGCTCGACCGCCTGGGGTTGCGCGATCGCATCACGGAGGTGTTCGCGATCGAGCACATGCTGCCCGCGCCGGCGCAGGGGGCGCTGGCCGTGCAGACGCGCGCCGAGGACGGCTGGCGCGGGAGGATGTCGGCGCTCGACCACGCCGCCACGCGTCGCGCCGTCGAGACCGAGCGCGCCGTGCTGCACACGCTGCGCGGCGGCTGCAGCGTGCCACTCGGCGCCTACGCCCGCGTGGACGGCGCCCGCATCGTCGTGGACGCCGCGGTGTTCGCGCCCGACGGCGGGCGGGCGCTGCACGCGCGCGCCGAGGGCGGTGATCCCCGCTCGACCGGCGAGGCGGCGGCGCAGGGCCTGCTCGCGCGTGGCGCGGCCGAGCTGCTGGAGGACGTCGGACGCGCGCGCCCGGCGCCGGAGCCGCTCCCGTGACCGGGCCGCTGCGCGTCGTGGTCACGCGCGACGAGCCGGCCGACGGTCCGCTCGCGCGCGCG
>DASSIN010000226.1:0-2068 GCA_035691845.1 Candidatus Eiseniibacteriota bacterium | reverse complement strand
CGGGCGGGCACGCGCCGCCGGGCGCGCGGGGCGCCCGCGCCGCGCGCGTTGACAACTCCGGAAGCCGTGCGCCACATTCGCCCGCGCCTCGTCACGTCCACGCGCGGCGCCGTTCGCGGCGCGTTGCGCGCGTGCAGCGCCCCGCGATCCCGTGGAGGGCCGGTGCTCCCCCTCATCCCATGCCGCAACGTGTCCGAGGACGCCAGCCGATGAGCGGCGCGGCCTGGATCCTGGCCGGCATCCGCACCCCGTTCGCCAAGTCGGGCTCGGCGTTCCGCAGGACGCCCGTGTACGAGCTGGGGCGCGTCGCGGTGGCGGAGCTGGTGGCGCGCTCGGCGCTCGATCCCGCCACGCTCGACGAGGTGATCCTCGGCAACTGTGCCCAGCCGGCCGAGGCTGCCAACGTGGCACGCGTGACCGCGCTGCGCGCCGGGATCCCCGAGCGCGTGCCGGGCTTCACCGTGCACCGCAACTGCGCCTCGGGGATGGAATCGGTGGCCGACGCCGCCGATCGCGTGGCGCTCGGCGCGGCGCGGCTGGTGTTGGCGGGCGGCATGGAATCGATGAGCCAGATCCCGCTGCAGTACGGGCTCGACTACGGTGACTGGCTGGAGGGAATGATGCGCGCCAGGACCCCGGCGGCGCGCGGGCGCGCGCTGGCGGGCTTCCGGCCGCACATGCTGAAGCCCCGGCTGTCGCTGATCGAAGGCCTCACGGACCTGACGTGCGGGCTCAACATGGGCGAGACCGCCGAGGAGCTGGCGCGCGAGTTCCGGATCACCCGCGAGCGGCAGGACGAGTTCGCGCTGATGAGCCACCAGCGCACGGTGGCGGCGCGCGCGCGGTTGCGCGAGGAGATCGTGCCGGTGTTCCCGCCGCCCACGTTCGACGCCGTGCTCGACGACGTGGGCCCACGCGAGCACCAGACGCTGGAGCAGCTGGCGAAGCTCAAACCGTACTTCGACCGCAGGAACGGCACCGTCACGGTCGGCAACGCGTGCCCGGTGACGGACGGCGCGGTGGCGCTGCTGGTGGGCGACGAGGCCACCGCCCGGGAATGGCCAACGCCACCGCTCGGACGCATCCGCGGCTACGCGTTCGCCGGGTTGTCGCCCCGGCGCATGGGGTTGGGGCCGGTGTTCGCGATCCACAAGCTGCTGGCGAAGGATGGCACGTCGCTCGATGCGATCGAGCGGTTCGAGATCAACGAGGCGTTCGCCGCGCAGGTGATCGCGTGTCTCGAGGCCGCGCGCTCCGAGGCGTTCGCGCGCGCCGAGCTGGGCCGCGAGCGCGCGCTGGGCGAGATTCCGCTCGAGCGCCTGAACGTGAACGGCGGCGCGATCGCGCTCGGCCATCCGGTGGGGGCGAGCGGCGCGCGACTGATCCTGACGCTGCTGATGGAGATGCGGCGCTCGCAGACCAGGCTCGGGCTGGCCGCGCTGTGCGTGGGCGGCGGACAGGGCGCCGCGTTCCTGCTGGAGCGGCCGTGACGGGAGCGCGCGCGTGACGCCATTCCGGATCGAATGGCAGGAGCGCGTGGCGCGGCTCGTGTTCGACGACCCGGCGCGGCGCGTGAACGTGATCGACGCCGCGGCGATCGGCGGGCTCGAAGGGGCGCTGGCCGAGCTCGAGGCGCGCCACGACGCCGAGGGCGTGGTGCTGTGCAGCGCCAAGCCCGGGTCGTTCGTGGCCGGCGCCGACGTGCAGGCGATCGCCGCGCTCACCGAGGCCACCGAGGTCGAGCGGCTGGTGCGCCGCGCGCACGCCGCGTTCCAGCGGCTCGCGGGCCTCGGCTGCCCGACCGTGGCCGCCATCGACGGCGCGTGCCTGGGCGGCGGCCTCGAGCTGGCGCTGGCGTGCGACTCGCGCGTTGCCACGCTCGAGCCGCGCACCGCGCTCGGCCTGCCCGAGACCCAGCTCGGGATCCTGCCCGGGTTCGGCGGCAGCACGCGACTGCCGCGGCTGATCGGACTCTCCGCCGCGCTCGACCTGATCCTCACCGGCCGCACCGTGGACGGCCGCCGGGCCGAGAGGATCGGGCTGGTCGCGCGCGCCGTGCCGGCCGCGT
>DASSIN010000225.1:0-2384 GCA_035691845.1 Candidatus Eiseniibacteriota bacterium | reverse complement strand
CGCGCCGATCGCGTGCGCGTGGTGCTGGTGGATCCCGGCCACGGCGGCGAGGACACCGGCGCCCACGGCCCGGGCGGCGTGCTCGAGAAGTCGACCAACCTGGCCGTTGCACACTCGCTCGTGGACGAGCTCAATCGCATTCCCGGCATCCGCGCGTCGCTCACGCGCGACGGCGACACGTTCATCCCGCTGCGCGAGCGCTACCACATCGCCGAGCGCGCCAAGGCCGATCTGTTCATCAGCATCCACGCCAATTCGTCGCCGCGGCGCGGCGGCGGCAGCGGCACCGAGGTGTACTTCCTGTCGCTGCGCGGCGCCTCCGACCAGGCCTCGAAGGACCTGGCCAGCACCGAGAACGCGGCCGACCTGGTGGGCGGCGTTCCGGCACGGGCCGAGGACGACCTGGTCGGCATCCTGTACGACGTGAAGCGCTCGTCCGCGTTGCAGCAGAGCCAGCTGCTGGCCGAGACGCTGCTCGATCACCTGACGACCGACCGCCGGCTCGAGGGCCGGGGCATCAAGCAGGCCGGGTTCGTGGTGCTGAAATCGGTCGAGTTCCCGTCGGTGCTGGTCGAGACCGCGTTCATCAACAACCCGGTCGAGGCGCGGCTGCTGGCGAGCCCGTCGTTCCAGCACGAGATCGGCCACGAGCTGGCCGAGGGCGTGAAGAGCTACTTCCAGAAGTCGGGCGTGGGGTTGTCGTCGTCGCCGGTCGAGGGCAGCTCGCTCAACACCAGCGAAGGCCACTGACCGCGGCGGAACGCGCGCGCCCGGCGGGGATCTCCTCGCCGGGCGCGCGTGTTTCGCGTCGAGGTGCCGCGCGCGGCGCGCGGGCGGTCAGTCGCGGCCGCCCGTGCGCTGCAGGCGGCCGTCGGGGCCGTAGTCGAACACGCCGGCCCTGGCGCGCGACTTGATGTAGATCTCGATCGCGTCGCGCACCAGCAGGCCCGTGTCGACGTGCGGCGCGTTCGCCAGGATCTTCAGGTTGTCGCCGCCCGTGGCCATGAAGTTGTTCATCGCCACGTGATAGCGCGCCGCCGGGTCCAGCGGGCGCCCGTCGGCCATGGTGATGGCGGCCAGCCGCTGGCCCTCGGGGCGGCTCATGTCCACCGTCACGCGCAGCCCCGACAGCGGCAGCACGCGGCCGTTGGCGAACAGCTCGCGCAGATCGGCGCCCGTCAGCTCCTCGGTCACGATGGTGTTGTCGAACGGCATCACCTCGTACACCGCGCCGCGCGTGATCGTGCCCTGCGGCAGGTCGGCGCGCAGACCGCCCGCGTTCTGCAGCGCGACGTCGGCGTGCACCGCGTCGCGCATCGCGTCCGAGACCAGGTCGCCGATCCCGGAATCGCCGCCGCCCGCCGTGACGCGGGTGATGGCGTGCGGGGTCTGGGCGATCGGCTGCGCCGCCAGCGGCGCGATGCCCGCGTTCCAGCGCTTGACGCGCTCCGCCATGGCCGAATCGGGCGTCACCTCGTCGGCCCACGTGGTCTGCAGCCGCGCGTGGCGCTCGAGCACGCGCCCGCGCACCGGATCCACCACCAGGTCGCACACGCCCACCACCTCGCCGTGCGCGCCCGCGATCATCACCGGCGCGCCGCCGATCTCGTCCAGCACGCGATTGTGGCTGTGGCCGCCGAACCACACGTCCACGCCCCGCACGCCGCGCGCCAGCCGTGGCAGATCGCCCGACAGCGCGCGCATCGTGGAGTCGGTCTCGGCCGGGATGTGGCCCACCTCGACCACCACCTGGGCGTGGTCGCGCCGGCGCAGCTCGGGCACGAGCCGCGCCGCGGTGGCGGAGTCGTCATCGAACCGCAGCATCGTGACGTTGGCGGGCAGCGTCACCGTGGGCGTGCCGCGGAAGCACAGCCCGAGCACGCCGATCCGGACGCCGCGCCGCGTGAGCACCGTGTCCGCGCGCGCCCAGCGCGGCAGGCGCTGGGTGCGGCGCTCGACCATGTTCGCGCCCAGCGCGTCGAAGCGCATGTCGCGCACGCGCGCCTCCAGCGTGTCCACGGTCCAGTCGAACTCGTGGTTGCCGACCGCCGTGGCCGCGTAGTGCAGCGCGTTCATCTGCTCCACGATCGGGCGGCCGTACTGCAGGTTCGAGATCATCGTGCCCTGGAAGCAGTCGCCGCCGTCCAGCAGCAGCGTGCCGGCGGGATTCTCGGCGCGCAGCTTCTCGATCCACGCCGCCAGCACGGCCGAGCCGCCGATCGCGCGCCCGCTGCGCCGGTCCCGGGAGCCGAACACGAAGCCGTGGAAATCGGTGGTCTCGAGCAGCCGCAGCGTGGGGTAGCGCAGGTTGGAGACGATGGCGAGCAGCGTGGCGCGCGTGAGCGGCAGCGTGGGGCTGGCGATCGCGGCCAGCAGTGCGGGCC
>DASSIN010000224.1:0-7352 GCA_035691845.1 Candidatus Eiseniibacteriota bacterium | reverse complement strand
ATGCCGGCGACCGGCTGCCACAGCGCGGCGGCATCGGCGTCGCGGCCCGCGGCCAGCGCCGCCCAGCCGCGGCCGATGCGGGCCTCGGCGCTGGTCGGATCCAGCGCCTCGGCGCGTTCGAACGCGGCCGCCGCGCCGGCGGGATCGTGCAGCGCGAGCGCCAGCTGGCCGCGCGCCACCCACGCCAGCGGCGTGCGCGGCGCGAGCGCGAGCAGGGTGTCGAGCGCCGCGCGTGCCTCGTCGAGCCGGCCGGTCGCGCGCCCGAGATCGCCCAGCGCCGCGAGCGCGTCCAGGTCGTGCGGGTTGACGAGCAGCCGGCCGCGCGCGACGTGCAGCGTGCGCAGCGTGTCGTTCGCCATCCATGCCGGCTCGGCCCCGAACGCCGGGCCGATCTCGTACAGCACGGCCGGGTGCGGGCGCGTCACCACGCGCGGCACGAGCCCCGGGACCACGGCCGAGGTGTCGAGCAGCGCGTAGAACGCGGGCCTGGTCTCGACCTCGGGCCACGACAGGTACAGCCAGCGCGCGCGCTGCGCCCGCGCGTACGCCGCCAGCTCGGGGATCGTGCGTGCGAACGGGAACCCCACCGCGCGCACGCCGGCGTGGAACGCCACGTGCGGCTTGCGCGCGCTCACGGCGTCGCCAGGCCGCGCCAGCGCCTGCAGCGCGCGCGAGGCGGCCAGCGCCTCGACCGGGAGCTGGTCCATCTCGCGCGCCTGCACGCGCGCGCTGCCGGCGACCGACAGCGCCAGCACCAGCGCCGCGAGCGCCGGCTGCAGCGCGCGCGCGAGCGGGCGTGCGCCCCACCCGCGCCGCAGCCATGGCGACGCGAACGCCCACGCCGCCAGCAGCGCGTAGAACGGCAGCACCATCAGGCTGTAACGCTCCGAATAGAACACCGGCACGACCGACAGGTAGCACAGCGCGCCCGCCAGCAGCAGCCCGGCATTGGGCTTCAGCACGCGATCGCGCACCATCAGCGCCAGCCCCGCCAGCGCGGCCAGCGCCACCGGGAGCCCGAGCAGCCCCAGGGCGTCCTGCCGCAGGTGGTCCCAGGTGTTGAACGCGATGCGCGCCACCACCGCGCCGGGATCGCGCGCCAGCACGTCGCCCAGCGAGTGGAACTGCGGCTCGAGCCTCGCCTGGTACTCGTCCCACGCGATGCCGCGCGCGTGCGCGTACACCTCGTAGGCGAGGTCGTGGTAGAGCTGCGAGTGGAACCGCACGCCGCGCGCCAGCGCGAACGCCAGCCACGGCAGCACCAGCAGCGCGAACCCGCCGGCGAACGCCAGCGCCGCGCGGCCCCGCGTGGGCAACGAGGTGCCGCCGATCCCGATCGCGATCAGCCCGGCCGGCAGCAGCACCAGCGCGTTGTAGCGCGTGAGGAACGCCGCCGCCGCGAGCGCGCCCGCGCCCAGCGCCACGCGCGGGGTGCGGCCCGCGAACAGCGCGAACGCGGCGGCCGACACCAGCGCGAGCGCCAGCGCGTCGGTGGTGGCGCTGTAGCCGTAGCGGAACAGCGTGGCGTTCGCGCCCAGCAGCAGCACGGTGAGCGCGCCGGCGGCCGGCCCCAGCCGCCGGGCGGCCAGCGCGCGCCACAACAGCAGCGTCGCCACCACCGATGCGATCGAGATCGCCTGCGCCGCGTCGAACAGCCGCGGAATCGCGAGCCCGGCGAGCGCGAGCGCGAACTCGTAGCCCGGGCCCACCACGCCGTAGCGCGAGGGATCCACGTGCCCGTGCGCGATCATCCGCGCGCCGTCCGCGTATGCGCCGTAGAAGTCGGTCTCGGTGAAGTAGTCTCCGATCCGGTGCGGGCCGGCGGCCACGGCGACGAGCGCGACCGTGACCGCCGCCACGGCGGCGAACGCCACCGTGCGCCACGCTCCGGCGTGAGCGTTCGGGACGGGCTCGGGTGTGGCGGCGGGCGCAGCCGCGGCAGCGGCCGGAGCGCGCTCTGCCGCGCGTGGAGCGGATGATCCCGGGGTGGTCGCACCCGGTCGGAGCCGGTGACGGGTCTTGGTTCGTGACACGCGGGTGCGAGTCTAGCCCGCGCGATTCGGCGGCCGCCAGCCGTGGCGGCCACGTCCGGTGACGCGGACCGAAAACGACGACGGCGGCGATGGTGACATCGCCGCCGCCCCCGCCGCCGCACTAGCGCGAACGCCGGTGCGCCGATCCTATGGCCAGCAGTCCGAGCGAGGCGAGCACCATCGTCGCCGGCTCGGGCACCAGCGAGCCTCCTGACTGCGAGGCGTTATCATGGACGTTGGAAACCGCGCTCACGGCCTGCGCGGGAGGTTCGGGTGGATTCCGGTCGATCCGGTTCGTGGCGATGGCGACGCTCGTCACCATCGCCAGCAGCGCCGACGCAAACACCGCCGTTTTCATGATGAAACAACCTCGTTGCGTGCCTGGGAAACCGTTTCGCGTTCACCGCTCCGGCGAACGCCCGCGGCAAGGGTTGTGATGCCGGCAAACGCCATCCAGCCGCATGCCTGTTGCGGACGCGTGCCACGGCGCTCCGGTCCAGGCGCATCCGCGGAGCGGCGGTGACGACCGATACCGTCGGGCTGTGCCGTACGTGCGTGCACGCGCACATCGTGCGCACGCCGCGCAGCGTGTTCTGGCGCTGCCGGCTGTCGGATGTGGACGCGCGCTTCGCGCGCTATCCGCGCCTGCCGGTGCTCGCGTGCCCGGGATGGACGCGGGGCGAGCCGCAGGGCGGCGGGCCGCCGCGCGACCGCGAGGCGTCCGAAGGCGGGCCGCCCGGGGCGTGAATCAGCGCAGGCTGACGATCCGCACGGTGCGGTCGAGCCCCGGCGTGCGGAAGCGCGCGAACATCATTCCCGTCACCCGCACCCCGCGCGCGTCGGTGCCGTCCCAGCGAATCGCGTGCGCGCCGGCGGCCAGCTCGCCGGCGGCGAGGCTCCGCACCCGGCGGCCGGAGAGATCGAAGATCTCGAGCGCGACCGGCGCCGCGTGCGGCAGCGCGAACGCGAACGTGGTCGCGGCCGCGAACGGGTTCGGGTGCGGCGCCTCGAAGCGCAGCGCGCCGGCGGCCGGCGGCGCGTCGGTGGTGGACGACACCGTGGCGCGCAGCGTCACCACCAGATCGGGCTCCGGCCCCGCGCCGGGCAGCGGCTCGTCGGAGGAGCCGAGCGTGAGCGTGGCCTGATAGGCGCTGTCGGGGGTGGCGCCGGTGGGATCGAAGTGCACGGTCACGCGCGCCGGCGTGCCGGCCACGAGCGCCGGCGCGAAGCCCACGAGCGAGAACCGCCCGGCGCCGCCCGCGACGTTCGCGGTTCCGAGCGCGAGCCGCGCCTGCAGCGTGTCCCAGCCCTGGTCGTACACGCTGGCGGCAAGGTCGGAGAACCCGCCGGCCGTGTGCGCGCCGAGATCGAGCGTGTCGGCCAGCACCACGCGCTGCGAGTCGAGCGACGCCGCCGCGTGGCGCAGCACCGTGCCCGCGAGCTGCACCGGGCGGCTGGCGGAATCCGGATCGTCGCTGGAAATCGTGAGCGTCCCCACCTTCACGCCGGCGCTGGCGGTGGACAAGGCGAGCGCGTGCGCGTTGCCGGGCTGGCCGGCGGTGGCGGTGAAGCCCCCGGACGGGGCGGTGAACCCGGCCGGCGCGGCCAGCGAATAGTGCAGCGCGGCCGCCGGCGGGAGCGCGCCGTCCGCCACCGTCAGCGTCTGCTGGGCGGTGGCGCCGGCGATCACGGTGCCGAATTCCACGTGCGATGCGGCCGACACGATCGCCGGGAGCTGCAGCGTGAGCACCACCGGCAGGTGATCCGAGGCGTCGTGCAGCGCGTTGGCCACCGCCAGCGGCACGGCCGTGTTGAAGCCGCCGCCGTTGATGTCGGTGTTGAAGTGGTTGCCGTCGTTCCCGAACGCGAAGTAGTCCACCACGTCGGCGGCCGCGCCGTCCTGCAGCGAGGCGGAAGTGAACAGGATGTCGAACCGGTCGTCCATGCCGCCGCCCGAGAACAGCGGATCGATGCAGCTCGCGCACGGCGCCTGCGTGTCGTAGCCCGCGTAGGTCGAGATCACGTGCCAGTCGCCGGGCATGGGCAGATGGTCGACGCTGCGGCCGTTGTTGTTGGTCTGGCTCTCCGTCAGGCGGATGTAGCCGCCCTCGTAGGCGCCGTAGAAGTTCGTGTCGCCGCACAGGATGAAGTTGGGGCCGACGTTCGAGAGCGGGACGCTGTTGATGGTGTTGCGGATCGACGTGCACTCCAGCCGCCGCGTGGTGCTGTCGGCGGTGGCCGGGCCGCCCGCCTTCAGGTGGATGGCGTAGATCCGGAACCAGGCGGCGTTGGTGACGTAGCCCGCCGGCTTGACCAGGCACGTCAGCACGTCGCGCCCCAGGTTCTGCCCGTCCGCGAACGAGCTGACGTTCGAGACCAGCACCTGGAGCGAATCCCAGTACAAGGCGCTCTGGCAGTTGGAGAGGTATGACTCCTTCCACACGTGCCCAACGGGCTGCGCGGCCTTGAGCGCGTTCCAGATCGTGTCCGCGCCGGACTGGCTGTTCATCTCCTCGGTGACGAGGATGTCGGTCGAGAGCGCGCCGAGCACGGTGCGGAAGTTCGGCAGCCGCGTGGCGGTGATGTCGGCCGAGTTCTGGGGGTCGAACGCCAGCACGTTCCAGGTGGTGACGCGCAACGCGTGCGCGGGCGCGGCGGCGAGCAGCGCCACGCCCAGCGCGCCCAGCGCGACCGCCCGCGCGCCGCGCGTCACGTGCCGGAATCCCGCCATGCCGCTAACGCACCACGGCGAGCCGCGCGCCCTGCGTGCCGGCGGCGGTCGTCATGCGCACGAAGTAGAGCCCGGGCTGGACGGTCGCGCCCGCGCCGTCGCGGCCGTTCCACTCCACGCGGAACCGGCCGGGCGCGAAGCCGCGGTTGGCGAGGCTCGTGACGCGGCGCCCGGACAGATCGAACACCTCGAGCCGCACGTGCGATGCGCGCGCCAGGTCGAACCGCACCGTGCTCGAGGCGATCAGCGGATTGGGCTCGGGCGCGTACAGGCGGGTGACGCCCGGCAGCTCGGCGCCCACCGCCACCGGCGCGCCGTTGACGTGCGCCGACAGGGTGACGCGCAGGTCGGGCTGCGGCGCGGCGCCCGGCAGTGCTTCGTCCGCGCTCGTGAACGCGAGCTCGGCGGTGTACGTGGAATCCGAGGTGGCCTGGGTGGCGTCGAACGTCACGCTCCAGCGCGCCCCCGGGCTCGACACCAGCGTCGGCGCGAAGCCCTGGATCGCGAACCGGCCGTCGCCGCCGGTGATGGCGGCGCCCGCAACCTCGAGCCGCGCGCGCAGCGCGTTCCAATCGCGATCGAACACCGCCACGAGCTGCGGATCGAACTCGCCGGGATCGTGCGCGCCGAAATCGACGCCGGCTGCCGTCACCGCGGCCACCGAATCGAGCGACGCCTGCGCGTGGTCGAGCACCGTGCCCGACAGCGGCACGTGCACGAGCGGCAGATCGGGCGCGTCGGAGGCGAGCGCCAGGCTGCCGGACTTCGCGCCGACGCTGCTCGCATCCAGCGTGATCTGCACCGTGCCCGACAGCCCGGGCGCGATCGCGCCCGGCGGCAGCGCCTGGAATCCGGCGGGCGCGGTCGGCGTCAGATCGAGCCCGTCGGCCGGCGGCACGGCCGGATTCTGCACGGTGAGCGCATGGGCGGGCGGCGAGGCCGCGCCCACGATGCACGCGCCGAGCGCCACGGCCGAGCTGTCGAGCGCCATCTTCGAAGGCAGCTGCAGGTCGATGCGGATCGGCAGGTGGTCGCTGGCCTTGATCAACGCCGTGTCGTAGTCGGCGCCCTCGGGCGTGATCGGCAGATCGGTGATGTTCTTGTTCCAGTGCTGGCCGTCGTTGCCGACCGACACGTAGGAGTTGGGGACGATGTCCATGCCCTGGCCGTCGCCCAGGTTGAGCGTTGGCAGGAAGAAGTCGAACCGGTCGTCGAGGCCGCCGGTCGAGGCGCCGCTCGCGCACAGCGCGCCACCCGACAGGCACGGTGACTGCGTGTGGATCGGCACCGAGGCGGCGTTGTCGTGCCACGCGCCCACCGCCGGCGGGAACACGTCGTACAGCCGGCCGACGTTGTCGACCTCGGACTCGGTCAGGATCGTGTAGCCGGGCTCGGTCGTGGCGACGTAGAAGTTCATGTCGCCGCACGCGAACGCGCACGTGCCGGGCGGCAGGGCGTTCAGGCTGTCGCGCAGCCCGCGGCACTCCTGCCCGCGCTGCGACTCGAAGCCGGTAGACGCCTTCAGGTGCACGGCGGCCAGCACGAGCCGCGTGCGGGTCGAGTCGTAGCCGACCGGCGCGAGCGTGTACTCGTGCACCAGGCGCAGCAGGTCGGCGGCGTTCGGGTAGTAGGCGCGCTGGTGCAGGAACTGCACCCTGGCGGGCTTGTAGAACAGCGCCGCGTCGGTGTCGTTGCCGTCCACGAATGGCGCCGCCGCCCACTGTCCCGGCTCCAGCGTGTTGAGCACCTGGGACAGGAACTCGTTCACGCCCGCCTGCGAGGTCTGCTCCTCGGTGACGATCACGTCGGCGGCCAGCGGCTGCAGGATGGTCCGGTACCTGGGATCGCGCGCCGGCCCGCTGCTGCCCGGGTAGTTGAGGACGTTGTAGTCCACGATTCGCAGCGCGCGGGCGGGCGGCGCGAACACGGCGAGCGCGGCGAACGCCGCGAGCGCGGCGGGCAACCGCGGAGAGCAGCGCGTCGGAGGCATGGGGGCTCCAGAGCGAAAAGATGCTTGTGCCGGCCGGCACGCCTCGCGGGACGGGCACGACGCAGTGGATTCGTGATGAGCCGAGGAAAATAATACCGGGCACCGGGCGGCCCGCGCGAGTGTCGCGAAATCGAGACATTCCGCGCCAGGCGCTGGGGGCGCGTCCCGAGGCGGGCGGCCCTGTCAGATTGTCAGGCCTCAAATCGCGCGGCGAAGCGGCCGATGACAACCGCGTGAATCCCTCGTCCCCTTCGCCGCGGGTGCGGTTCGCGGAGCTGCTCGCCGCACTGTCGCGGGCGCTCGACCTCGCCGATGCCGAGCCGATGGGCCACGGCATGCGCACCTGCCTGGTCGCGCTCGAGCTGGCCGAGCGCGTGTCGCTGCCGGCCGCGGATGCGCGCGACGTCTACTTCGCCGCGCTGCTCGTGCACGCCGGCGCCCCGGGCTCGGGCGAGGAGGTGGCGCGCGCGCTCCACTGCGACGACCGCCGCGCGCTCGCCGCGCTGCACCGCACCGACTGGAGCTGCGACCTGGCCGCGTTCCGCTGGGCCACGCGCCACCTGATGCCGCGCTCGGCGCCGCCGCGCCGCGCGTTGCG
>DASSIN010000223.1:0-5679 GCA_035691845.1 Candidatus Eiseniibacteriota bacterium | reverse complement strand
GCCTTCGCCCGCACCCGCGCCCGCGATCGCGCCCGATTCCGGCGGCGCCACGCGCCGCGCCGGCGGTCGCAGCCCGGCGAGCCTGCTCGCGACCGCGCCCGACCGCGTCCGGTTCCGCGTGCGCACCGCGACGCCGCAGTTCACGCCGCCTCCGGGGCAGGCCGAGGCGGGCATGGTGCAGATGACGATCGCGGGGTGCGCGCTCGAGGCGAAGGCGGGTGAGCCGGCGCTGCCGGTGCGGATCGTGCGCGTCGCGGTGCCACCGGCGGGGCCGGTGGGCGTCGAGGCCACCGGGGCGCTGTCGGTGGCGCATGACGCGATCCGGCTGGCGCCGCTGCCCGAGCGGCGCACCGACATGAAGCAGCCGCTGGTCTATTCGGCGCGCGAGCTGACCTCGCGCGGGCGTTCGCTGCGGCCCGCACGCGCCGAGCTGCGGCAGCTCACGTGGGTGCGTAATCAGCGCGTGGCCGAGATCGCGGTGTTCCCAGCCGACTACGACGCCGCCACCCGGCGCGCGACGTGGTGGCGACAGGTGGACGTGGCGGTGTCGTTCACGCCGTCGGCGCCCGTCACGCATCCGGCCGAGACCGACGATCCGTTCGAGCCCGTGTACCGCGGCGCGCTCGTCAACTACGCGCAGGGCCGCGCGTGGCGGCGTCCGTCGCGCGCCGCGGCGCGCGCCAGCCTAGCCCCCGACCTGGTGCAGCGGCTGGCGTCCGCGGTGCCGGACTCGAGCCTGTTCGTGGGGCGCACCTGGATCAAGATCGCGGTGCGCCGCTCGGGGTTCTACAAGGTGACGTTCGCGCAGCTTCGCCAGCTGGCGCTGTTCAACCAGAACACCGGCGTCGTCGCCGACAGCCTGCGCATGTTCACGTGGGGCACGGTTGCCGATCCGCGCGCGATCGGCAGCCCGCTGATGCCGGAAAAGGACTACTGCGACTCGTGCGGCTACCGGCAGGTGGCGCTCGGATTCTCGCTGGCGGACGGGCTGCACTTCGGCGACAACGCCGACTACCTCTACTTCTACGCGCTGGGCCCGAACGCGTGGGCCAACGAATACGATCCGTCGGCGCCGGACACGATCCACATCGATCATCCCTACGACACGCGCACCTGGTATCTGCTCACGGTCAGCGGCGACAACAGCGTGGCCGGCAACGCGGCGGCGGTGGGGACGGTGGATCGCATCGACGCCACGCTCGACGGCACGCCGGGGGCGGGCACGACGCCGGCCACGTTCCGCGAGCGGCTGCACTACGAGGACGACAAGGAGTACTACCCCGACGCGACGCCGCTCGAGCCGTCGCCCACGCCGCCGTCGATTCCGTCCACGCAGCGATGGGAGAAATGGTTCTGGCGCACGCTGATCCAGGGCGGGATCTTCAACTTCGGCGCGCTGGCCGCGCCGGGCGTGGACGGCACGCAGGCGGCGCGGCTGCGCAGCGTGATCTGGGGCCTCAACTGGCCGAACGTCCCCGAAGGCTTCACGCCGACGCTGCCAACGCACTTCCTGGACGTGAGCCTGAACGGCACGATCCAGTTCCCGCGGCGTGGCTTCGACGGACCCTATCCCCAGCTCTACGACACCACGTTCACCGGGCTGGACTCGCTGAACACGTTCTCGTTCAGCGTGCCGGTCGTGAACGACCCCGGCAATCCGCAGCGCATCGACAGCGACGGTCTGGCGTGGGTGGACGTGTTCTACCAGCGCCGGTTCGTGCCGTACGCCGACACGCTGTTGTTCGAGTCACCCGGGGCGGGACCGCACCGTTACGCGGTGGGACCGTTCTCGAGCGTGGCTGCGGCCACCGCGGCACGCGTGTTCGACGTGACCTGGCCCAACGCGCCGCGCGAGGTCACGAACATGACCCGCGACGCCCTGGGCATGCTGAACTTCACGCTCGCCGACGCGACGGGCGAGCGCTACCGCGTCGTCTCCACCGCGCAGTTCCTGACCCCGTCCCAGACCGACATCGTGAGCCAGGACCCGGTCGCCAACCTGCGCTCGAGCGCCAACGTGTCGGACTATCTCGTCATCTACTACGACCCGTTCAAGGCCGCGGCCGATTCGCTGGTGGCGTGGCGCTCCGATCACCTGCCGCTGTCGCATCCCGGACCCTATCTCGCGCGCGCGGTGCCGATCAGCGCCATCTACGACCAGTTCTCGGGGGGACGCGAGGATCCGGCGGCGATCCGCGGCTTCATGCGCGCGGTGTTCTTCAACTGGAACGGCGGCTCGCCGCGTGTGTCGTACGTGACGCTGCTGGGCGACGCCTCGTACGATCACAAGAACGTCCTCGGCGACGCGCTGCCGGGGCAGGTGGCCGACCCGATTCCGACGTTCGAGAACAACTACGACTCGTTCGCGCTGGTGCGGCGCGAGTACACCACCGACGACTGGCTGTTCGACGTGGTGCGCGAAGGTGGCGAGACCGTGTCGCTGCCGGACTTCTACGTGGGGCGGCTGCCCGTCAACGATCTCGCCAGCGCGCTCGACCTGGTGCACAACAAGGTGCTGCTGGCGGAGCGCGCCAACGCGCTGGGCGAGTGGCGCAATCGCGTGATGCTGGTGGCCGACGACAACGTGCACGGCAGCTCGACCAGCGAGTGGTTCCATCTGCAGCAGACGGCCGCGCTCGACGAGAGCCATCTGCCGTGGCCGTTCGACCGCCAGTACGTGTACGAGTACCTGTACGCCAACGGTCCGGGCAACACCAAGCCCGGCGCCGCCGCCGACATCCGCCAGAACATCGACGACGGCGTGCTGGTGTTCAACTTCGTCGGCCACGGCAGCCCGTTCCAGATGGCGGACGAGCGCGTATTCCTGGACAGCGACGTGGGCACGCTGCACAACGCACCGCGGTTCGGCTTGTTCGTGTCGGCCTCGTGCGACGTTGGCAAGTTCATCGATCCGACCGTGCAGAGCCTGGGGGAGCGGCTGATCACCACCACGGGCGGCGGCACGATCGCGGTGATCTCCGCCACCGAGCTGGCGTTGTCGTTCGACAACGCCACGCTGAACGGCGACATCTACGACGCGCTGTTCACGCCCGAGGTGACGCGCGCCGAGTTCGAGGGCGCGCCGCCCGAGACGCTGGACCGCCCGTTCCTGCCGTACGTGCCCGACGCGCCGGGACGGGTCGCGCCCGCGCTGCTGTGCGCCAAGATCCTGAGCCCGAGCACGAACTCGACCAAGTACGAGCTGCTGGGCGACGCGGCCGCGACGCTGCCGCTGCCGCAGTACGACGTGGAGCTGACGGTGGCGGATTCCTCGGGCGACACCACGTCGGTGCTGCCGCACGGCAACGTGCTGACGTTCAAGGGCCGCGTGCTGGACGCGCCGGGCGGGAGCCTGGTGCCGATCGACGGCGTGGCCAGCGTGCGCGTCGAGGATGCCAAGCCCGAGGTCACGGCGCCACCCGGCTACGTGGTCTATCCCTACAAGGCGGGCACCATCTTCCAGGGCGACGTGGGCGTGCACGGCGGCGTGTTCCAGGGAAAGTTCTTCGTGCCGCTCGAGGCGCGCGAGGGGCCGAAGGCGCGCGTGCGCGCGTACGTGCAGGGGCGGCCCGGCGGCGGCCTCGTGGACGTGGACGCGGTCGGCGCGGCGTCGGACAGCGTGGCCCCGGGCTCGCCGGCGCCGGGGGACGTGACCGGCCCGCGCATCACGCTGTCGTTCCCGGGCGGCTCGAGCTCGGTGCGGCCGGACGCCACGCTGCGCGTGGACCTGTTCGACCCGAGCGGGATCCTGACCACCGGCCACACGCCCCAGAACGGCATCGTGGTGACGGTGGACGGCAACACCGCCACCCGCGCCGACATCACCCCGTCGTTCCGCTACGCCGCCGACTCGTACCAGTCGGGCACCGCCACCTACACGCTGCCCGGGCTCGCCACCGGCGCCCACACCATCACCGTGTCCGCGGCCGACAACCTGGCCTCCGGGTTGAGCGCGGCCGCGCATCGCTCGTCGGCGACGGTCGATTTCCAGGTCGTCACGAGCCCGCCGCTCGACATCGTGCGCAGCTACCTGTTCCCCGACCCGACGCATTCCAAGGGGCCCGGCGCGGGCGGGGAGTTCGTGGTGGACGTGGCCGGCGACTCCGTCAACGTGCTGCTGCGCATCTACACGGCCAGCGGCAGGCTCGTCCGCACGCTGCACCGTTTCGGGGCCCAGGGGCAGGTCCAGATCCCCTGGGACGGCCGGGATGCCGAGGGCGACGAGCTGGCGAATGGCGTGTACTTCTATACCGTGCACCTGAATCCCCGCGACACGGATGGCTCCAGCAGCCCGCGGCAGCACGCGGACTCCCAGGGACGGCTCGTGATTCTCAACCGCTGACCGGCCGATAACCCGCAGAAGGCCTCGGCCACGGGGGTTCCGGCCCAGCCGGGGCGGCCGACGCCGGCCACGGGAACCCGGGCCGGCCACAATAGATGGAGCCCCCCGGCCGCTGCGGTGTAGTATCCCTGACCGCCCTATGAGGGGACTGTCGTCCTGAGGAGGAGTCGAAAGCATGCGTTTCAAGACCACATTCCTGGCGCTGGTCGCCAGTCTGGCGTTGGCCGCGCCGGGATTCGCACAGGGCACCGGCCGATCCCTCGACATCCAGCCCGGCGCCCGGGAGAACGGCATGGGTGCGGCCGGGGTGGCCATGGGCGGCGACCCCACCGGAGCGACCTGGTGGAATCCGGCGGCGCTGGCGTTCCTGCAGCGTCCCGCCGTGCAGCTCACCTACGCCCAGCTCGTGCCCGGGCTGGCGAACGACGTGAGCTACAACTACGGCACGTACGTGCAGCCAGTCGAAGGCTGGGGCGCGCTCGGCCTGGGGATGGTGTTCCTGAACTACGGCCAGAGCGAAGGGGTTGACGCGAGCGGGAACAGCACCGGCACGTTCAGCTCCTACGAGTTCTCCCCGGCGCTCTACTACGGCACCCGCATCCTGCCGGACTTCGCGCTCGGCGCATCGCTCAAGTACATCCGCATCCAGCTCGCGCCCCAGGCGCAGTCGGGCGTGGGCTCCACGTTCGGCCTCGACCTGGGTGCGCTGTATCAGCTTCCGGCGGCCCGGCTCAAACTCGGCGTCAACGTTCAGAACCTGGGCCCCAGCGTCACGTTCCTGAACGAGGACCAGGCGAGCCCGCTGTCGCGCAACGTCAAGGCCGGGTTCGCGTGGGATCCGTTCGCCGGCAAGGGATTCGGCGCCACGATCGCCGCAGACTTCAACCAGTCGCTCGTCACCAACGACTTCCGCACCTACAACGGCGGCCTCGAGGTGCGTTACGGAGGCCAGGGCGGCAAGAGTCTCGGCGACATCGGCATCGCCGGCCGGATCGGCTACTACGACGATCCGCTGGGCCAGATCCAGGACCTGACCTACGGTGTGGGCGTGAACTGGGGCAGCCTGGCGCTCGACTACGCCAGCATTCCGCAGGCGAAGGACTCGGGCCTGTCGAACGTCAACAAGATCACGCTCGGCTATCGGTTCTGATCCCCGGCCGGGCTCAGGGAGCGTGCGTCACCTCTTGCCCCGGTTGCCCGTCGTTCTCCAACTGATGTTCGTGGTCGCGACCGCGGCGGTTCCCGCCGCGGCCGCGCCGCATCTGCGCGTGACGCCGGTGGCGCCGCCGGCGATCGCGGCCCGTCTGGCGCGGCGCGCGGGCCCACACGCCGCGGCC
>DASSIN010000222.1:0-3262 GCA_035691845.1 Candidatus Eiseniibacteriota bacterium | reverse complement strand
ACGGCGGGGCGCCTACTCGGCGCCGGCGACGGCGGGGGCGGTGCGCCGGCCCAGCAGCGCCATCGCCGCCCAGCCGAACGCGAACCCGCCGATGTGGGCCCAGATCGCGATCCCGCCCGTGCCGGCCGCGCTCTGCCCCAGCGAGCCGACGCCCAGGATGAACTGCAGCACGAACCACAGCCCGAGCACCACCCACGCCGGCCAGCGCACGATCTGGAAGAACGGGAACAGCGGCACCAGCGTCACGACGCGCGCGCCGGGATATGCGAACGCGTACGCGCCGAGCACGCCCGCGATCGCCCCCGAGGCGCCCACGGTCGGGAGCATGGAGCCGACGTGGGTGAGCGTGTGCAGCGCGGCGGCGGTGACCCCGGACGCGAGGTAGAACAGCAGATATGGCACGTGGCCGAGCGCGTCCTCGACGTTGTCGCCGAAGATGTACAGGTACCACATGTTGCCGATCAGATGGGACCAGCCGCCGTGCAGGAACATCGAGGTGAACACGGTGGCGAGCGCCGGCAGCAGCGGCGAGGCGTGATCGCTCACGCTCATCACCAGGCGCTCGGGGCGCAGCCCCCACACGTTCATGAATTCGCGCAGGTCGGGGCCGAGCAGCAGCTCGTACACGAACACGAGCGTGTTCGCGACGATCAGCGCCCGGGTCACGAACGGGACGGTGAGTGAAGGGTTTTCGTCGCGCAGCGGGATCACGGTCGGACGCTGTCCCGGTCGGCGTGGGTGGAATCGCGCGGCGCCGTCGGTTGACCGCGCCCGGGGGCATTCCTATGCTGCGCGGCCTGCCGGACGTTCGTGCATCGTTTCGCCCCCGACGGCATCGGAATGGGGCGTTTCGCGGTCACTTGGGTTGCGTGACGAGGGGGTACACAATGGGAAATGCGGTGGCGGTCACCGGTCAGAGTTTCGATGCCGAAGTCGTCCAGGCGTCGAGGCAGCATCCGGTGCTGGTGGACTTCTGGGCGGCCTGGTGCGGTCCGTGCCGCATCATCGCGCCCACCGTCGAGGAGCTCGCCACGGAATACGCCGGCCGCCTCAAGGTGGTGAAGCTGGACGTCGACGAGAACAACGACATTTCCATCCAGTACAACGTCCAGAGCATTCCCACGCTGTTGCTGTTCCACAACGGCGACGTGGTCGAGCGTTTGGTCGGGGCATACCCGAAGCCGGCGATCCTGAACATGCTGAAGCGGCACCTGTAGGCTTCGGCTCCGCATGGAGCCGGATCGACGGCCCGGAGGCGACTCCGGGCCGTCGTGCGACCGGCGCGAGCCGGCGCGCGCGCGCGTGGCGGTCACCCGGCGGGGCGCTGCCGGCGGGCGCGCCGCTCGAGCTGCTCGTCACGTACGCGGGCGAGCGTCTGCAGCGCCAGCGGCAGCTCCTCGACGACGTCGCGCGCCTGCAGCCCGATCGCGCCGCGCGCGGCCGCCGCGCGGTCGCCGGCCAGCCCGTGCACGTACACGCCCGCGCGCGCCGAGTCGTATGGCGAAAGCCCCTGGCCGATCAGCGCCGCGATCACCCCGGTGAGCACGTCGCCGGTGCCGGCGGTGGCGAGTCCGGCGTTGCCGGTGGCGTTCACGGTGGCCGTGCCGTCGGGCGATGCGGTGACGGTGGGCGCGCCCTTCAGCACCAGCGCCGACCGCGTGCGTCCGGCCCACTCGCGCGCGGTGTCGAGCCGCGTGGCCTCGATCGCGTCGACCGCCACGCCGGTGAGCCGGCTCAGCTCCATCAGGTGCGGCGTGAGCACGACGCGCGCGCGCGCGTTCGCCAGCTCGTCCACATGGCCGGCGAACGCGTTGATGCCGTCGGCGTCGAGCACGATCGGGCGGTCCAGCTCGCGCACCAGCCGCCGCGCCAGCGCCGCCGCCTCGTCGCCACGCCACATCCCGGGGCCCAACGCCACGACATCGGCGCGCTGCGCGCGCTCGGCGATCGCGTCGAACGCCGACGCGGCGAGCCCGCCCTCGGACGTGCCGGCGACGCCGAACGGCATCTGCTCCCACAGCTTGATCGCGAGCAGATCCGCGATCGCCTCCGGCACGGCGAGCTGGACGTAGCCGGCGCCGGCGCGCGTCGCGGCGCGCGCGACCATGGCCGGCGCGCCGCTCAGCCCGCGCGAGCCGCCCACCACCAGCACGCGCCCGGTCGAGCCCTTGTGCGCGCGCGGATCGCGCACCGGCAGCAGATCGGCGATGCCGGCGGCGGTGGCGAGCTGGAACCGGAACCCGGCCGCGTCCGCGGGCGGCGGCGCGAGCCCGATGTCCACCACCTCGAGCGCGCCCGCGAACGCGCGCCCGGGATACAGCACGTGCCCGCGCTTGGCGCAGCCGAACGTGACCGTGAGATCGGCGCGCACCGCGCGCCGCGCCACCGCGCCGGTGTCGGCGTCCACGCCGGTCGGCAGGTCCACCGCCACCACGCGCGTGCCGCCGTCGTCCAGCTCGCGCATCACCTGCACCGCCACCGCCGCCACCGACTCCGGCGCGCCGCGCGCGCCGGTGCCGAGCACGGCGTCGAGCGCGAAGTCCCAGTGATCGAACGCCGCGACCGCCGCCCGCAGCGCGGCCTCGTCCGGCCACTCCGCCACGCGCACGCCGTCCTGCTCCAGCCGCCGCAGGTGCGCGAGCGCGTCGCCCTTCACCCGGGCGCGCGCGCCGGCGATGCCGGCCGTCGTCACCGCGCCGCGCGCGCGCAGGTGGCGCGCCGCCACGAACCCGTCGCCGCCGTTGTTGCCGACGCCGCACACGACCAGCACGCGCATCGCGAGCGGCGAGCCGTAGCGGCGCTCCATCGCGTCCGCCACGCCGCGCCCGGCGCGCTCCATCAGCGCCTCGCCGGTGGCGTGGCCGCCCGTGATCGTGGCGTCGTCGAGCGCGCGCATCTCCGCGGCCGTGACGAGCAGCATCAGTAGGTGAACACCACCGGGATGCGCACGCGGCGCCCGTAGGCGGGCGGACCGAACCGCCAGCTGCGCGCCGCTTCGAGCGCCGCGCGGTCGAGCAACGTCACGCTCCTCACCACCTCGGCCGTTCGCACCGCGCCCGAGGAGTCCACGTGCGCGATCACGATCACCCGCCCCATCACGCCGGCCTCCCGCGCCGCCTTGGGAATCCGCGCTTCGCCGCGCCCCAGCACCGCTCCGGCGCGCTCGAGCGCCGCCAGCTCGATCACCGCCGTGTCCGCGCCCGCGGCGACGCGCGGCGCGGGCGATGCGGGCGCCGGCGCCGCCGCCGCCACGTGCGGCCCC
>DASSIN010000221.1:0-18900 GCA_035691845.1 Candidatus Eiseniibacteriota bacterium | reverse complement strand
CGCCTGGCGGGCGCCCACGGCCTGGTGCTGGCGCTGGCGCGCGACGCGGTGGCGCGCTGGCGGGCGCCCGACCGGCTGGCGTGGCAGGCGGCCCACGCGCTCGGACTGATCGATCCGGGCGAGGCCGACGCCATGCGCGAGAACCCGCTCGGGCTCCCGCTCGAGCAGCTCGCGGCGTGGTCGTCCGAGCCGCCGGCGCCCGTCGCGGACGCCACGCACGCCGACGTCGAGATCCTGGAGCGTGCGTGCGAGCGGCTGCTGGCGCGCCGGCACGGCGCCGGAGCCGGCGCGGTGTTCGTGGACCGCGACGGCACGCTCGTGATCGAGCGCGGCTATCTCGCCGATCCCGACGACCTCGAGCTGCTGCCCGGGGTCCCGCACGCGCTGCGCGAGCTGCAGGCCGCCGGGCACCCGGTGATCGTGGTCTCGAATCAGTCTGGCGTCGGCCGCGGGCTGTTCCCGCTGTCGCGGGTGTACGAGGCGATGGCGCGGTTGCGGGTGCTGCTGCGCGCGCACGGCGTCGAGCTGGATGGCGTCTACTTCTGCCCGCACCGGCCGGACGAGGGCTGCCCGTGCCGCAAGCCCAACGTCCAGCTGCTGGAGCGCGCGGCCGAGGATCAGGGGCTGTCGCTGACGCGCTCGTTCGTGGTGGGGGACAAGCGGCTCGACGTCGAGACCGCGCACCGCGCGCGCGGGCGCGGCGTGCTGGTGCGCACCGGCTACGGCCGGGACGAGGAGCGACGCGAGGACGCGGCGACGACGCCGGACGCGGTGGTGGAGGATCTGGCGTCCGCGGCGAGGTGGATCCTGGCGCAGCCGCAGCCGCGCGACCTCGACTGATCGCGGCGCCCGGCGCTAGCTGTGCTCGAGCTCCAGCGAGTAGGCCTCGAGGTCGGCGCGCGGGTGGTACAGGAACATGCCGCCCGGCGTGCGGAGCTGGGCCGGCGACAGCCAGCGGTCGTCCACGAGCTGTTCGAGCCGCATCGGGAACGCACCGTGCTCGCGGTGGTAGAGCTCGAGCGCGAACCGCACGTCGCGCAGCTGCGCGGCCACGAACACGTCGTCGGTGGTCGCGGGTGGCGGCGGGAACAGCGTGCGCGAGGCGACGCGCAGACCGGCGATCGACACCAGCACCAGCCCCACCAGCGCCAGCTCGCGCAGCCACGACGTGCGCGACGCGGCCGGGCGCATCTGCGGGCGCGCCGCCACGGCCGGCGCGCCGCCGTCGCGGCGACCGACGATCTCGATCCAGTTGGACTCGATCAGCCGGTGGAGCGCCTCGTAGGTTTCGTATTCGGTGAGCGGCGCGGCGGCCACGACCTCGGCCAGCGTGTGCTGTCCGTCGATGATCCCGAACAGCTCGCGCTCCTCCTCGGTCAGCTCGTCGGTGGGGTCGGGCAGGTCGCGCACGCCGAGCAGCAGCTGCGGGTCGCGCAGCGTCTCCTGGTAGCGCCGGCGCTCGTCGCCGCGGCGCGCGGCCTCCATCAGCGTGGCTTCGATCCCGAGCTGCACCAGCGGCCGCGCCTGCCAGCGCATGTGCGGGTCGAAGCGGTAGACGCCCTCCTCCCAGCGCGTCACGCGCATCAGGTCGTCCAGCATCTGGCGCTCGAGGTACTGCGCCAGCTCCTCCTCGTCCAGGTAGCGGCCATTCAGCAGCAGGTCCTCGAGGTCGCGGCCCGACTCCTTCTGGATCGACACGATGCCGCGCACCTGCTCGTCCGACAGGCGGTGGATCTTCTGCAGGAACGCGAACAGCGGATCGTCCTTGGCGAGGCCCTGCATGCGCGTGGACACGATGCGCCCGTCCAGCACGTGCACCCCCTGGCGCTGGCCGGCGTGCTCGAGCGTCAGGCAGCCGGTCTTCCGCTGGTTGCCGAGCAGCTGCAGGATCTCGGTGGCGGAGAAGTCGCGGAGGTTGCCCTGGAGTGCCATGGACGCCTCCTACGCCGCGCGCGCGTCGGTGCGACGCGTCGCCTGCGTGGTCCGGCCGCGGGTCGGGGCATCCTGTTCGGCCTCGCGCGCCTCGGCGCGCGCGACCTCGAGCAGGTAGCCGAACATGGACAGCGCGTACAGCGCGACCCAGCCGCCCACCAGCACCGCGAGCGGCAGCTCGTGCTCGGGCAGTCCGAGCCGCGGCTCGGACGCGAACGGCGGATCGACGCCCAGCGACTGCGCGGCGAGCAACGCGGTCACGAACAGCAGTAGCACCGGCGTCACCACGCGGCGGAACGCGACCAGGCCGAAGCCGGGCAGCAGCGCGGCGAACGTGGTGCGCGCCATGTGCGCCAGCTGGCGCTGGCGGCGGCGGTGCTGCGCCAGCAGCGCGTGGCCGAAGTCCCGGACTTCGCTGCGCGCCTCGACGGCGGCGCATCCGGGGCACAGCGCGGTCTCGCGGCGCCGGCTGGCGCAGCGCCGGCACACCACGGTGTCGCAGTTGCTGCAGCGGCGCAGCGGCATGTGGTGATGGCCCCACACGCCCAGCGCGATCCCGATCAGCGCCAGCACCAGCGCCAGCACGCCCGAGCGCTGGCCGGCGCACTCCACGCGGCCGCGCCAGCCCTCCGGCCACGCCACGCGGCCCGCGGGCAGCGGCGTGTTCCACACCGTGTTCCACAGCCGGGCGGGGGCGATCCAGCGGTCCATCAGCATGGCGCTGCCGTCGGGGGCCGACTCCGACTGCGCGTTCTTCACGCCCTCGAAATCGAGCGCGGTGGCGCGCGTCAGCGCGTCGGAGGCGTCGCGATAGACGAAGTGCCGCGTTTCGAGCTGCGCCAGGTCGTACCACCCCGCCGCGCTGCCGCGATCCGCCGACACGGCGCGCTGGTACATCGCCAGCGCCTCGTCGTCGCGGTTCTCGAGCGCGAGCACGTTGCCGAGATCGGTGAGCACGCTCGGGTCGTCCGGCCACACCTTGAGCGCGTGGCGGAAGCCGTCCTCGGCGGCCGCCAGGTCGCCGTGGCGCCGCGCCAGCCAGCCGCGCGCGAACTGAACGAAGCCATTGCCGGACTCGCGCGCGGCCAGCGCGTCGAGGGTGCGGGCGCGCTCCGCGTTCCACGGCGCGTTCTCGTCCAGCAGCACGCCGTAGGTGGGGCCGGCGTCCTCGCGCAGCGGCGCCGCCATGCGATCCACCCAGCGACCGGCCCACGGCACCGCCACCAGCAGCGCGACCAGGCACACCAGCAGTCCGCGCTCGCGCGCGCGCAGCGAGGGCCACAGCCAGCCGAGCAGCAGCACGGCCGGCAGCGCGAGCCCGAACCCGGCCGCGAACGGCAGCAGCAGGAACGCCCACGACCACACCGTCGCGGTGCGCGGCGACACGCGCCGCGACAGCCACTCGAACCACGGATGCCGCAGCTCGCGCTGGTGCAGCGCGAGCACCATCAACGCGGTGAGCACCAGCGCCAGGAACAGCGCGCCGAACCCGAACACCAGCGCGTTGCCGGCGAGCGCGAGCTGCATCGCCACGTTGTCGCGCGTGGCGGACAGCACGGCCGCGTAGTGCAGCAGCGCCTGGCTCGGGTCCTTGAACAGGAACCACTCGGCCATGGTGAGATGCGGGGCGAGGTAGGCGGGGTCCAGCTCGGCGGCGCCGCGCACGTCGCGCAGCCCCTCCTCGATCGAGCCCGAGTTGCGCAGCATCACGCCGCGCCGGTAGAACAGCCGCGCCTCGACCGGCAGCGCGGTCAGATGCGCGCGCGCCTTGTAGTCGAGCCACGCGGGAAGATCGAGGTGCTCCGCGCCGGGCGCGGGCGCCGAGGCGCCACCGGTCGCGACCGGCGCCGTGGTGGCGGGAGCGGCGGCCGTGGGCGTGGTCGCGGCGTCCGCGGTCGGGGCGGCAGCGCTCGTGGCGGACGCGCTGGTCTCGGCCGCCGCGGGCGCGGGGCTGGCAGGCGCGGAAGGCGCGGCTGTCTCGACCGTCGCGGTAGCGCGGTCGGTTTGCGGGGCCGGGAGGGCGGTGACCGGCAGCGCGACCAGCCACGCCACCGACAGCAGCGGGGCGACCCATCGGGTGTAGTGGTGCTCGATCACCGGCATGCGTTCTCAATCCCTTGACAGGGGGTGGGGCCACCCCTAACGTGCTCGGCCTTCGTGCCCCGGTATCGGCCGCACCACCCGCGTACTTGAGCGCCGAACCCGCATGCCGACGGGCTGTCGGACGCCGGCGCCGGCTCCGGCGCGGGCGCCGATTCGACGGAGTCTGCGATGAACCCCGCCTCTGCTTCCGCCACCCACCCCTGGATCCGCGTGTGCGACGCGCTCGCGCACGCCGGCAGCGCGGTCGAGATCCGCGGCTGGGTGACCCATCGCCGCTCGAGCGGCAAGGTGCAGTTCGTGACCCTCCGCGACGGCTCGGGCGAGATCCAGGCGGTGGCGGGGGTCAAGGACGTGAGCCCGGCCGACTGGGAGGCGCTCGGCACGCTGACCCAGGAGTCGTCGGTCGTCCTGCGCGGCGAGCTGCGGGCCGACGCCCGCTCGCCGGGCGGCGTGGAGCTGGGCGTGCGCGCGGTGCAGGTGATGGGGGTGGCGGAGCCGTTTCCGATCTCGCCCAAGGAGCATGGCGTCGACTTCCTGATGGACCACCGCCATCTATGGCTCCGGTCCGCGCGTCAGCAGGCGATCCTCCGGGTCCGGGCCGAGCTGATCGCGGCGTTCCGCGACTTCATGAACGCCGAAGGGTTCCTGCTCGTGGACGCGCCGATCTTCACGCCCAACGCGTGCGAGGGGACGAGCACGCTGTTCGAGACCCAGTACTTCGATCAGAGCGCATACCTCACGCAGAGCGGGCAGCTGTATGCCGAGGCCGCGGCGATGGCGTTCGGACGCGTGTACTGCTTCGGGCCCGCGTTCCGAGCCGAGAAGAGCAAGACCCGCCGTCACCTGATCGAGTTCTGGATGATGGAGCCGGAGTGGGCGTGGGCCACGCTGGACGACGTGATCGCGCTGGAGGAGCGGCTGCTGGTGGCGACGGTGGCGCGCATCCTCGACCGGCGCGCCGAGGAGCTGAAGCGGATCGAGCGCGACGTGACGAAGCTCGAGCAGGTGCGCGCGCCGTTCGCGCGCATTCACTACAACGACGCGGTCAGGCGGCTGCACGACGCCGGCCAGCCGTTCGAGTGGGGCGGCGATTTCGGCGGCACCGACGAGACCGTGCTCGCCAACCAGTTCACGACGCCGGTGTTCGTCACGAACTATCCCGCCGCGGTGAAGGCGTTCTACATGGAGCCCGATCCCGAGGATCCGAGGCTGTGCCTGTCGGTGGACTGCCTCGCGCCCGAGGGCTACGGCGAGATCGTCGGCGGCGGCCAGCGCATGGCATCGCTGGAGCTGTTGTCGCGGCGCATCGACGAGCACGGGCTGCCGCACGAGGCGTTCGAGTGGTACAAGGACCTGCGCCGGTACGGCACCGTGCCGCACTCCGGCTTCGGCATCGGGGTCGAGCGGACGCTGGCCTGGATCGCCGGGCTCGAGCACGTGCGCGAGACGATCCCGTTTCCGCGCATGCTGTACCGGCTGAAGCCCTGAGCCGCGACCACGGCACGCGGGGAGCGAACGCCTGCTCCGCCGGGGCCGGCGCGCCGGGCGCGGCCCGCGGAGAAAGAAAAAGGGGAGTCCTGTCTGGCCCCAGCGAGAGGCGGATCGGTGACACGCGCCGCACGGTGCCGACTACGCGGGAAGAGGGCGTGTCTCCGAGGGGACTCCCCAACACCTGTGCGCGCGACGCTCGGAGCGCGGACGCGCAAGATGCGGCATCTTAGGGGACCAGCGGCTGCTGCACAAGGTCGGAACGTTGGGGCGGCGCGCGAATTGCCCCGAATGCCGTCGCGGAATCATCCGGTTCATGACGTGCGCGTGGGTGCGTTCGGATACGCTATGGTGTGCGGATGCGGTGATAGCCCCGCCGCGTCCGCTGCGTCCTTCGTTTGACAGGCTCGAACGCGCTGGGATTGACATGCGCCGCGCAAGGTTCCTAAGATTCATGCACTTCGGCGTCCAGGGCACCGGCCGGCCTTGCCGCAACCTGTGCTTCGTGCCGTGCTTTGTCGCGGCCGTGAGCTTCGCAGGTTGTTCCCCGGCATCCAGGCCTCAGGCGGTGGAAGACTCCCTGACGAGCGGGCGTATGACGGTGGTGTGTCCCCCGGAAGCGGGGGGCCTGATCGCCCGCGAGAAATCGGCCTTCCAGGCGCTCTATCCCAAGGCTGTGATCGAGGTGCGGCCGGGTTCGTCCCGCGACGCGGTGTCCGGGTTGTTCCAGGCCCGCGCCGACGCGGCGGTGCTGACCCGGGAGCTGGAGCCCGAGGAGCGGGCGGCGGCGGTGCGGGGGCGGCTCGAGGTGGATGGCTATCGTTTCGCGCGTGACGCGCTGGTGGTGATCGTGAACCCGGCGAACCCGGTGGAGAACATCTCGCTTCAGGATCTGGCCCGCATCTACTCGGGCACGCTGACCGACTGGTCCGACGTGGCCGGCGGGCGCGGGGCGATCGCGCCCGTGGCGCAACCGCCGGGCTCGGACGTCACCGCGTTCTTCGAGGAGCAGGTGATGTCGAACCAGCCGATCCGCGCGCGCGTGTACCAGGAGCGCGACGATTCCGCCGTGGTCGCGCGCGTGCTGCGCGAGCCGCGCGCCATCGGCTACATCACGCTGGCGTGGGCCGGCCACGGCGCGCGCGCGCTGCGCGTGGCCTCGATGCGCGGGCTTCCCTACTGGGATCCGGACCTCGAGGCGGTGTATCGCGGCGACTACCCGCTCACGCGCTTCTTCAGCTACTACGTGCGGCCGCACGGACGGCCGCTGGCCGACGGCTTCATCACGTTCATCACCAGCCGCGACGGACAGAAGATCGTGCACGAGCAGGGACTCGTGCCCACGTCGGTGCCGGTGCGGTTCGTACGACGTTCCCCGATGCTGAGCTCTCATTGAGGAGACCCGTTTCCGCCATGATCACCCCCCACCCATTGCTGCGTCGCACACGCCGCGCCGCGCTCGTCTGCACCGTCCTCGCCACGCTGGCGGCCACGGCGCACGCCGACGATCTGAAGGACGGCCGCAACGCCCTGCAGGCCGGGCGGCTGGACGACGCCATGCAGGCGTTCACGCGCGCCGCGCAGCAGGGCGAGGCCGAGGGCCGCGCCGGGGTGGGGCTGGTGTGGCTCAGGCGCCATCAGTACGCGAAGGCGCTCGACGCGTTCCAGACCGCTCAGAAGATGGACGGCAATCTGGCCATGAGCTACTACGGCCAGGGCGAGGTGTACCGCGAGCAGGACAAGTGCGAGCAGGCGGTGCCGCTGCTGCAGCGGGCGGTGGATCTCGATCGCAAGTATCCGGAGGCGGAGCTGGCGCTGTCGCACTGCCTGACGGAGCTCAAGCGCTTTCCCGAGGCGCAGGCGCACGCCAACCGCGGCACCGGCTGGGGGTCCAAATGGCGCCCCAAGTTCCTGATCGCGCTCGGCGACGTGGCCGCGGCGCGCGACTCGTTGAGCCAGGCGGGCTACTGGTACAACAGCGCGGTGCAGGAGTCGCCGGACGACCCCAGAACCCACCAGGCGCTGGGCGGGTTCTACATGCTGCGCGGCACCTACGAGCTGGCGTACCCCGAGCTGCAGGCGGCCGTGGCGCGCGACTCGAGCGACGTCGAGCTGCGCTTCAGCCTGGCGCGGGCGCTGGACCTGGGCAGCCGCGCGAGCGACGCGCTGACGGAGTACCGCAACGTGGTGCGGCTGGATCCGGACTACCCGCCGGGCGAGCTGGGTCTCGGCCAGCTGCTGTATCGGGCGGGGGCGGCGCTATCCGGCAGCGCGGCGCAGGACCGGTTCTCCGAGGCCCGCGGCCCGCTCGAGAAGTACGTGGCGCTCGAGCCCGACGACGCCAAGGGCTGGAGCTTCCTCGGCCGCGACCAGTTCAAGCTCGGCACGCTGACCAAGGACCAGGCGATGAAGGACCAGGGCTTCGCCAACATGGCCAAGGCCGAGCAGCTCGGCGACAAGCAGAAGGACCTGTACGCCGTGCTGGCGCGCGCCTACAGCGAGCGGGGCGACGCCGCCAAGGCGCAGGGCTACTTCGCGCTGGCCGGGAACGAGTCGATGAGCCGCGAGGACATGCTGCGCATGGCCATCCCGCTCGAGGTCAAGGAGCCGGCGCGGGCGGACTCGATCTTCTGGGCGGTGTTCCTGCAGGACACCACCGCCTGGCAGGCCAAGATCGCGATCAACGAAGTGGGCAAGATGAAGTTCCGCGACAAGGACTATCCCGGCGCCATCGCCGTGTTCCAGCGGCGAATCGCGCTTGACCCCAAGGCGGGCGAGTCTTACTACTATATGGGGTTGTCCTACAAGGAGATGAAGCAGTATCCGCAGGCGCTCGAGGCGCTGCGGGCGGCGGTCGGGCAGGACGATGCCAAGCCCGAGCGGCACCTGTGGCTCGGTATCATGTACCAGCAGCTGGACTCGCTTCCGCAGGCCCGGCACGAGTTCGAGCGGTCCGTCGACCTCGATTCGACGAACTCCTCGAACAAGGGGCTGGCGTTGCGGCAACTCGGGTATTTCCGGCTCGTCGGCAAGGAGTATGCGGGGGCGGTCGAGGCGCTGGAGCGCTCGGCGGCGATCAACCCCAACGACATGCAGACGGCCGTGTGGCTGGGCGAGGCGTATCAGAATTCCGGCAACCGCGCGAAGGCGCTCGAACAGTACGACAAGGTGCTGGCGAAGGAGCCGGGGAACGCGGAAGCGGCGAAGGCGAAGCGGAGCCTCGAAGGCGGGGCGCGAACCAAGACGGCGGGAGGAGCTCAATGAAGCAACGCCAGGTGGGCAGCATCACCGTGCTGACGCCCCGCGGATACCTGACGGGTGGCGACGAGACCGACGAGCTGGAGCAGACCATCCGTCAGCTCGGCGAAGGCGGCAACAAGCACCTCGTCATCAATCTGGGCGAGACCCAGCATCTGAACTCGACCGCGCTCGGCGTGCTGATCTCGGCGCACACCAACTACGTGCGGCGCGGCGGCCAGATGAAGCTGTGCTCGGTGGACAAGCGCATCGAGAACATCTTCGTCATCACCAAGCTCTCGCTGGTGTTCGACGTGTACGGCAGCGAGGAGCAGGCGATCGCCAGCTTCGCGGAGAAGGAATCGGTCTAGACCGGGCGGAAGACCGGGCGGCAGATCCACACGAGCCATCTCCCGGGATGCTCCGGGCGAGGAGGACGGAACAGGCATGAGAAGGTACATGGTTCCAGCGGCATTCATCCTGGCGGCAGCGATCGCCTTCACGCTGTGGTACTACCTGCCCGCGCTCGGTGACTTCGGCGACAACATGAAGAAGGGCGGGCCGCTGGTGGCCGGACTCATCCTGCTCGCCATCCTGCAGGTGTCGTTCATCATCGAGCGCATCTGGAGCCTCCGGAAGGCGCAGGGCCGCGGTCCGCTGCCGGCGTTCCTGAACGCCGTGCGCAAGCGGCTGCACACCGGCGACATCGACGGCGCCATCAAGCTGTGCTCCCAGCAGCGCGGCTCGGCCGCCAACGTGATCCGCGCCGGGCTCGACCGCTACCAGCAGCTGCGGCACGAGGGCGCGCCGCGCGAGAAGGTCGTGGCCGAGACGCAGGCGGCGATCCAGGAGGCCAATGGCCTCGAGGTGCCGCTGCTCGAGCGCAACCTGATCGCGCTGTCCACGATCGCCTCGATCAGCACCATGGTGGGGCTGCTCGGAACCGTGATCGGAATGATCCGCTCGTTCGCGGCGCTCGGCCACACCGGCGCGGTGGACGCGACCAAGCTGGCGGTCGGCATCTCCGAGGCGCTGATCAACACCGCCGGCGGGCTGATCGTCGCCATCGCCGGCATCGTCATGTACAACGTGTTCGTGACGCGCGTGGACAACTTCAACTACATGATGGACGAGGCCTCGTACGAGGCCATCCAGCTGTTGTCATCGGCCGGCGAGTAGGACGCCTTCGCGATGCTCAAGAAGAAACGCCGGATCGGCATCAGCATCGACATGACGCCCATGGTGGACGTCGCGTTCCTGCTGCTCATCTTCTTCATGTGCACGACGCAGTTCAAGCCGCCGGAGAAGGACAAGATCACGCTGCCGGAGTCGAACTCCGAGGCCAAGTCGCCGGAGTCCGACATCATCACCATCGCCGTGACCTCGCCGAAGCCCGAATTCGGCAACCAGTCGGGCGTGCGCGTGATCTGGCATCAGGGCGGCAACGAGCTGAATCGGCAGATCGCGGCCCAGGACATCCCCGCGCAGATGGGGGCGCTGCTGACCACGGCGCGCACCGCCAATCCCGCGGCCCGCATGATCGTGAAGATGGACAAGGACGCGCAGTACGGCGTGATGTCCGACGTGATGGACGCGCTGCAGGAGGCGAACGCGCCGCGCTTCAACGTGCAGACCGATCTGGCCGGCAAGGGCGGCCTGTTCGGGAAGAAGAAGTGACGCTCGGAGGAGGTGAGGAACGATGGGTGCGGTAGACACCCCCCAGCCACGGCAGGGCAAACAGAAGGGCAAGGGGTTCCATCGCCCCAAGCGCCGCGTCGGTGTGCGCATCGACATGACGCCGATGGTGGACGTGGCGTTCCTGCTGCTGATCTTCTTCATGGTCACCACGGTGTTCCGCACGCCGCAGGCGCTGGAGATCAACCTGCCGCCGAAGAAGGACACCAAGGTGGACATCGCCCAGTCCAAGATCCTCGAGGTGCGGGTGCTGCCCGAGGACCGCCTGTACTGGAAGGATCTGGGCACCACCGCGCCGTTCTCGCGCACGCAGGTGACCAATCTGAGCAACGTGTTCAAGCCGTACGTCGGCAACAAGGACAAGGTCATCATCGTGAAGATCGACCGCGAGGCGAAGTTCAACAACATGGTGCAGATCATCGACCAGCTCGATCTCGCGCACCTCACGCGCTTCTCGCTGCTGCCGCTGCCGCCCAACGAGAAACAGGAGGTCGCCTCGCTGTGACGACGCATTCCGTGACGCCGGACCCGCGCGAGGCGCTCTATCAGTTCATGCCCTACGGGGCGCCCGAGCTGAAGGAGGTCGCGCGGCGCTACATGGTGCGGGCGGTGCTCGTGGCCGCCGGCATCTGCATCCTCGTGTACCTGCTGTCGCTGGGCGCGGGATTCGCGCTGCGTCACAAGCCGCACGAGACCAGCGTGGTGGTGGTGCCGTACCGCGAGCTGGCCGCGCCGCCGCCGCTGACCGACAAGCCGCCGCCGCCGGCCGTCGCCGTGGCGCCGCAGCAGGCGCCGCCCGCGGCGGCGATCCCGGTGCCGGTGCCGGACGCGCAGGCGCCGCCGGAGCAGACGATCCAGTCGCAGGAGGAGATCGCCAACACCACGCCGTCCACCGAGACCAGCGGCAGCGATCAGATCGTCGTGGCGCCGCCCTCCGACCAGGACGCGCTGCCGAAGTACGGCGAGTTCGTGTATACGGACGAACTGCCGGAGGTCATCAGCAAGGTGCAGCCCGACTACCCCGACATGGCGCGCAGCGCCGGGGTGGAAGGCACGGTGATGGTGCAGGCGCTGGTGGGCAAGGACGGCAAGGTCAAGGACACCAAGGTCACCAAGTCGGTGCCGATGCTCGACGACGCGGCGCTGGCGGCGGTGAAGCAGTGGGTGTTCAAGCCGGCGCTGTCGAACAACAAGCCGGTGGCGGTGTGGGTGGCCGTGCCGGTGAACTTCAAGCTGCACTAGCCGGCCGCCGATCGCGGAGCTCTAGGGCGCTGCGATGGACGCGATTCGCCGCTGGCGATTCACGCCGGCCAGCGATGACGGAACTCCGGTGGGCGGTGTGGGTGATGGTGCCGGTCCGCTTCGCCATCCACTCGCGATGACGCGGCGAAAACCCCGTCCGGTGCGCCCGGGCGGGGTTTTACCGCGCCGGTAGAGGCCCGTTTGCCTCACCCGTGACGAGTCCCTACCCTGACCCGGATTGAGTTCCCCTCTTCCGCCTCGCCCACGGGAGTGTCGTCATGTCGGTCACCACGGAGCCGCACGCGGAGGTTCCCGCTCCGGCACCCGAACCCCCGCCATTGTCGCCGTTCCAGCGCGCGATGGCGGTGTACGCGCGACCCGCCGATGCGTGGCAGGGCCTGCGCTCGAGGAGCGCATGGTGGGTTCCGGTGCTGGTGTCGGTGGCGGTGGGAATCGCCGGCTATCTCGCCACCTATCAGCGCTCGCAGGTGCCCGACATCCGCGATCGTCTCGAGCGCCAGGTGGAATCGGGCGAACTCCCGGCGGAGCGGCTCCCCAGGATCGAGCAGCAGATCACGAGCCCGATCGCCGAGAGCTTCGGCATCGTCGCGATCCCGATCGTGACGCTCATCATCCTGTCGGTGATCGCGCTGCTGCCATGGCTCGCGGCGGGCTTCATGCTCGGGCGCCCGTTCACGTGGCGCGACGGATTCCACATCGCGGCATGGGCGCAGCTCGTCCAGGTTCCGGGCCAGATCCTGTTCTACGCGCTGTGCTTCATCAACCGCACGTACAAGGGCCAGCACATCGGGTTCGGCGTGCTGCTGCCGCAGACCGACGCGCCGACGCGCCTCGGCACCGGGCTCGGCGTGTTCCTCGACTACGGCATCGGCCCCTTCTACCTGTGGTGGCTCGCGGTGCTGGTGTTGGGCACCGCGGCCTTGTCTGGCGCGCCGCGGAAATCCGTGGCCTGGACGCTCGGCGGACTGTATCTGGCCGTGATGCTGGTGGTGTCCGCGCTGGCCGCGATGTTCACGCCCGCGGCGTGATTCGCGGCGGTGCGCGGAGCGCCGCGCGGCATACGCCTGCGCGGCCCTGCAACATTTCCGGACCCACGTCGTATATCGGGACGCCCCCGCTTCGGCGGATGGCAGCACGGAGGATGCGAATGAGGATGGGCTTCGGTGGGGTGCTGCTGGTGCTGGTGGTGGCGGGACCCGCCCGCGCGCAGCAGCTCACTGCGGACAAGGCGGTGAGCATGGCGCTGCAGCGCAACACGCAGGTGGTGCAGGCCCGCGCCACGGTCGAACAGGCGCGCGCCGGCCTGTACTCGGCGTGGTCGGGCGTGCTGCCGCACCTGTCGGTGAGCCTGTCGCGCTCGGGGACGTGGTCGCCGCAGCTCGGCTCGCAGACGTTCGGCAGCAACGTGTCCCCGCCGCAGTCGCACTTCAGCTCGTACCGCACCACGCCCGCGATCAACGGTTCGATGAACCTGATCGACCTGTCCGCCATGCAGGACGTGCGCTCGGCGCGCGCCGACATTCGCGCGGCGCGGCTGCGGGAGAATTCCTCCCACAACGACGTGGCGCTGCTGGTGCGCGAACAGTTCTACAACACCGTCACCGCCATCCATCTGGTGGGGGTGAACACCGAGGCGCTGCGCGTCGCGCGCGAGAACGAGCGCCGCGTGCGCGCCCTGTTCGAGGTGGGCTCGGTGTCGCGCAGCGACGTGCTGCAGGCGCAGGTGCAGACCGCGCAGAGCGAGCTGGACTCGCTGAACGCGGCGCAGCAGGTGGTGAACCAGCGCGTGGCCCTGGCCAGCGTGGTGGGCGTGGACGAGCGCAACCTGGGCGAGGTGGACACCACCCTGGCCGTGCGCGCGGAGACGGTGGACGAGGCGACGCTGCTGTCCGAGGCCGAGCGCCAGCGTCCCGACCTGCGCGCCGCCGAGGCCAGCGTGTCCGCGGCGCACAGCGCGCTGTCGTCCGCGCACCTGGCGCGCGTGCCGTCGCTGTCGCTGTCCGGCACCGCGCTGTTCAACCTGCGCAGCTCGAGCGGCTGGAATCAGGACGTCACGGTCCGCGACAGCACCGGCACCGTGATCGCGGTGCTGCCCGGCGTCCGGCTCGGCAGCGCCAGCACCACCGACCGCGAGTACCAGGCCCAACTGACGATCAACTGGGACATCTTCGACGGGCTGCTGATCGAGTCGCGCGAGGCTTCGGCGCGGGCGTCGCTGCTGAACGCCGAGGCCACGCGCGATCAGCTGCGCCGCAACCTGGCGGGCGAGGTGCACCAGGCGATCGTCGGCTACGACCAGGCCCAGCAGCAGGAGACAGTGGCCGAGCGCCAGCTGGCCGAGGCGCAGGAGAACCTCAAGCTGACGCAGGAGAAGTACAATGTGGGTTCCGCCACGATTCTCGATCTGAACACGGCCCAGGTGTCGCTGCAGCGGGCCGAGAGCCAGTTCGTGGCGGCCCAGGCGGCGATCCGCGTGGCCGAAGCGCAGATCACGCACGTGCGCGGGACCACCCCGTGACGTTTCCGGGGACGGCTTCGCGCGTGCGGGGCGCCGTGCATCCCAGGACCCGCTCGGAGAACACGAGGAGACGATGAAGAGAGGCAAGTGGAGGTGGATCCTCGGCGGAATCGCCGTGCTGGTCGTGGTGTTGCTGGTGGTCGCCAACGTGATGCGCGCGAAGAGCGCGGGCATCACCGCGGTGCAGTTCGCGCGCGTGCGGCAGGAGGACATCACCGCGCGGGTGCGCGCGCCGGGCAAGATCGAAGCGCTGACGCAGGTCAAGATCAGCGCCGACATTCCGGGCAAGATCGTGCGCCTGGCCGTGAAGGAAGGCGATCACGTCAGGCAGGGCAACCTGATGCTGCAGCTCGACGACACCCAGTATCGCGCCGCCGCCGATCAGGCGGTCGCGGCGCTGGCGTCGGCGCGCGAGAACCTGACCCAGGCGCAGCACGCGCTGACGCTGCAGCAGACGACGTACAAGCGCCAGCAGGCGCTATGGCAGCAGAAGCTGCTGTCGCAGGCGGAATGGGACATGTCGCAGAATCAGATGGACAACGCCGCCACCGCGCTCGTGAACGCGCACAACGAGGTGTCGCGCGCCCAGGCGGCGCTGCAGGGGGCCAACGACAACCTGCGCAAGACGCGCTTTCTGGCTCCGTTCGACGGCGTGGTGAGCGCGCTCAACGTGGAGCAGGGCGAGATCGTGATCACCGGCACCATGAACAATCCCGGCACCGAGATCATGACGTTCTCCGACCTGTCGAAGATGATCGTGCGCACCGACGTGGACGAGACCGACGTGGTGGGCATGAAACTCGGGCAGAAGGCGAAGATCTCGGTGGACGCGGTGCCCGACACCTCGTTCGCCGGCACCGTGATCGAGATCGGCAACACCGCCAAGCGCTCGATCACCTCGACGGTCGAGGGTCAGACCGACTTCGAGGTGAAGGTGGCGTTCGATCAGCTCGTGCCGCAGGTGCGGCCCGGCATGACCGCCGACGTGGACATCGAGACCGCGACCCACACGCAGGCGCTCGGCGTCCCGATCCAGGCGGTGGTGGTGCGCACGCAGCGCGAGCTCGACCAGGCGGCGCGCAAGAAGGGCGCGCCCCAGGCGCGGCGCCCGGCCAAGGGCACCGAGGCGGTGTTCGCGGCCGAGGACGACACCGTGGGGCGCAAGGACAAGGACATCACCGGCGTGTTCGTGAACCGGGCGGGCGTGGCCACGTTCGTTCCGGTGCGGACGGGCATCGCCAGCGAGACCTCGATCGAGGTGTTCGGGCCGGTCAAGGCCGGCGACGTGGTGGTGGCCGGGCCGTACAAAGCGCTGCGCGAGCTCAAGCCGAACGGGAAGGTCAAGGCGATGACCGCGGCGCAGGCGGGCAAGGCGACGAAATGAGGCGCGCATGCTGATCGCGATCCGCGGACTGCACCGCGTCTACCAGGTCGGCGAAGAGAAGGTCCACGCCTTGAACGGCGTGGACCTCGACATCGATGCCAACGAGTACGTGGCGATCATGGGCCCGTCGGGCTCCGGCAAGTCCACGCTGATGAACCTGCTCGGCTGCCTCGACACGCCCTCCAGCGGCTCGTACCGGCTCAAGGATGCGGAGATCGGTCAGATGTCGGACGACGAGCTGGCGCGGATCCGCAACCAGGAGATCGGGTTCGTGTTCCAGACCTTCAACCTGCTGCCGCGCGCCGACGCGCTGCACAACGTCGAGCTGCCGCTGGTGTACGCCGGTATCAAGCACGAGGAGCGCCGCAAGCGCGCGCGCGAGGCGCTGGAGCTGGTGGGGCTCGGCGACCGCATGAAGCACAGGCCCAACGAGCTGTCGGGGGGCCAGCGGCAGCGCGTCGCGATCGCGCGCGCGCTGGTCAACAAGCCGAGCATCATCCTGGCCGACGAGCCGACCGGCAATCTCGACACCGTGACGGGCGAGGAGATCATGGCGGCGTTCGAGCGCATCTGGCTCCAGGGCAACACCGTGATCCTGGTCACGCACGAGGCCGACATCGCCCGGCACGCGCGCCGCGTGGTGCGCATGCGCGACGGCAAGATCGAGAGCGACGAGCGCAACGAGCGCCCCGCGCGGCCCGGGCTGTCGGCCGCGGCGAGCGCCTCGTGAACCTGCGCGAGAGCGTCGGCATCGCGCTCGGAGCCATCCGCGCCAACAAGCTGCGCTCGTTCCTGACGCTGCTCGGCACCATCATCGGCGTCGGCTCGGTGATCGCCGTGCTGTCGTTCGTCGAGGGCCTGAACCAGTACGTCACGCAGAAGCTGCTGAACGCGGGCTCCAACGTGTTCGTGGTGGACAAGTGGGGCCTGATCACGAGCCAGGACGCCTACGAGGAGGCGAGCAAGCGCCCCAACCTGCGGCCGGACGACGCCGACGCGTTGCGCGGAGGCGTGGACGGCGCGGTGGCGGTGGTGTGCCAGGCCGAGGCGGGTGCGCAGACCGTGCGCTGGAAGAACCACATGATGAAGGGCGTGAACGTGATCGCGCGCGGCGCCGGCTACGAGCGCGTCGAGGACTTCGAGATCGAGCAGGGAACGAGCTTTTCCGAGCTCGACGACCGCCGCAGCGCGCTGGTGTGCGTGCTGGGGCCCGAGGTGGCCGAGGAGGAGTTCGAGGGGCAGGATCCGGTCGGGCGCGAGATCCGCGTGGGCGCGAACGCCTATCGCGTGCTGGGCGTGACCAAGGCCAAGGGCAAGCTGTTCGGGCAGAGCCAGGACCGGTTCGTGGCGATTCCGTTCCGGACGTGGGTGAAGTACCAGGCCGATCCCGAGCGGCTGCAGATGGAGATCGCGGTGAAGAGCGTGGATCAGGCGGCGATGCCCGGCGCCGAGCAGCAGGCCCGCAACATCATGCGCGGGCGGCGGCACCTGGGCCCGGGCAAGCCCGACAACTTCGCCATCACCACCTCGGACACCTGGCTCGAGCTGTACCACACGCTGACCGGCGGCATCTTCGTGGTCACGATCGGCGTGGCAGCGATCTCGCTGATCGTGGGCGGGATCGTGATCATGAACATCATGCTGGTGTCGGTGACCGAGCGGACGCGCGAGATCGGGATCCGCAAGGCGCTGGGCGCGCGTCGCCGCGACGTGCTGGGGCAGTTCCTGGTCGAATCCACCACGCTGTCGCTGTCGGGCGGGCTGATCGGCGTGTTCGGGGGCGTGGGGGTGGCGCTGCTCGCAGGCGTGCTGTCGCCGCTGCCGGCGGCGGTCAACGTGCCCGGCATCCTGCTCGGCATCGCGATGTCGTGCCTGGTCGGGATCTTCTTCGGATCCTATCCGGCGTTCCGCGCCGCGCAGCTCGATCCGATCGAAGCGCTGCGCTACGAGTAGCCCATGAACCTGCTCGACCTGCTGACCGAGACGCTGTCGATGGCGGGCCGCGCGCTGGTCGCCAACCGGCTGCGGTCGATCCTGGCGCTGCTCGGGATCGTGATCGGCGTCGGCACCGTGATCGGCATGGTGTCGCTCATCAACGGGTTCCAGCGCTCGTTCCAGACCAGCGTGCGCGCGCTCGGCAGCAACACCATCTACATCCGCCGCATCCGTCCCGGCGTGCAGTTCAACGGCGGCATCCCGGACAGCCTGAAGCAGCGCAAGGCGTTCACGATGGACGACGCCCAGGCGATCCTGGAGCATTGCGCCGCGGTGCGCGCGGTGTCGCCGTGGAAGTTTCCGTTCGACGACCTGCGGCTCGAGTGCCGCGGCAAGAAGACCCGCATCACGTTCGTGTACGGCACCAATCAGGATCACCTGCTGACGCACGGCTACGAGCTCGGCAAGGGCCGGTTCTTCACCGAGCAGGAGGTCGATCACAAGGCCAACGTGTGCGTGCTGGGGCCGGACACGCGCGAGGCGCTGTTCGGCAACAAGAACCCGCTCGGGCAGACCGTGCACGTCGGCACCATTCCGTTCACGGTGATCGGCGAGTTCGCCGCCAAGGGCAAGCTGCTGGGGCAGAACTTCGACGAGGTTGCGGTGGTGCCCTACACGGTGGTGGACAAGTACTGGAGCGCTCCGCCCGACGCGCCGCCGTGGTTCCCGAAGCGCGGCGAGCTGTTCCTGGACGCGATCGCCACCTCGCCCGACCAGAGCGACGAGGCGCAGCGCGAGATCACCGAGCTGCTGCGCGTGCGGCGCCACGTGCCCAGCAACAAGCTCAACAACTTCGTGATCTTCACCGACGACGCGTTCCTGCAGCTGTACAACACCGTCACCGGCGGCATCGTGGCGCTGATGCTGCTGATCTCCTCGATCGCGCTCGTGGTCGGCGGCATCGGGGTGATGAACATCATGCTGGTGGCCGTGACCGAGCGCACGCGCGAGATCGGCGTGCGCAAGGCGCTCGGCGCCCCGCGCAAGGCGATCCTGACGCAGTTCCTGATCGAGGCGATGATGCTCACCGCGCTCGGCGGCGCGATCGGCATCCTGCTCGGCGGGGGCGTGTCGTGGCTGGTGCACGCCATCTCGCCGCTGCCCACCTACGTGTCGCCGTGGTCGGTGGTGGTGGGGCTGCTGTTCTCGGCCGTGGTCGGCATCTTCTTCGGGCTGTACCCCGCGCTGCGCGCCTCGCGTCTGGACCCGGTCGACTCGCTGCGCTACGAATAGCGTCCGCGGCAGCCGGCCGGCCGCGCCCCGGCGCACCGCCGGCCGGCGCGCC
>DASSIN010000220.1:0-14198 GCA_035691845.1 Candidatus Eiseniibacteriota bacterium | reverse complement strand
CCCCGCCGCACGCCGCACGCACCGGCCCGCGGGCACTCCGCACGCGCGGATCCCGGGGGATTCGCCATGACGCGCCCCGCCGCGTTCGCTATCGTGCGCTCGTGCCCCCTGCCACCCGCCTCCGTCCCGCGCCTCCCCGATGATCGGCACCCGGCTGTTCCACTACCGGATCGTGCGCCGGCTCGGGCAGGGCGGCATGGGCGTGGTCTATCTGGCACACGACGAGAAGCTCGATCGCCCGGTCGCGCTCAAGCTGCTGCCGCCGCACCTGCTGGACGAGCCCGCCGAGCGCGCGCGGCTGCTGGGCGAGGCGCGCGCCGCCTCCGCGCTCAACCACCCCGGCATCTGCGTGATCCACGCCATCGAGGACGCGGGCGAGCTGCCGTGCATCGTGATGGAGTACGTCGAGGGCGAGACGCTCGGCGACCGCATGCGCGCGGGCCCGCTGCCGGTCACGACCGCGCTCGACTGGGCGCTGCAGCTCGCCGACGCGCTGGCCGAGGCCCACCGCCGCGGGCTCGTGCACCGCGACATCAAGAGCGACAACGTGATGATCACGCCCGCCGGACGCGCCAAGCTGATGGACTTCGGGCTCGCCCGCATCCGCGACGCCGGCAGCCCGAGCCGCACCGTGAGCACGTCCGGCACGCTCGCCTACATGGCGCCCGAGCAGTTCAAGGACGGCGCGATCGACGCCCGCGCCGACGTGTACGCGTTCGGCGTGCTGCTGTACGAGATGCTGGCGGGGCGGCGTCCGTTCCCCGACCAGAGCCCGGCCGCGACGATGTACGCCGTGCTCAACACCGAGCCCGAGCCGATCGCCGCCGCTCGCCCGCGGCTCGATTCCGAATGGCAGCACGTGCTGGACCGCGCGCTCGAGAAGGATCCGGCCGATCGCTATCAGTCCATGGCCGACGTGCTGATCGACCTGCGCCGGCTGCAGCGCGGGCTCGCGCGCTCGGGCGCCGCACCGCCGCCGCCGGCGCCGGCGCCACCGGTCGCGCCCACGTCGAACGGCGGCGCCACGGCCGGCGCTCCGCCCGCGCACACGCCGCACACGCCGCACGCACCGCGCGCGCCGTGGTGGCGCCGGGCGTCGCGCGCGATCCCCGTGCTCGCCGGACTGGTCGCGCTCGCCCTCGCCTGGCGGCTGTTCATGGCCGGACCTCCGCGCCTCAATCCCGCGATGACGTTCCACACGCTGTCGTTGCCGGTGGACAACATCGGCTACCCCGGCATGTCGCAGGACGGACGCTGGATCGCGTTCCCGGCCGTCGAGGCGTCCGGCGTTGCGGGGCCAACGGCCGGGCGCTGGGGCATCTACTTCATGAACGTGAACGGCACCGAGGTGCGGCCGATCACGGTGGACTCGACCGGCGGCGTGATCACCTACGCGGACGTTTCCCCCGATGGCAGCCAGATCGCCTACACGCTGGCTTCGCCGTCACGGGCGACATCGGAGCTGATGGTGGTTCCTTCGCTGGGCGGCGCGAGCATCCGGGTGGCGTCCCACGCCAACGGCCCGCACTGGTCGCCGGACGGACGCCGCATCGGGTACATGGTGGCCGGGAACCGCTCGGCATCGCATCACCTGGAGCTGTGGAGCGTGGACGCCGACGGCTCCCATGCGACCAAGCTGTACGAGGACCCCCGCTCCGAGGTCGGCCGCATCAGCTTCGCGTGGTCGCCGGACGCGAACTCGGTCGCGTGGATCCGCACGTTCGCGAACGCCACCGAGGAGCTGTTCACGATCCGGCTCGCGGATGGCCGGGAACGACAGCTCACCCACGACGGCGCCAACATCGACGAGGTGTGCTGGACGCGCCAGAACGACATCCTGTTCTCGTCCAACCGCGCGGGCAATTCGAACCTGTGGCTGGTGCGCGCGTCCGGCGGCCCGGCGGCGCAGGTCACGAAGGGGGCCGGGCCGGACATCGGCATGCGCATCTCCGCCGACGGCTCGCACCTGCTGTACCTGCAATCGCAGCCGATGCAGCAGCTGTACACGTCCGAGTTCGGCCGCGCCGGCGCCCGGCCGCTGCCCACGCCGGGCATCAGCGTCTCCGGGATGTCGCTGTCTCCCGACGGGCGGAAGCTGGCGTTCGTGGCGCACGCGCCCGATCCGATCAAGGTCGTCTCGAGGCTCGAGGTGATGGGCATCGACGGCAGCGGACGGCGGGCGCTGTCATCGGAGGAAGGCCCGTTCGGCACCCTGTCCTGGTCGCCGGACGGCCGCCAGGTGGCTTACCTGTTGCTCGAACGTTCGTCCGGAGCGGGGGGCTGGGTCACGCTCGTGGACGCCGCGGGCGGCACGCCGCGCCGGCTGCGCACGGGCAACGATTTCGTGTGGGAGGAACAGGATTCGATGCTGGTGATCGATCACGCCCGCGGCTTCCGAACGGATGTGCGCACCGGCGGCTCGCGGCCGACGGGCGAGGATTCGGTGTTCGCGGTGCCGATGAGCGACCACCGCAACGCGCTGGTGGGCGACGAGCGCGGGGGCGGATTCCAGCTGTTGCTGCGCGACCCGGCCGGCCATCTGCGCCCGCTCGGCGGTCAGGGCGGACCGGTGGCGCTCGATCCCACCTGGAGCTGGGTCATCGTGCGTGATCCCTCCGGCGCGCTCAGCCGTCTGCACCTGCCCGACATGGCGCAGACGCACGCGGAGCAGCCGCCCGGGCTCGGCGGCAGCGTGGCGCTGACGCCGGACGGGCGCACGCTGATCTACACCGTGGCGCAGGCATCGTCGAAGCTGGTGATGATCGACGGGTTGAGATAGGCCGCCGCGCCGCGAACGCATCGGGCCCCGCGCGTGCGCGCGGGGCCCGGGTGGCGCTCCGAACGGCGGGCTACTTGCCGCTGAAGTTCGGCTTGCGCTTCTCGACGTAGGCGCCGAGCCCCTCCTTGGCGTCGTCGCTCTGGAACAGCTGCTGCTGCAGCTCGCGCTCGATCGCCAGCGCCGACTCGAACGGCACCTCGCTGCCGCTCTGCACCGAGCGCTTGATGCGGCCGACGGCCTTGGCCGCCTTGTTCGGCGGGCAGAACTGCTCGGCGTACTTCTGGATCTTGGCGAGGAACTCGTCGTTCGATGCGGCGTCCCAGATCTGGTTGACGATGCCGAGCTGCTGCGCCTTCTCGAAATCGAACGTCTCGCCCGTCACCATCAGCTCGATCGCCTGGGACTTGTTGACGAGCCGCGCCAGGCGCTGCGTGCCGCCGGTGCCGGGCAGCACGCCCAGCGACACCTCGGGCAGCCCGATCTTGCCCGCGCCGCGGCGCGCGATGCGCAGGTCGCACGCCATCGCGATCTCGAGCCCGCCGCCCACGCAGTGTCCGTTGATGGCCGAAATCACCAGCTTCGGGGTGTGCTCGAGCCGGTTCAGCGTCTCGTTGGCGTGCAGGCAGAAGTAGTACTTGAACGTCGGATTGACGGTCTTCAGCATGTTGATGTTGGCGCCGGCGCAGAAGAACTTCTCCCCCGCGCCGCGCAGCACGATCACGTGCACGTTCTCGTCGAAGCGCGCCTGCAGGATGGCGTCGTCGAGATCGCGCATCATCTCGTAGGTGTAGGTGTTGGCGGGCGGATCGGTCAGCGCGAGCGTGGCCACGCCGTTCTGGACGCGGTAGTCCACGAGGCGGGCTTTCGCGGTGGTCTCCATCACTCACTCCACAGGGGCCGGCGGACGCGCGGAGAGCCCGCGCAGGTCAGACGTGAACGAGGGGCGCGATTCTACGGAGTGAACCGCGCGAGCGTCAAAGTCCGCTGGGCGGTCGCGTCAGCGCCGCGCCCACCCTTCGCGCTCGACCAGCGCGGCCACGCGCGCGCGGATGTCGTCGCGGATGCGGCGCACCTCCTGCGGCGGCCGCCCCGCCGGATCGTCGAGCGCCCAGTCCTCGATGCGCGCGCCGGGCACGAACGGACACGCCTCGCCGCATCCCATCGTGACGAGCCACCGCACTCCCGCCGCCCGCTCCGCCGTGAGCCGCTGCGGCGTGCGGTGCGCGAGCTCCACGCCGCACTCGCGCATCGCGACCACCACCTCGGGGTGCACGCGTGGCGCCGGATCGGTTCCGGCCGAGAGCGCGACCGCCCGCGCCGGGTCGGCGAGCTGCGCGAAGAACCCCGCCGCCATCTGCGAGCGGCCGGCGTTGTGGATGCACGCGAACAATACGCGGACCGGCGCCGCCGTTTCGGCCGTCACGCCGGCGAGGTCGAGCGCGCGAGCCGCCGCGTCCAGGCGGCCAGCCCCTCCAGCACCTTGCGCAGGCTCTGGCGCACGGCGTCGTCGGTGAGGTTGCCGTCGGCGTCGAATTTCGTGTCGGCCTGCGAGACCATCAGCTCGGGCCGCGACATGCACAGGACGCCCACGCCCTGCAGCACCTGACGCAGATGGAGCTGCGAGCGCACGGTGCCGAAGCCGCCGTTCGAGGCGCCCACGATCGCCGCCGGCTTGCCGGGCAGGGGCGTGTCGTTGGGCGGGCGCGAGGCCCAGTCGATCGCGTTCTTGAGCACGCCGGGCACGGAATAGTTGTACTCGGGCGTGGCGATCAGCAGCGCGTCCGCGCGCGCCACCGCGGCCTTCAGCAGCCGCACGCTGTCGGGCGGGCCGGCGGCGCGCACGTCCTCGTTGAACAGCGGCAGCGGCGCCAGGTCGAAGATCTCGAGATCGATCCCCGGCATCGCCAGATCGCGCGCCGCGCGCACCAGTCCGCGATTGAAGGAAGCGCGGCGCAGGCTTCCCGCCATCGCCAGGACGTGCAGCGTGCCGTCATTCATGCCATGCTCCGCGGCTCCCACCGGAATCGTGGCGCCATCGTCGAAGGGGTTGCGACATCACAGGAAAAATGACCGGGACATCGCGGGGGCCTACCGGCAGCATGGGTCGCGCCGGGGCGGGACGCAAGCTGCGTCGGCTGGCGGCATTCGTCGTGATCGTGCTGCTGGCGTGCGTCGCGCTGGCGGTGCGCGCGCGCGCCCGAACGGCGCCGGCGATCCCGCACGGGCGGTTGGGCTTCGCGTGGATTCCCTCGCCGGCGCTGCATCAGCTGCGCAGCGCGCGCGTCTACCTGCCGCCCTCGTACGCCAGCTCGCCGCAGCGGCGTTATCCGACGATCTACCTGCTGCACGGCTGGCCCGGCGGCGACGGCAACTGGTCCGGCCACGGCCGCGCCGCCGTCACGCTCGACACGCTGATCGCGCGTCACCGGATCCCCGAGGTGATCGCGGTGATGCCGAATGGCAACGGCGTGGGACTGCTGGGCCGCTCGCTGTACCTGAACTCGTACGACGGCAAGTACCGCATGGAGGACTACATCGTCCACGACGTGGTGACGTGGGCGGATTCGGCGCTGCGCACGCTGCCCGATCCCGCGCACCGCGCGCTGATCGGGCTGTCGGACGGCGGCACCGCGGCGTTGAATCTGTGCTTCAAGCATCCGGACGTGTTCGGGGCGTGCGGAGGGCACAGCGGCCAGTACCACCTCAAGCACGACTCCGGGCTTCGTCGCATCCTCGGCGCGGAGCCGGGCGCGCGCGCGCTGCTCGATGCCAACAGTCCCACGGTGTACGCGGCGCGCATCGCCGATCAGCTCCGGCATCTGGTGATCTACTTCGACTGCGGCCGGCACGATGCCGAGGCGCGATACGCGGTGGAGCTGGACGCCAGGCTGGACTCGCTCGCCGTCCCCCACACGTTCCATCTGTTCCCGGGACGGCACGGCTGGGGCTACTGGAAGCTTCACCTGCGCGATTCGCTGATCGCGGTGACGCGGCACATGTGGGACACACCGCGCGCCGCGGCGACTCCTGCCGACACTTCCGACGGCACCCGCTGATCGCCACCCCGGCGGTGGCTGCGTGAATTTCGTTTGAATCTTGGCGGCCGATCTCTTATCGTAATTCGACGATGTACGATAAGGACAGCGTAACCGTTCCCCGCCGACCGCCGTCCGCGGACGACCGCGCGCTGGCGAAGCTGGCGCGCGCGCTGGGCCATCCCGCGCGGGTCGCGATCCTGCGGCGCCTGCTGGTCCACGGCGCGTGCGTGTGCGGCGCCATCGTCGAGGAGCTGCCGCTGGCGCAGGCCACCGTGTCCCAGCACCTGAAGGTGCTGCGCCAGGCCGGCTTCATCCGCGGCGAGATCGACGGTCCCCGCGTGTGCTATTGCGTGGCGCCCGAGGCGCTGGCGCGGTTGCACCATCTGCTCGATGCCATGCCCATGGGAGGCTCCCGTGACCGCAAGCCCTGACATCTACGACGTCCACAATCCCGATGCCGTGCGCGAGGCCGTCCGCAGCCGGTACCAGGCGATCGCCGAGAGCGGCGAATGCTGCGGCCCCGAGGGTTGCGGGTGCGGCTGCTCGGGCCAGGCGAGCACCCTCGATCAGCTGGGCTACGGCGCGGCGGAACAGGCCGCCGTGCCGGAGGGCGCCGATCTCGGTCTGGGATGCGGCAATCCCGTCTCGCGCGCGGAACCGCAGCCGGGCGAGGTGGTGCTCGATCTCGGCGCGGGAGCGGGCGTGGACTGCTTCGTCGCGGCGCGGCGCGTGGGCGATGGCGGCCGCGCGATCGGCGTGGACATGACGCCCGCCATGCTGGCGCGCGCCCGCGCCAACGCGGCGAAGGCGGGCGTCGCCAACGTGGAGTTCCGGCTGGGGGAGATCGAGCACCTGCCGGTCGCCGACGCCTCGGTGGACCTGGTCGTCTCGAACTGCGTGATCAACCTGTCGCCGGACAAGCCGCGGGTGTTCCGCGAGGCGCACCGCGTGCTGCGCCCGGGCGGACGGCTCGTGGTGAGCGATCTGGTGCTGGAGCGGCCGCTCGCGCCCGCGCTGCGCGCGCGCGTGGACCTGCTCGTCGGCTGCGTGGCGGGCGCATCGCTCGAGGCGGATTACCTCGAAGCGGCGCGCGCGGCCGGATTCCGGCGCCTCGAGGTGCTGGACCGCCGCCGCTACGCGGATCCCGCGGCGGCCACGGACGAGGCGTTCCGCGAGGGGTTGGAGGCGGTCCGCTCGATCACGCTGCGCGCATGGAAGGAGTGATCACGCGGTTTGACAGCCGGATGGCAACCGCGCGGCGGCGCCGCCGCTAGCCTCGTGGGCATGATCCGCTCGCAGCTCGCGGCGGCGCTGCTCGCCGCCATCGGCACCGCGCTGCCCGCGCCCGGGCGCGAGCCGGTGCGCGTGGTGAACGCCGTGTGCCCGGCGCCCGCGCTGCACCAGGCGGAGCGCCACGTCATCGTGATCCTGCCGCCCTCCTACGATCGACAGATCACGCGACGCTACCCGGTGATCGTGTTCCTGCATGGCCAGCCGGGCAATCCCGGCGACTGGCTCGACAAGGGACGTCTGCCGCGGCTGCTCGGCCGGCTCGAGTCGAGCGGCCGGATGCCGGAGGTGATCGCGCTCGCCCCGGACGCCAACGGCACACACGGGCGCTCCTATTACCTGAACGCCCCCGACGGCCGCGACGACATGGAGACGTTCCTCACCGGCGATCTGATCGCGTGGGCGGATCGCACGTTCCGGACGCGCGCCGACGCCCGCGATCGCGCGCTGGTCGGCATCTCGGACGGCGCGAGCGCGGCGCTCGATCTCACGTTCCGGCATCCCGACCGGTTCGGCGCGTGCGCGGGCCACAGCGGCAGCTACGACCTGCGCTGGAGTCCGCGGCTCCAGCCGCTGGTGGGCGCGTACCCCGCCGCGCGGAGCTGCCTGGCCTCGCACAGCCCGTTGCGTTACGCCGCGAGCATGGCGCCACGGCTGCGCGGGCTCGACATCTGGTTCGATTGCGGGCTGCTGGACGGCGCGTTCGCGGACGATCGCCAGCTCGATCGGGTGCTGCGCTCGGCCCTGGTGCCGCACGTGTACGAAGAGTGGCTGGGCTGGCACGGCTGGAGCTTCTGGCGCCGGCGGCTCGCGCAATCGCTGCCGTTCGTCACGCGCGACATGCGTCAGCCGCCCGCCGCGCGTCGCCGGACGTGACCCTGCACGCGGCGGGCGGGATCCATCGGCGCGTTGGGACGCCGGCCACCGCATGGCCCGCACTCCTTGCATCGTGATGACAGCCCATCCGCCACCTGCGCTTGATTTGCCTCTGCCGCGCCGGCAAGCTCGGCCGCGGCTCGGAGGTTTCCGCCGCATGACGCCGTCACCATTCGTCCGTAACACCCGGTGGATGTCGCTGCTGTCCGCCGTGCTGCTGCTCGCCGCGCTCGTGGCGGGCGGCGTCCACCATCACGCGGCCGGGGACAGCACGCATCCGTGCGCCGTGTGCGCCGTCGCTGGCGCGCCGGCGACCCTCACGGTCTCGGTTGCGATCCAGGCGCCTCCACAGCTGGTCGAAGCCCTCCCCGCGCGCTCCACGCCGGCCGCACCGCGCCCGCGCGTCATGCGCGCCCCCAGCCGGGCCCCCCCGGCCGCATGACCCGGGGGGCGCCGACGCCCCCACGCTTACCCCACCCCGCTGACGATCACCGGCCTCGCACGCCCGCGTGCGCGCCGGCCGGACGTTCGCACCTGTCACGTGCGAGGGCCACTCCATGCGTCATCGCTCGTCCTGCCTCACGGCGCTCGTCGCCGCATGCAGCACCGCTTCGTCCGTGCTCGAGCTCGTGCCGACGCTGCCATGCGTGTGGGCCGCGCTCGTGTGCATGCCTGCCGTCGCCATGGCCCAGGGTCCCGGCGGCACGGGCGCTTCGTCCTCGATGTTCTCGAACCTCGCCAATCCGGCGATCGGGATGAATGCGCTGTTCACGGGTCAGGCCGCCCACAACCTGGATCAGGCCTACGGGCTCGGCTTCGACGAGGCCGAGATCAGCTTGATCTCGGTGGTGGATCCGTACTGGACGTTCTCGAGCAACGTCGTGTTCCTGCCGGACAGGAGCGTGGATCCCGAGGAGGTGTGGGCGCGCAGCACCAGCATTCCCTCGGTGCAGCTCGAGCTGGGAAAGCTGCGCGGCACGTTCGGAAAGCACGGGCAGCTCCACACGCACGCGTTTCCGTTCATCCAGGCCCCGATCGTGATGTCCAACACCATCGGCGAGGAGGGTTTCAAGGACGCCGGCATCGAAGCGGCGTGGCTCACGCCGCTGCCCTGGTATGGCGAGCTGACCGGAGGCCTGTACCGGGCGGTCGCCGCCGATGACGATCACCCGTTGGATCTGGGCTCGACCCGGCACGACAACGTGCCGTTCCTCGGCCACCTCAAGAACCAGTTCGATCTGGGCGCGGCCACCACTCTGGAACTGGGCCAATCGATCCTGCAGGGCCGCGGCGCCGACGGGATCCGGCGCGACGCCTACGGCGCCGACGTCACGTTCCGCAACGTGCCGCCCAGGGACTCGAACCGGCACGGATGGATCCTGCAGGGCGAGTACATCCAGAAGGACTCCTCCCCGGACGGAAACGCCGTCCGGGAGCAGGACGGCGGCTACGCGTCGTTCCAGTATCGGTTGTCGCAAGTGTGGTGGATGGGCATTCGCGGCGAGCAGGCCCGCAGGAGCCACACCGACTTCATGGTCGATGCCGCGGGCGCGGAGGTGCCCGGCAAGGTGACGCGCGGCTCGGTGAACGTCGCGTGGGCGCCCTCCGAGTTCTCGTTCGTGCGGCTCGAGTACAGCCACGCCAAGGCCGGCGCCGGCATCCACCCCACCGACGATCGGCTGCTGCTGCAGTTGAGCTACACGATCGGTTTCCACCCCGCGCATGCGTATTGAGGCCGAGGGTGCTTCCCACGGCACGATGAATCACACAGGAGGATCGTGATGAAGCCGCTGTTCCATCTGACGCTGGCCCTGGGTCTGGGCGCGATCACGGCCGCCCCAGCGTTCGCGAACCTGACCGTGGCCACGTCGCTGTCCGACCTGGCGTCCGTTGCCCAGTACGTGGGCGGAAGTCACGTGAAGGCCCAGAGCCTGTGCCCGGGCTACGAGGATCCGCATTTCGTGCCGGCCAAGCCCAGCCTGATGAAGGCCATCCAGCATGCGGACGTGTACATCTCGACGGGGCTCGAGCTGGACGCCGGCTGGCTGCCGTTGGTGTTGCCGGGAAGTCGCAATCCCCGGATCCAGCCCGGCGGCAAAGGCTTCGTCGACGCATCGCAGGGCGTGGAGGTGCTGGAGAAGCCGTCGGCCACCGTCAGCCGCGCCGCGGGAGACGTCCATCCGCTCGGCAATCCGCACTACTACCTCGACCCGAAGGCGCTCGAGGTCGTGGCCGATCATCTGGCCGACGTGTTCTCCCAGCTCGATCCCGCCAACGCCGGGGACTATCGCGACAACGCGAAGAAGTTCGACGCGAGAATGGAAACGTCGCTCGAGAAGTGGGAGCGGCAGATGGCGCCCTACAAAGGCGCGGAGATCGTGCCGTATCACAGGAATTTCATCTACTTCATCGAACGCTTCGGCCTGAAGGAGTTCGGCGACGTCGAGCCGAAGCCCGGCATTTCGCCAACGCCGCGCCACATCGCCGACCTCGCCGAGGCGATGAAGAAGGCGGGCGTGAAGGTGGTGGAGTACCAGCCGTACTACAAGGCCGACGCCGCGAACGAGCTGGCGCAGCGCGCCGGCGGCACGGCGGTCGAGGTCGCGAGCGAATGCGGCGGCGTTTCGGGCACCGACGACGTGTTCGCCAAGTTCGACGTCATGGTGTCGTCGCTGGCCGGCGCGCTGTCGGGTAGATCGGGAGGAGCCAAGTGAGCTTCGTCACCGTGATGGCGCTCCCGCTGCTCGCCTGCCTGCTGCTGGCGTTGATCCTTCCGTCGCTCGGCCAGCACGTGCTGGCGCGGGGCGTGATCTTCGTGGACCTGGCCCTGGCGCAGATCGCGGCGCTCGGCCAGAGCGTGGCGTTCCTGCTCGGAGCCGAGCCGCACGATCCACGCACCTACCTGTGGTCGTTCGGCTTCACGCTGCTGGGCGCGGCGCTGTTCAGTTTCCTGTGGGACCGCGAGCATTCGGTGCTGCAGGAGGCGTTCATCGGGATCTCGTTCGCGCTGGCGACCGCGGGCACCCTGCTGCTGCTGTCGAACGCCCCGCACGGCGCGGAGCACGTGAGCGGTGCATTGAGCGGCGAGGCGCTGGGCTGGGTGACGTGGAGAGACATCGTCGTCATGGCGGTGCTGTTCGCCGTGGTCGGCGCGTTCCTGTTCTTCGCGCGCCGGCAGCTGTCGCTGTGCTCGCATGATCCGAAGCAGGCGCGCGAGCGGGGACTGTCGGTCAAGAAGTGGGACTTCCTGTTCTACGCCTCGTTCGGCCTCGTGGTCACGAGCTCGGTGAAGGTGTCGGGCGTGCTGGCCGTGTTCTCGTATCTCATCGTCCCGATCGTGTGTTCGACGCTGCTGGGCCGTCCCGGCCGGAGTCGCGTGTTCTGGGCCTGGGCGATCGCGTTTCTCGCCTCCGTGCTCGGCGCGGCGCTGTCGTACGCCAGGGACTGGCCGATGGGGGCCACCATCGTCTGCCTGTTCGGCGTGACGGTGGCGGTGGTCTCGCTGTCGGTGCGCATGAAGTACGTGGACAAGGGAAACGGCGATCGGCCCCTGGCCCAGGAGCTGCGCTGACGAAGTCGCTGTGGGCGCGCGGCGCCGGCGATCCGCCGGCGCCACGGAACGGTCAGCCGCGCTCGCCGGGGACGCGGGTGACGACGTCGGCGCGCACGATGCCGAGCCGTCGCATCAGCCGGATGTAGTTCGCGCGCGCGGAGCCGTCCGACTCCGCCGCCCGCGACACGTGCCGCCGCGCGGACAGCTGCCGCAGCACGCAGTCGCGCTGTCCTTCGTAGCGCGCGAGCCGCGTCAGCGGCCACGCGTGCTCGTTGGCGGGCGGCAGGTCGGTGAGCGCGAGCACGGGCTTCCTGCCCGCGGTGTGGCTGGCGTGCACCAGCACGCTGCGCAGCTCGATCACGTTCCCGAACCACTGCCGCCGCAGCAGCTCCTCGACCACGGCGGGCTCCATCGTCTTCTCGGGTTCGCCGGTGACGCGCGCCTGCTCGGCCAGGCAGCGCTGGGCGATGGTGGGAATGTCCTGCAGCCGCTCGCGCAGCGACGGAACGCGCAGCACGATCACCGGATCCTCGCGGCGGCGGTGAGGATGGTTCGCGCGCCACTCGCGCCGCCATTGGCGCAGCATCACCGCCGCGCGCTCGGTGCCGCTGGCGATCTCGCCGTACAGGTAGGTCGGCGCGTCGCTCTCCGCCGCCTCGCGCAGCCGCGTCAGGAACACCCGCGACGCCCGCGCCTGCGCGGTCCACGCGCCGAGCGGCGTCAGCGGCTCGTGGCGGTCGTGCTCGTCCACCACGGCGGGCGCGAAGAACTCGTCCAGCGCGCGCAGGACGTCCTGGGCCAGGTGGCCGTCCTCGTCGCACAGGGTCACGTGGGCATCGCCGAAGCGCTCGAAATCGTAGTGGACGGCCGGGTCGCGGCGGGACATGTGCGCGATGCGGAACGCGCGCGGCGCCGAGGTGCGCAGGTGATGGAGCACCTCCAGCCCGCTGCCGTGCGGCAGATCGTGCGCCACCACGGCGGCGCTCCACTGGCCGTCGTATGCCGCGATGAAAGCCGCCGGCACCGTACCCACCACGTGGGCGGGATAGCGACCCTCGAGCGCCGCGAGCTGGCTGCCGACCCGCTCCGGGTTCCCGTCCACCAGCAACACACGACGCGTCAGAGCCAAGGGGGCACTCCCGGCCGGCTAAGTCCAATGACCGGCTGGGGGCGCCGGATATGGTGGCCGCGAGGGGGTCGGGCCGAACACCTTGCTGGACAGTACGATACCGGATTGGTTTTGGCAACCATGACGTGTCTCGTAGATGAGACATTTTGCGCGGCTTTCAAATGGGGCAAATTCATGCGGCTTGGTAGATATGCGCTAGGAATTGCGAGCGAACGGGTTGAGCACCCCGTGGGGTAGCGGACGTCATCTCGCTCGGGGGACGGATGGCGAAGGCCCCCGCGGGGTCATCTTGCGGTGCTAGCCGCAGCCGCAAATGGCGAGGCCGGTGGAGAAATCCACCGGCCTTCGTGTTCGGGTGCGTCGGCGCTGGCGCGACCGTGCGACGCGGCTATGCGCGCTCCACCACGAGCGCCATGCCCTGGCCGCCGCTCACGCACAGCGTGGCGAGACCGAGGCGGCCGCGCACGCGCTCGAGCTCGTGCAGCAGCGTCACCACGATGCGCGTGCCGCTGCAGCCGGTGGGATGTCCGAGCGCCACGCCGCCGCCATTGACGTTCAGGCGCCCGCGGTCGAAGTGCAGCTCGCGGTCGCACGCCAGCACCTGCGATGCGAACGCCTCGTTCAGCTCCACCACGTCCATCTGCCCGAGCTCCATGCCGAGTCGCGCGAGCAGCGTGCGCACCGCGGGCACGGGCGCGATCCCCATGCGCGCGGGATCGACCGCCACGGACGTGTAGCCGAGCACGGCCGCCATCGGCGTCACGCCCCGCGCGCGCGCCGCCGTCTCCGACAGCACCACCACCGCGGCGGCGCCGTCGGTGATGGCCGAGGCGTTGCCGGCGGTCACGCTGCCGTCCCGGCGGAACACCGGACGAAGCTTCGCCATCTCCTCCAGGCTCGCGTCCGGCCGATGATGCTCGTCGCGCTCCACGGTGACGGCGCGACGACCCTCGCCCACCGTCACCGGCACGACCTCGCGCGCGAACCGGCCCTCGTCCCACGCGCGCGTGGCGCGGCGGTGGCTCTCCAGCGCGTAGCGGTCCTGTTCGTCGCGCGAGATCGCGTACTCGACCGCCAGCGTCTCGCTGGTCTCGCCCATCACCTGCTGGCACAGCGGACACAGATAGCCGTCACGGTACATGGCATCCACCAGCGGCTCGTCGCCGAGCTTCCTGCCCCAGCGCACGTCGGGCGCCAGGAACGGGATGCTCGACATGTGCTCGGTGCCGCACGCCAGCACCACCTCGCGATCGCCGAGTCGCACGGCCTGCGCCGCGCTCACGATCGCCTGCAGGCCCGAGGCGCACGCCTTGTTGATGGTGTGGGCCGGCACCTCGTCGGCGAGGCCGGCGCGCCGCACGACCTGGCGCGCGATGTTGGGGCCGTTGCCGGCCTGGCGCGCGTGCCCGGCGATCACCTCCTCGATCGCCTCCGGCGGCAGCCCGGCGCGCGCGATCGCGGCGCGCGCGGCGAGCCCGCCCAGCTCGGCGGCGGACGAGGCCGCGAGCGCGCCGCCGAAGTTGCCGATCGGCG
>DASSIN010000219.1:0-17470 GCA_035691845.1 Candidatus Eiseniibacteriota bacterium | reverse complement strand
CATCGCGGGCGTGCACGGGCGCCGCGCGGACGCGCCCGTCGGCCAGGCCCGCCGGTGCCGCGGCGCCGTCCGCCGTCACGCGCGCGACGCGCGCGGACTCCCAGGCGTCGTAGCCGCCGGGATACAGCGTGGCGTGGCCGTCGGCCACCTCGATCACGCGCGTGGCCAGGCGCGCCATCAGCGAGCGGTCGTGCGTCACCACCACCACCGCGCCCGGGTACTGCGCCAGCGCCTCCTCCAGCACGTCCTTGCCGGCCAGATCGAGATGGTGCGTGGGCTCGTCCAGCAGCAGCAGGTTGGCGGGGGCGAGCAGGATGCGCGCCAGCGCCACGCGCTGGCGCTCGCCACCCGACAGCACGCGCACCGGCTTGAACACGTCGTCGCCGGCGAACAGGAAGCTGCCGAGCAGCGTGCGCAGCCGCGGACGCCACGCGGGGCCGGCCAGCTCCTCCAGCGATTCGAGCACGGTGTGGCGGCCGTCCAGGGTCTCGGCCGCGTGCTGCGCGAACCACGCGGCGCGCGTGAGCGGGCTCTCGTCGCGCGCGCCCGCGCGCGGGGCGAGCTGGCCCGCCACGATGCGCAGCAGCGTGGTCTTGCCGGCGCCGTTGGCGCCCACGATCGCCACCTTGTCGTCGCGCGCGAGCTCGAGGTTCACGTCGCGCAGCAGGTCGGGCGCTCCGCCGTAGCCGAAGCGCACGTCCTTGAGCTTCAGCAGCGTGCGCCCGGCGTGCGGCGGGTCGGGGAACGCGAACCGGATCGCGCGCGGCCGGCGCGGCAGCACGATGCGCTGGCGCTCGAGCCGCGCGATCAGCTTGCGCTTGCTCTGCGCCTGGCTGGCCTTGGTGTTCTTGGCGCCGAACCGCTCGACGAACCGCTCGAGCCCGGCGATGCGCTTCTCGAGCTGCGCGTTCTGCGCCTCCATCTGCTCGCGGCGTTCCTCGCGCTCCTCCAGGTAGCCGGTGAAGCTGGTGGCGTAGCGGGTGAGCGTCCCGTGATCCAGCTCGCGCACCTCGCCGGCCACGCGATCCAGGAACACGCGGTCGTGCGACACGATCACGAGCCCGCCGTGGAAGCTCTCGAGGTAGTCCTCGAGCCACTCCATCGCCGGCAGGTCGAGGTGGTTGGTGGGCTCGTCCAGGAACAGCAGCGTGGGATCGGTGAGCAGCAGCGCCGCCAGCGCCGCGCGCATGCGCCAGCCGCCCGAGAACTCGGCCAGCGGGCGGTCCTGGTCGGCGGCCGAGAACCCGAGTCCGGACAGCACGCGGCGCGCCTCGGGTTCGAGCGCGTGCTCGTCGTGGCGGTCGAGGTGCTGCTGCAGCTCGCCGGCGCGCTCGAGCAGCGCGGCGAGCTGCGGATCGTGCTCGCGCACGCCGGCCAGCCGCTGGTGCAGCGCGTCCAGCTCCTCGCGCCAGTCGAGCACCGCGCGGTGCGCCTGCATCGCGCGCGACAGCACGGTGCCGTCCCAGCGTTCGGCCGCCTCCTGCGGCAGGTAGCCGAGCCGCGTGCCGCGCGCCATCACCCGCGTGCCGCGCTCGGGCTCGAGCTCTCCCAGGATCAGCCTGAGCAGCGTGGTCTTGCCGGCCCCGTTCGGGCCGACCAGCGCGCAGCGGTCGCCCGGCGCGATCACCCAGTCGAGGTGGTCGAACAGCACGCGCTCGCCGATCGCGTATCGGATGTCGTGGAGCTGGATCATGCGTGGGGTCGCACCCGGCGCGGCGGCGCGGCCGCGCGCGTCACGAGGCCAGGCGCTCCGGGTTCAGGCCCTGCAGCTCGAACGGCAGGAACCGGCCGTCGCGCCGGATGCACTCGCCGTCGAACCACACCTCGCCGCCGCCGTACTCGGGGCGCTGGATCAGCACCAGGTCCCAGTGGATCTGCGAGCGGTTGCCGTTGTCGGCGATGGCATAGGCCTGGCCGGGCGTGAAGTGCAGCGAGCCCGCGATCTTCTCGTCGAACAGCGTGTCCTTCATCGGGTGCAGGATGAACGGATTGAAGCCGAGCGAGAACTCGCCCACGTAGCGCGCGCCCGGATCGGTGTCGAGCAGCGCGTCGAGCCGCTCCTGCGGCGTGCCGGTGGCGCGCACGATGCGGCCGCCCTCGAACGTGAACGCCAGCCGGTCGTAGGTGGTGCCCTGGTACAGCGACGGGGTGTTGAACGCGATCGTGCCGTGCACCGAGTCGCGCACCGGGGCCGTGTAGCACTCGCCGTCCGGCAGGTTGCGCCGGCCCTCGCAAGGCACCACGCCGATGCCCTCGATCGAGAACGACAGGTCGGTGCCGGGGCCGATCAGCCGCACGCGGCGCGTGGCGCGCATGCGCTCGGCCAGCGGCTGTATGGCATCGGCCATGCGCGCGTAGTCCAGCGTGCACACGCGGTAGAAGAACTCCTCGAACGCCGCGCTGCTCATGCCGGCGAGCTGCGCCATGCTCGCGGTCGGATAGCGCAGCACCACCCACTTGGTGCGGTTGACGCGCACGTCCATGTGCACCGGCTGCTGCACGATGCGCGCGAACGCCGCCATGTGGTCGTGCGGCACGTCCGCCAGCTCCGAGCTGTTGTCCGCCGCGCGGATGCCGATGTAGGCCTGGACGGCTTCCATCTGGAAGCGCTCGATCGCGGCCTGCAGCTCGAGCTGCCGGTCCGTGGCTCCCAGCATCATCTGACGCGTGACGCGGTTGTCGCGCAGCTGCACCCAGGGCAGTGCGCCCGCCTTCTGCGCCTCGTCCACCAGGTCGAGCACCAGACCGTCTGCCAGGTCGAACGCCTCGATCATCACGCCCTCGCCGGGCTGCAGGCGGGTCGAGTGCTGAACGATGAGCTGCGCCAGTCGGCGATTGCGTGGATCGTGCACGGGACGCTCCCAAGACGGGGTGGACCACGGCCGCGGGACCGCGCGGTACGGATGGAAAGGGGGCGAGCGTAGCACACGCCGGATTGACCTCGGGCGGCGCACGCGGCATCGTCGCCCGGGTCCGGGGCCCGCACCCCGCGCGCGCCGCGCGCCGCCCGAGCCCCTTCGCCCGCGAGGCCACGCATGCCGTTCCGTGTCGCCGTGCTCGGCACGTCGTTCGCCCGTCTGGTTCAGATCCCGGCGTTCGGCCGCCATCCGGATTTCGAAGTGGTCGCGATCGCCGGCGGGCAGCCGGAGAAGACCGCGAACATCGCGGCCGAGCTGGGCATCCCGCAGGCGTTCGGCGACTGGCGCGAGCTGCTGCGCGACGTGCCGGTGGATCTGGTGTCGGTGGTGACGCCGGTGGACCTGCACCATCCGATGGCGATGGCGGCGCTCGAGGCGGGCGCGCACGTGCTGTGCGAAAAGCCCACGGCGCTCCATCGCTTCCAGGCGGCCGAGATCCGCGACCGCGCCGCATCGCTCGGCCGGGTGGCGGCGATCAACCACGAGTTCCGGTTCCAGCCGGCGCGCCGGCGCGCGCTCGAGCTGGTGAAGGACGGCGCCATCGGCACGCCGCGGCGCGGCGAGATCCTCGGGCGCTACGCGATCTGGGCGCGCCCCGAGTCGCGCGGCATGACGTGGCTGTCGGACGCCGCCCGCGGCGGCGGCATCCTCGGCGCGCTGGGCTCGCACCACACCGACTGCCTGCGCACGTTCCTGGGCGAGCCCTCGACCGCGCTCGCCAGCGTGCGCGTGGATCAGCCGCGACGCGGCCCGGTGGCGGGCCAGCCAGTCGCGGCCACCGCCTCCGCCGACGACGCGGTCACGGTGCACTACGAATTCGCCGGCGGCGCCACGGCGATCGTGGATCTGGAGGCGTGCGTGCCGTACCGCTGGGAGCGATTCGAGATCCACGGCACCGAGGCCAGCCTGCGCTGGGACGAGACGGGCGAGCGGCTGTGGCGGCTGGCGGTCGGTCACGAGCCCGAGGCCGTCGAGATCCCCGAGCGCCTGCGCCTCGCGCGCGCGGAGGGCGAGCCCGCGCTGCTGGCGCCGTTCGGCGTGCTGCTCGACCGGCTGGCGCGCGCGCTGAAGGGCGAGGAGCGCATGGCGCCGGACTTCGACGACGCCGTGGCCGTGCAGTGCGCGCTCGACGCCGTGCGCGAGTCCGGCGCGGCGGGAGGGCGCGTGCACATCGCGATCCCCGAGCGCGCGACGGAGCGCGTGACGGCGGAAGCGGCGGGCTGAGCCGCAGGCGGCGCGCGAAAGCGCCCGCGCCACCCCGGCCCGCGCCGGCATTGCGCATCGGATCGCCCGCGCGTCGCACGGGATCCTGCCCGCCGCCGCGTCGCACGGACGGCGGCCCACCGATTGCATGCCCGCAACTCGGAGGATAGACTCGCACCCGAGTCGCTCATCACCGGCCGGCCGCAGGAGGATCCACATGGCGGATTGGGACGTCATCGCCAAGCAAAGGCTCACCGAGGACTGGAGCACCCTGCGCGCCGCCTACCTGCCGCTCAACCAGGCCATGCGGCGAACGGTGGAGTTCCTGGAGCGCGGCGAAGGCAGCTTCTCCGATCTGCTGGTGCTGGTGCGCGAGCGGCTCGAGGGGTCGCTCAAGAATCTGGTGTCGCTGTGCAACCGGCGCTCGCCGTGGGTGAGGCTGGAGGCGATCCGCAATCTGCGCGTGCTGGCGACCGGCCTGAAAGGCGCGGCCAACGACGATCCGCGCGCCCTGCTGCGCTACCTGTTCGCGGTCAGCGAGCTGCTGACGAACGTGTGGAAGGATGCCCCGACCGAGGCGCGCGTGGCGGAGAACCTGGTGCTGTCGGGCGAGCCCCAGTTCTGGTTCGGCTGCGACTGCTGCGCGGTCGGCGTGCTGGTTCCCGCCCGTCCCGACGATCCGCCCGATCTGACGCGTGGCCGCGAGGTGCGGCTGGTGTGGGAGGTGGACGCGCTGTACTCGTGGACGCTCGACGAGTTCGAGGACTACCTCGGCAGCGAGCGCTATTCGCTGCCCACCACGCCCAGGGTCGCGGCGGTCGACGATCTCGGCCTGCCGGTGGTGGACGTGCCGTCCGAGGCGCTGCGCCGCGGCGCGGAGTTGTTCGGCGGCCAGGGCGGCGGGCTGTTCGGGCCGATCGACCTCAAGTATCTCGATTTGAGCTGACCGCGCGCTCGTGCGGTCGCGCGCGGCATGGGGGCCCACCTTCACTCGCCAGGCCCTGGCAAGTCGTTCCAACCGTTTCCAACCAAGGAGCCATTCGATGAACAAGCTGATCGGTGCGCTCGCATTCGCGGCGCTCGTCGCGGCCACTCCGGCCGTGGCGCATCAGGGCATGCACATGGGCGCCAAGGCGGCGTCGGCATCCAAGCCCGCCACGATCCGCGGCGAGATCGTGGACACCGGCTGCTACGTGGCCGAAGGCATGCGCGGCGCGAAGAACAAGGAGTGCACCGCCAAGTGCGTCAACACCGGCATGCCGATGGCGCTGCTCACGGCCGACAACCACCTGTACCTGCTCACCCCGAACCACGACAACGCCGACCCGTACGAGAAGTGCAAGGGGTTCGCGGCCGAGATGGTGGCGGTGACCGGCACGGTGTCGGAGCGCAACGGCATGCGCATCATCGACGTCAGCGACGTGAAGCCGGTCGAGACCGCAGCGAAGTAACGGATCGCCACGCCGCAGGCCGCGGCGGGAGCCGACATCGGTCGCGGGCGCTGGCCTGCGGCCGCGGCGGTCAGCGGCGGCGGGTCTTGCGGGCCGCGCGCGCCTTTTCGCGTTTGCGGCGCGCGCTCTTCTTGGCGCGCTTGCGTCGCAGCCGGTGCTTGAACGAGGTCATGAGCTCTCCAGGGTGATGGGGCGTCGCATCGCCGCGATGGCGGGGCGAGCGACCCTACCGGACCCCACGCGGCCCGCGCAAGCGGGCCGCGGCGACGCGCGCCGCGCGGTCGCACGCGGGCGCGGCCTCGCCGGGATGCGAAACGGGGGCGGCCGCCACCGGCCGCCCCCGTCTCCGCGCCGCGCCTCGAATCAGGCGGCGGGGTTCAGGCGCTGCATCATCGCCTCGGCCGCCGGACCGGTCTTGATCTCGACCGTGGCGCTCGCCACGACGTAGATGCGCATGTTGTTGCTGCCGCCATCCGACGGGAACATGAAGAACCCTTCGCGATCCGGCGCGTACGACAGCGAGTAGCCGCACAGCACCTCGCCATCGCGGAACCGCACCGCGAGCTTCTTGCCCTGCGCCGTCTCGCCGGGCGCCGAGATGAAGCCCTTCAGGTCTCGGCGATCCGGGCGCCCCTCGAAGTCGCGGACGAAGAACAACGCCTTCATCTGCCGGCAGCGCACCTCGATCGGCGCGCCGCCTCCCACCGGCATCACATGGAACAGCGGCCGGTTGGGGAAGAAGTCCTGGGTCGTGCCCTTGAGCAGTTTCCCACCGAGCAGATGGGCGACCACTTTGTTGAATTCGGCCATGACCGCCTCGCATCGTGTGGGCGTGGCTTGCGTGGCTCCGTGGCTGCAGGGCGGCTCACGCCGCCGCCGCCGACGTTATCGGCCGCGCCCGGCCCCGGCTTCAGCGCAAAGAAATCGGGGCGGCCGTGGGGCCGCCCCGATGCTCCGTTGCCTGAACCGGTCCGGTCAGTGTCCGCTGCCGCTGCCCTGGTGGTGGCAATCCTGCTGGCACTGGCGACGTCCGGACTGGATGCGATCCACGGCCTGCTCGTGGCGCAGCTCCTCCATCGCCTTGCACACGTCGTCGGCCCCGCACGCCTGAATGTTCGAGACGTGCAGCGCCGATTCGACGCGCAGCGAATCGTTGTAGGCCTGCGAGCAGGCGGACACGCAGTCGCCAGGCTTGTTCCTGGCGAGCGTCACGCCGGTGAGACGCTCGTCCACCATCTTGCACTGGCTGAGGGTCATGGCGACGCCTGCGAGCAGCATGCCGAGCGCGAGCAGGGCGATGCCGCGGCGCAGACGCCGGTTGTTGGCGGCAAGGTGCATGGCGGTCCTCCAGTTCAGCGCGTGGGCCGCAAGGTCGATCCCGCAGCCGCATTCGTCCTCGCCGTCCTGGCGACCGTGACTCGTGCCCGTCCAAGGGCCTGGTACTTCCAACATCTCACCGGAGCGGGACGTACCAGCCCACCCCGACGCTCGGGGTTCTCAAGTTCAGCAGCGCCGCGCGCACTCGGAGCCCGAACGGAGTCGGCACGGCCAGCGCGACGTTCCACTTCTCGCTGTCGTACTCGACCTGTCCCGCCACGTAGCGCAACGGCGAGATCTCCGCGGCGCCGAACACGCCATCGAGCGTGTACCGGGTGGCCTTGAAGATGCGGAAAGCATAACCCAGGCTGAACCTTCCTTGCACCTGAAGAATGTGCACCGGGAGCCCGGAAACGAGATAACTCGAGTGGAACCGTCGGGTGCCCTGGACATCGTCAACGCCGGCGGCAAGCCCCGGCCTGCCATTCTGCGGGTCGATCAGCGACACCCGCCCGCTGGCCATGTAATCGGTGTCGGTGAGACGCGATTCGGGCACCACGTCTCCGAACGTTTTGAGGCCCGGAAACATTGTGATGCGCGCATCCACCTCGACGCGGGGCAAAAGACCCAGGGCGACGTAGGCGATGTCGTTGTCGTGCACGCCCCGCTGATCGTAGGCCCAGCGCTTCGGGACGTGGCTGTAGCCGGCCTCGGCCCCCTGGTCCGTCATCACCCCGGCCCACGGCGTGTTCACGAATCCCGTGGTGCCGACGAACGACACCAGTGCCGGCGGCGTCGCGGGAAGCGGCTCGAGCCGGTCTCCGCGCGCCTTCTGGAAGCGCCGCACGTTCGTTTCGAGCGCGCCCGGATCGAGCCGCGCCAGGAAGTCCTCGCGTGACGGCACGCCCGACAGCTCGACCCCGGTGCCGTCGGAGCGGCTGTGATAGTCCACGCTCCAGTTCTCGACCGGCAGCACGCGCAGCGCGGCGCCGGTCGGGCGCGTGAACGGCGGAACCGGCAGCGTGACGCGCGCGCCGAGGATGCGCTCGCCGCCCGCGCGCTGTGCGAACACGCCGACCGTCATGTCGCGCACCGCGCGATCGACCGCCAGCTCCACGCCGCGGTCGCCGAGCACGAACTTCTCGGCGCGCACGCGCACCGACACGTCCTGGCCCACGTGCCAGGTGGCGCCCGCGAACCCGCTGAACCGCGTCGGCGACGAGAACAGTCCGCCCTCGACGAACGCGATGAACCCGGTCTCGTCGGCCTGCGCGTCGAGCAGCACGCGCCCGCCCAGCAGCGGCCGGGCCGCGCCGACCGAGAACCCCCAGCGATTGTCGCCGAACACGCCGCCGCTGGCCGACACCAGAGCCACGCCCGGCACCCATGCGAACTGGTCGAACGCCAGCGGTTCCGGCCGCAGCTTGTCGCGATCGGGATGCTCGGGGTCGAAGTCGAAGTCGTCGTGCCCGTGAATGATGATGCCGGCGCGCGCGAGCCCGCCCGGCCACGGGTTCCACAGCAGCGTGGCCTGGGCGTCGAGCCGGTAGAGGAACGGCTGGAACACGCGCCCCAGCTCGTACGAGAACGATGGCCCGATCGCGAGGTCCACGCTGCGCCACGTCGGCCGCGCGCGGCCGGGGGGAGCGCCGGGCCAGTCGGGATCGCTGGGATAGCGCACCGCGATCGCCGTGCGGGTCACCCCGCCCGTGGTGTCGAGCAGCGCCGAGGACAGCGCCGCGCCCTGCCCCAGGTCGCGCACCTCGAGCGCGCCGGGCACGCGCTCGGTGGTGAGCGCGACTGCGGCCGCGTCCAGGCCCTGGCGCCGGAACACCACCCACGATGGCAGTGGGCCGAGCCGGGCCACGTGCCCGAGCGCATCCATCGGATGGCGCCAGCGGCGGTTCTCGAACGCCGCGCGCGTCGAGTCGGCGGCGACGTTCTGGAGGCCGAGCCCGGCCAGCGCCTGCGGCGCGAGTCCCGCGCGCGCGGGGACGGCGACGACGAGCAGCCCCAGGATCAGCGCGATGCACGCGGCCGGCTCGCAGGCGGGGGACGGGTCTGCCAGGTCGTGGAGGGGCATTCTCACGTCAAGCGTAGCGTGCGGCGGTGCCGGGGGGCCAGACGATTCCGTGCGTGCCCGTCGTCAGGCCGGTCCCGGAAGCGACGCCGGGCACTTGCCGGCCGGCGCGGGCGGCTCTAGCGTGCGCGCGTGCCGGGCGCGGTGCCCGGTGGAGCGTCGAACAGGGAGGGGAACGTCATGCGCTTCTTTCCGCGCCCGCTGCGCTTCGGGGTGGCGCTGGTGATGCTGGTGTACTGGTCGGGACTGCAGGTGACGCCGGCCTTCGCCGGGCTCGCGCCCTCGCAGCCGACGGGCGTGACGGTGGTCAACGGCACGCGCGACGCCGACGTGCTGGTGGTGGAGCGGGCGCTCGAGCATCGCATGGTGGCGCAGAAGCTGCGCGACTATGGCGTCGAGCCGGAGCAGGTGAAGGCGCGGCTGGCGAGCATGTCGGACCAGGATCTGCACACGCTCGCCACCGCCAGCAAGGGTCTGCCGAGCGGCGGTGACGACGCGGTCGGGCTGCTGATCGGACTGCTGATCGTCGTGCTGCTCGTGATCGTGATCCTGAAGCTGCTGAACAAGGAAGTCATCGTCCGGTGACGGCGGCGCCCGCCGCGTCCCGCGCGCGCGTGACGGGTTTCGCGCCGGCGCCGGGCACGGCGGCGGTCGCCCTGCTCGTCCTGCTGGCCGGGGGCGTGCCCGATTCCGCGCGCGGTGAGGCGACCGCGCGTCTGGCCGTGCCGATCGTGACGCAGCGTCCCGAGCGCTGCGGCCCGGCGGCGCTGGCGATGGTGATGCGCTACTACGGCGCGGATCCCGCGACCGCGGCCCGGGCCGACAGCGCATACGATCCCGCGCTGCACGGCACGCTCGTCACCGACCTCGCCGCCCAAGCCCGGCGCGCGGGGTTCGCGGCCGAGGTCGTCACGCTCGACACCGATTCGCTGGCGCGGCTCGTGGCGGACGGCGTGCCTGTGATCGTGCTCTATCAGAACGGCCCGCTGCCGCTCACGGTGCCGCATTACGGCGTGGTGGTCGGCTGGGACCCGGGGCGCCGGCGGTTCACGCTGCACGACGGCGGCGCGGTGCCGCGCACGCTCGCGGCCGGCGACCTCGCACGGCGCTGGAAGCGCGCGGGCGGGCAGGCGCTGCTGGTGCGGCCGGCTGCCGGCTCCGGGACCTCCCCGGGCGGGGGTGGGCGGTGAGACGCGCGGGGGCAATTGCGGCGCTGGGCGTTGCGATGTTGCTCGGCGGCTGCAGTCACCTGGTGGTGCTGCACGATCCGTTGAGCGCATCCGAGCACACCGATCTCGGCCTCGCCTACGAGCGCAGGGGGCAGCCGGCGCTGGCGGCGTCCGAATACCGGCGCGCGCTGCGGCTCGACCGCCGCCAGGTGCGCGCGCGCGTCAACCTCGGGAACCTGGCCGCGGCGCGCGGCGACTGGCGATCGGCCGAGCGCGAGTACCGTCGCGCGCTCGCGCTGCAGCCGGGCGACGCCGACGCGCTCAACAACCTGGCCTGGGCGCTGCTCGAGCAGCGCCGGCGGCTGGACGAGGCCGAGCGCTGCGCGTCGCTCGCGGTCGCGGCCGGCGGCGCGCGCGATTCGGTCTACCGCAGCACGCTGGCCGAGGTGCGCGCGGCGCGCGCGCGGTGACGCCCGCGCCGCATCGTCACGCGCACGCGCCGCATCGGGATGCGTCGGCGCCGCGGACGTCCCCGTCCGCCTTGCCGCCCGCGCAAGATTTGTGCGAGCGTCCGTCGCACCACCGGCCCGATGCGGGCCTCACCGAGGAGACCTCATGAACGTGCGAACGGGCTGGCTCGCGATCGTGATCGCGATGGCGCTGGCCGGCTGCAACCAGACGTCCTCGACGCCGCGCGCCACGCCGGCCACCGACCAGACCACCGGCGGCAATGCCACGCCCAAATCCGAGGGAGCCGCCACTCCCGCACCCACCGGAGGCTCCATGAGCGCCGCCGCCAACGAGGTCACGCTTCCGTCGGGGCTCAAGATCCAGGACGTCAAGGTGGGTGACGGCGCCGAGGCGCAGGACGGCATGACCGCGCACGTGCACTACACCGGCTGGCTCACCGACGGCACCAAGTTCGACAGCTCGCGCGATCGCGGCCAGCCGTTCGACTTCAAGATCGGCGGCGGTCAGGTGATCCGCGGCTGGGACGAGGGCGTGAAGGGCATGAAGGTGCACGGCGTCCGCCGGCTGACGGTGCCGCCCGACATGGGCTACGGCGCCAACGGCTATCCGCCGGTGATCCCCGCCAACGCCACGCTCGTGTTCGAGGTGGAGCTGCTCGGGCTCAACTGACGTCGCCGCGATGACGCGCGCGGTCGCGGTCCCGGCGGAGGGTCGTTCGAAACGCCGGCGGCCCGCGGCCGCGCGCGGCGTTTCCGGCGCGCCGGCGTTCGATGGCCGCGCGGCGCTCGCGCTGGCCGCGATCGTGCTCGCCGGCCTGGCGCTGCGGCTGTTCGCGTGGAAGAGCCAGCCCTACGTCACGGTGGACGGCACCGAGTACGTGCGGTTCGCCGAGGCGCTGCTGAACCACCACGGCTTCGTCTCGATCTTCCCGCCCGGCTACCCGCTGCTGATCGCGGCCATGCGGCTCGTGGTGTTGGACCGGGTGGCCAGCGCGGCGCTGGTGTCGCTCGTGTGCGGCGTCGCGCTGCCGCCCGTCACGTGGTGGCTGGGGCGGCGCGCGCTCGGCGCACGCTGGGGGCTGCTGCCGGCGGCGCTGGTGGCGCTCCATCCCGAGCTGGCGCGGTTCTCGACGCTCACGATGTCGGAGTCTGCGTACCTGCTGGTGCTGTACGCGGCGCTGGCGTTGGCCGCCGGTGGGCGCGCGCTGGGGGCGGGGCTCGGGATCGGCGCCGCGTTCGCGATCCGACCGGAGGCATTGCTGCCGGCCGCGGCGCTGGCGGTGGGCGACGCGTGGCGCGCGCGGCGCGCAACGTGGCGGCCGCTGGCGGCGTTCGCCGCTGGATTCCTGGTGCTGGCGATTCCGTGCTGGCTGTGGTTCCACGCCACGCTCGGCGTGTGGACGCCGACCCCCAAGCTGGGCGCGGTGCGCGCGGCGGTGACCGACTGGCGCAGCGAGGAGCGGAGGCTGCGCCCGGGCGTGACGCCCGTGCCGCCGCACGCCACGCTCGCGGATGCGGCGCGCGAGCTGCCGCACGCGCTCGCCGGCGCGCCGGCGAACGCGCTCGTGCACGGCCGCTCGCTGCTCGCGCTGTGGCCGCTGCCGCTGCTGCTGCTGTCACTGGCCGGGCTCGTCCGCCGCCGCGGTCTCGAGGCGGTGCCGCTGCTCCATCTGCTCGCGCTGCCGCTGCTCGGTCTCTCGGGGCAGCCGCGGTTCGTGCTGTCCGCGCTCCCCGCGCTCGCGATCCTCGCCACGCTGCCGCTGGCGCGCGCGGCGGGCCGCATGCGTGCTGCCGGCTGGGCGCTGGCGGCGGCGGGCGTGGTGTGGCTCGCGCTCGCGCAGGGGCCCGTGCTCGCGAAGCCGTTCGAGGGCTGGCTCGACTCCCACCAGCACGCGGGCGAGTGGCTGGCGGGCGCCTCCGATCCCGGCGACCCGGTGATGGATCGCAAGCCGTACGTGGCGTTCTACGCGCAACGGCCGTACCGGGTGATGCCCGACACCAGCTACGACGCCATCCTGAGCTTCGCGGTGACGAGCGGCGTGCGCTGGCTGGTGGTGGACCAGCGCATCACCGAGATCTATCGCCGGCAGCTCGAGCCGCTGCTCTACGACCCCGCGTTCCGCGATCGCGAGCGGCGCGTGGAGCTGGCGTACGTCGGCGGGCGCGAGATCGGCTTCGGGATCGGCATCTTCCGCGTGCTGCGGCCGGGGGAGGCGAAGAGCGGCCGGCCGCCGGTGGTGCGCGCCGCCTGGCTGACCGGAGGCGGCGGGGCTCCGTGACGGGCGCGGCAGCGCGGGCGCCGGACGCGTCGGTCCGCAGGCGCGCGCGCGACGCGCGCGTGTATGCTGCCGGCCTCGACACTCCCCAAGGAGATCCCATGCCCGTGCCCCGTCCCGCGCTCGCGTTGTGCTGCGTGCTCGTCCTCGCCGCCACGGCCGCCTCGCCCGCGGCCGCCGCGGATCCAGCCGCCGCCGCGCCGCACGTCGTGTTCGGCGAGGAAACCGCGCCCAAGCACCCGCCCGAGCAGCAGCCGCTCGAATTCCGCGAGCTCGCGTGGCGCTCGATCGGCCCCGCCAACTGCGGCGGCCGGATCGCCGGTTTCGCCGTGGTGGAGAAGCATCCGGCCACGTTCTACGTGGCCACGGCCACCGGCGGGCTGTTCAAGACCACGAACCGCGGCCAGACCTGGAACGGCGTGTTCGATCGCCAGCCGGTGGCGTCGATCGGCGCCGTGGCGGTGTGGCAGAAGCGTCCGGACGTGGTGTGGGTCGGCACCGGCGAGGCCAACAACCGCAACTCGTCCTCGTGGGGCAACGGCGTGTACCGCTCGAGCGACGGCGGCGACACGTGGACGCACGTCGGACTCGAAGCCACGCGCGAGATCGCGCGCGTCGTGATCGATCCCGAGGACAGCGCCACGGTGTACGTCGCGGCGATGGGCAGACTGTGGGGCGAGAACCCGGAGCGCGGCGTGTTCAGGACCACGGACAACGGGCGCACGTGGAGCCACGTGCTCAAGGTGGACGATCGCACCGGGGCGATCGACCTGGTGATGGATCCCTCCGACCGCCACACGCTGTACGCGGCGACCTACGCCCGCCGCCGCACGGCGTGGTCGTACACGGGCGGCGGGCCGAGCTCCGGCATCTGGCGCACCCGCGACGGCGGGCGCACGTGGCGGAAGCTGGCGGGCGGGCTGCCGGGCGCGCCCGGCCGCATCGGGCTCGACGTGTGGCGCAAGGATCCGCGCGTGCTGTTCGCGGTGATCGAATCCGATTCCGGCGGCCGCGTGGGCACGTTCGAGGACAGGAGCCGCACCGGCGGCGTGTTCCGCAGCGACGACCGCGGGGACCACTGGCGGCGGCTGTCCGACGTGATCCCGCGCCCGTTCTACTTCAGCCAGATCCGCGTGCAGCCGGACGACACCTCGCGCGTGTACGTGCTGGGCGTGGACCTGTGGCTGTCGGACGACGGCGGCCACACGTTCCGCGGCGGCGGCGCCGCCAACCTGCATCCCGACTGCCACGCGATGTGGGTGGATCCATACGACAGCGGACACGTGCTGATGGGCACCGACGGCGGCGTGTACGTGAGCGAGGACCGCGCCGCCCACTGGGACTTCCTCAACAACCTGGCGATCGGCGAGTTCTACGACATCGCGCTCGACAACCGCGATCCGTACTGGGTGTGCGGCGGCCTGCAGGACAACCAGAGCTGGTGCGGGCCGAGCCGCACGCACGCCGAGCCCGATCCGTTCCTGGGCGAGAACGAGCACAACGGCATCACCAACGATCAGTGGTTCTGCCTGGGCGGCGGCGACGGGTTCCACGTGGCGATCGATCCCGAGCATCCCGAGCTGGTCTACTACGAATCGCAGGGCGGCGAGATCAACCGCCAGAACACGGTCACCGGCAAGGAGCGCAACCTCCACCCGGTCGCCAAGGAGGGCGAGCCCGCGTACCGGTTCAACTGGAACACGCCGTTCCAGATCTCGCCCCACGACCCCACCGTGCTGTGGGTGGGCGGCAATCACCTGTTCCGGCTCACGCAGCGCGGTGATCACTGGGCCCAGGCGAGCCCGGATCTCACCACCCAGAACCCCGCGCGCATGGTGACGGCGGGCTCGCGCGCGGAGACCTACTGCACGATCGTCGCCCTGGCCGAGTCGCCGCGCGTGGCGGGCCAGGTGTGGGTCGGCACCGACGACGGCAAGGTGTGGGTGACGCACGATTCCGGCGGCCGCTGGCAGGATGTCACATCCAACCTGCGCGGCGTCCCGGCCGGGCTGTACGTGGCGTGCGTCGAACCGTCGCACCACGATCCGGCCACCGTGTACGTGGCCGTGGACGGGCACCGCAGCGACGACGTGCGCCCGTACCTGCTCGTGTCGCACGATTCCGGCCGCAGCTTCCACCTGCTGTCGGCCGGGCTGCCGCGCGACTGGCCGGTGCTCGTGGTGCGCGAGGATCCCGTCAACCCGCGGCTGCTGTTCGCGGGCACCGAGAACGGCATGTTCGTCTCCACCGATGCGGGGGAGAGCTGGCGGCGCTTCGACCACGGGCTGCCGACCGTGGCGGTGGACGACATCCAGATCCAGCCGCGCGAGCACGACCTCGTGATCGCCACGCACGGACGCAGCGTGTGGGTGATGGACGACATTTCGCCGCTCGAACACTGGTCGCCCGAGGTCACGCGGCGGCCGATCGCGTTGTTCCCACCGCGGCCCGCGTCGGCGTTCCTGACCCGCTCGTTGTCGGGATTCTGGGGCCAGCGATTCTTCTCCGCCAAGAATCCGCCGTTCGGGGCGTGGTTCAACTATTACGTGAAGTCGAACACCGGAGCCGGCGTGAAGATCGTGGTTCGCGACGCCGCCGGACACACGGTGCGCGAGCTGTCGGGGCCGGGCACGCCCGGGCTGCACCGGGTGGTGTGGGACCTGCAGGCGGGCGACCCGCGGCAGCGGATCGGCCGCTCCGAGTGGAACGACCAGCCGCAGTTCGTGCCCCCCGGCCGCTACACCGTCGCGCTGACCTACGGCGACGGACCGGCGCTGGAGCAGCCGCTGATCGTGCGCGTGCCGGAGGAGTTGGCCGATACCGAACGGCCCTGATGCGGGTCAATTGGGGCTTGACCCCCGTGCCCAAGGGCGTGAAGATTCCGCCGCTGGACCGGGTGATGCGCGCGGACGTTGCGGCCGCGGGAGCTCCATGTCCCGCGGCTGCGTGTGTTTGCGGCAGCAGCTTCCAGCAGTTCGCGACGGCGAAGCCGTCGGTTTACGTTTCCGAGGGGTATGTCCCCGCAGCAAGGAGTTACGAAGTGGCGCTGGGTACCGTGAAGTGGTTCAACGACGCGAAGGGCTTCGGTTTCATCTCGCAGGACGGCGGCGAAGACGTGTTCGTGCATTTCTCCGCCGTGCAGGGCGACGGCTTCAAGACGCTCGCCGAGGGCGAGAAGGTGGAGTTCGACGTCACCAAGGGACCGAAGGGCCTGCAGGCCGCGAACGTGCGCAAGGTGGGCGCCGCTTCGTAATTCGCATCACGGAGGAATCGCGCGGCGCGGGGTGACCACCCCGCGCCGCTTCGCTGTCGCGCCACGCCGCACGTCCGGGCTCAAAGTTCCGGCGCGATTGACCACGGAGGAGGATGTCCGCGGAACGCGCCAGACCCGAGCCGCTCGATGCGGCGCCCGCCCCACCGGCCACGGGCCCGGTCCCGGCCGGAATCCGGCCGCGCGACGCGTGGCTGGTGCTGCGCCGCGCCGGCGGCTGCTGGTCGCGCGACAACGCGCCGCTGATGGCGGCCGGACTCGCGTTCTACGTGATGCTGGCGCTGTCGCCGCTGCTGGTCGTGCTGTTCGGGATCGCGAGCCCGTTCCTCGCGCCCGCCGCGGTGCAGCGCCGGCTGATCGCCGCGGCCGTGAGCGCCGCCGGCCCGCAGGCGGGCGAGCTGATGACCGAGGCGCTGCAGTCGCTGCGCTCGATCCCCACCGGGCTGCTGGCGGGCGGCATCGGGCTCGTCGCCACGCTGCTCGCGTCCTCCAACGTGGTGCTGCAGGTCCGCTACGCGCTCAACGTGGTGTGGGGCGTGCCGCGCGGCGTCGTGACCGTGCGCGCGTTCGTGTTCGGCCGGTTCCGTTCGCTGCTGATCCTGGTGGTGCTGGCGCTGGCGATGCTGGGCTGGGTGACGCTGGACGCGTCGATCGCGGTGGCGGGACGGATGCTGCACGGCGCGCTGCCGCGCGCGCAGCTGCTGGCCGACGCCGCCGAGTTCATGGCGTCGGTGGCGCTCAACACCGTGCTGCTGGCGATGTGCTACCGCATCGTCCCCGACGCGCAGGTGGGCTGGCGCGACGTGGGGTTCGGCGCGGTGCTGGCCGCGGTGCTGTTCACGCTCGGCAAGGTGCTGCTCGCGCTCTACTTCGGATGGAGCGGCAACATGCAGATCTACGGCGCGGCGGCGTCACTGGCCGCCGTGCTGCTGTGGCTCTACGTGTCCGGCCTGGTGTTCCTGTTCGGCGCCGAGTGCTGCGCCCAATGGTCCCGCCTGCGCGGCTCCCGCATGGCCGTCCCCCTGATCCGCAGCGCCGGCCCGTAGGGCTCCCCGGCTGTCGCATCGTCGACTCTCGGTGCGCGCGGCTGCCACATTGTCTGCTTCCTAAGGCCACCCACCGCCTGGTCCATGTGGACCGTAGCCGAGTCCTGAGCTAGGAGCGCTTACTCCTGTGCTCTGACCCCCAATTCGACGAGACACCTCCGCGAGGTACCATCAAGTACCTGAGAGGGCCGTCATGGAGAGCGTGGCCAAGGGGTCGGACGGGCGTCGGCTGTTCACCGCCGAGTTCAAGCGAACGCAGATCGATCGGA
>DASSIN010000218.1:0-4330 GCA_035691845.1 Candidatus Eiseniibacteriota bacterium | reverse complement strand
GGGCGGCGGCGTCGCGGTCGCTCCCGGAGCGGGCCCCGTGGCCGCGACCTGCGCGACCTGAACCGGTGCGCGCTGCGCCGGCGGCAGCGCGCCGCCGCGGGCGACGTCCACCACCAGCCGGAACGGCTTGTCGGCGTCGGCGCGCACCTGGCTCACGCGGAACCGGAGCGCGTCGTGGAACCACAGCCGGAGCCCGCCGCCCGCCTGGCCGGCCGCCACCAGCACCGAGTCCACGAGCCCGTCGCGCACGCCGCGCACCACGGGCACGCCGGCGCCGCGCTGCAGCGCCACGCCCGGCACGCTCACGTACAGCTCGCGCGTGGTGCCGGAATCGGGCGCCACCGGCGTCACCGGCGCGCTGAAGTCGAACACGATGCGGGTGGCGGCGGGCGACGACCACGAGCGCACGCCGCTCACGACCACCGGCGTGCGGGTGCCTCCCGGCGTCTGGGCGTGCGCGGCGAGCGGCGCGAGCAGTGCGGCCGTCGTCACGAGTCGGAGAATGGAGCGCATGGGTTCCGGCCTTCCTTGGCTTCGGGAACGGCGGCGGAGCCGGGACCGGCTCCGCCGCCTCCCGTTGGGATCAGTCGGTCAGGCGCAGCGGCACGTAGCGCGAGTTGCCGCCCGAATCGACGAGCAGCACCGCGGGCTTGCGCGCCGTCTTGGCATCGCGCAGCAGCCGCGAGAACTGGTCCGCCGACGCGACGCTGTGCGTGCTGACCTCTTCGATGATGTCGTTGGGCTGGAGCCCCGCCTCGTCGGCGGCGCTGCCCTCGGTCACGTCCGTGACCATCACGCCGCCCGACAGGCGCGCGTTGCTGCGCTCGTCCGCCGTCAGGTCGCGCACCTTGAGGCCGCCCAACGCCTCGCTCACCACCGGCTCGACCGGACGCGTGGCCTGCGCCAGCACGTCGTTGGTGCGCTCGCCCAGCGTCACCGTGACCGGCACCTTCTGGCCCTCGCGCAGCACCGTCATGTGGGCGTGGCTGCCGACCGGCAGGTCGGCGACCTTGAGGCGGAACTTCTGCAGATCCGAGACCGGCTGGCCGTCGAGCTCGACGATCACGTCGTTGCGCTTCAGGCCCGCGCGATCCGCCGGCTGCCCGGGGATCACCTGCTGGATCAGCACGCCCTCGGTGCCCTTGATGCCGAAGCCCTCGGCGATCTCGGGCGTCAGCTCGGCCAGGTTCACGCCCAGCCACGCGCGCTGCACCTTGCCGTTGGTCAGCAGCTGCTCGGCCACGTGCTTGGCGAGGTTGATCGGGATCGCGAAGCCGATGCCCTGGCCGCTCGGATTGATCGCGGTGTTGATGCCGATCGCCTCGCCGCGGATGTTGCACAGCGGGCCGCCCGAGTTGCCGAAGTTGATCGAGGCGTCGGTCTGGATGAAGTCCTGGAAGTCCGGCGTGCCGCCGAAGATGTTCAGATTCGAGCGCCCCTGCGCGCTGATGATGCCGACCGTGACCGAGCCCTTCAGCTCGCCCAGCGGATTGCCGATCGCGATCGCCCAGTCGCCCACGCGTAGCTTGTCCGAATCGCCGAGCGGCAGCGACGGCAGGTGGTCGCCGTTGATCTTGATCACCGCCACGTCGGTCTGCGGATCGGCGCCGATCACCTTGGCCTTGAACGTGCGCTGATCGTTCAGCGTGACGGTGATGTCCTCCGCGTCACGCACCACGTGGTTGTTGGTCAGGATGTGGCCGTCCGGATCGATGATGAACCCCGAGCCCGAAGCCGGCTGCACGCGCGGGTGGCGCGCCTGCGGCTCGCCCGGGAACAGGCGGCGGAACAGATCCTCCTGCGGGTCGTCGCTGGCATCGCCCTCCTTCTTGCGCACGTCGATGAACACGACGGCGGGAAGCGTGCGCTGCACGACCGGCACGAACGGGCTCTCGTACGAGCCGTTGACCGGCAGCGGCGCGATCGCCTCGCCGCGGTGCTGCGCCAGCGAGGCGTGCTGGAGGTTGAGGCCGGCGCTCACGCCGAGCCCGATCACCACCCCGACCAGCACGAGCACCAGGGCGGACAGGTAGTAGCTGCGCGGACGCTGGAACACGGGACTCATGAATCTCCTCCGAGAAGCTTCAGCGCCGGGTCCCCAGGGGCGACCCGCACGCCGACGACCGGATGCTCCCGGTCGGTTGGATGGGATATTGGATGCAGGGCCTAGAGCTTATCGCGGAATTCCCCTCCGCTGTCATCGGCAGGTAAAAACTGCTGCGACACAGCGACGTCGAACACCGCGGAGCCACCATTCGGAGATACCGCGAGGCCGAAGAAGGTTCCGGGCGGCGCACGTGCGCGCGTTCCGCCCGGTCGAACGCGGCGACCAGCGCCAAAATTGCTAGACTGCGGTCATGACCGACCCGGCCGTGGTGTTCCTCTCGGACGCCCACCTCGGCGCCGCGCCACGGGCCGCGGAGGCGCCGCGCGAGGCGCGGCTGCACGAGTGGCTGGCGGCGCTGCCGGGGCGGGCCGGCGAGCTGGTGATCGTCGGCGATCTGTTCGACTTCTGGTTCGAATACCGCAGCGCGATTCCGCGCCGGCACTTCCCCACGCTGGCGGCGCTGCAGCGGCTGGTCGAGTCCGGCGTGCGCGTGCGCTACCTGCCCGGCAACCACGACTTCTGGCTCGGGCGGTTCTTCGACGAGGAGCTGGGGATCCAGACCGAGCCCGGCCCGCTCACGCTGGAGCGGCAGGGACGCCGGATCTGGGTGCACCACGGCGACGCGCTGTTGGGCGGCGATCTCGGCTATCGCGTGCTGCGCGGCGTGCTGCGGCATCCGGCCAGCATCGCGCTCTACCAGCTGCTGCACCCGGATCTCGGCCTGCCGCTGGCGCGCGCGGTGTCGCACTGGTCGCGCACCGCGCGCGAGGAGCGCCCGCTGGACGAGGACCGGCTGTGGACCGGGATCGCCGAGCCGCGCTTCCGCGAAGGATTCGACGCGGTCGTGATCGGACACTTCCATCACACGCTGCACCGCCGCCGCGACGGGCACGAGCTGATCGTGCTCGGCGACTGGATGCGGCACTTCACCTGGGCCGAGCTGCGCGGCGGCCAGCTCACGCTGGAATACGCCGACCATTCGACGCACCGCGTGGGCGCCGCGGGCTAGCGGTAGGCTTGGGGCTGCGTGAGCACCCGCGGACGGCGCGCGGCGCGCGTCAGAACTGGGCGGTGAGCTGGAAGCGCTGGGTGTCGCCGATGTCGAGCTTGTACGGCACCCACGCGTAATCGAGCCGCAGCGAGCCGAGCGTCCAGCCGGCGCCGAGGCTCAAGTCGGTCGTCTGATCGTTGAGCCTGAAGCCCGCGCGCACCGCGGCGCCGCCCAGGCCCGACAGCTCGGCGCCGATCATGCCGATCCCGCTCCGGCCGCGCGTGAACCGGCCCTCCACCGCGCCGCGCAGCGCGAACCCGCGCGCCGGCGCCGGCTGGCCGAACGAGATGCCGGCCTGCACCGCGGCCGGCAGCGCCACGGGGTCGCCCTTTTCGCCGTCGATCGTGTAGGCGGCCGAGGGCCCGAGGTTGTGGGCGCTGACGCTGAACCGCAGCCCGGGATGGCCCGCCGGATCCCAGGTGCCGCCGAGGTTCGCGGCCACCGTGTTCGCCGCCTCGTTCGCGATCCGCTCGCGCACCAGCTGCACGGTGCCGCCCAGCCGCACGCCGGGCGCCCACCGGCGACCGTAGCCGAGCGCGATCTCGAGATCGTGCGAGCCGAACGTGCCGATCAGGTTGCCGAGTTGGTCGCGCTCGTCGATCGCCTCCGTGTAGAACGCGCGGATCGAGGCCGAGGCCGCGCCGCCCCACATCCGGCCGGCGATCGCGAACTGGTCGTGGCGCAGGCTCTGGAACATCTCGCTGTGCGCTGCCGTCATCTGGAATCCGTGCGTGCCTTCGAGCGCGGCCGGATTCCAGAACGCCCCCTCCACCCCCTCGGCCAGCGAGGCGTATGCGCCGCCCAGCCCCGCGGCGCGCGCGCCGGCCGGAACGTCGAGGAACGCGAACCCGGCCGGCGCGGGAAACGCGGGCCGGGCGAGCGCGAGCAGCGCGGCCAGGGCGATCGGGAAGGCGGGCGATGTCCTCGGGGGCATCGGTTCTCCGGGTGGGGCCGGGATGGTGGCGGGGGGCGAGTCTAGCATCGGCCGCTCGCACCCCGCGACTTCAGCGGGGATGGCGCCGGCGATATCCGTCATACCCCGCGGCCGCGCCGCGGGTCGCGCGAGTTGGCGCCGGAACGGCCGCGGCCCGCGCTCCTGCCGGGGCGCGGGCCGCTTTCGGACCGATTCGGGTCGGTCGGGCTCACGGCCTCCCGGGCCGGCGGTCCCCGTC
>DASSIN010000217.1:0-26791 GCA_035691845.1 Candidatus Eiseniibacteriota bacterium | reverse complement strand
CGCGGCGCCCTCGAGCAGATCCTCGTAGGCCCGCACCACCTGCACGCCGTCCGACTCCATCCAGGTCATCGCCGCATCCTCCGCTGGCCAGGTCACGGGATTGGACACCGCGACGGCCCGCGAACGTTGCACTCCCCTCGCGAGCGAGGGAACGGGGCGCCCGAGCGCGGGATTCGCGCCGCCGCTGCGCCTCACCCATCGCTTACGCACACCGGGCCGCCCTGGTTGCAGGGCGGCCCGGCGGCGCTACCGGCGTCCGGAATCAGTCGCGCAAGTGCTCCGCCCGATCCGAGTTGCGCAGCTGCTCCAGCACGTGGTCGGCCACTTCTTGCAGGTGTGCGGAGGCCACCGACTGCTGGGCCCCGAGTTCGGCCTGACGGCGCGACAGCGGCTCCATCTGCCGCGACAGCCGCTCCATCTGCACGCCCAGCTCGTGCATCTGGCTCTCGAGGTCATCCTTGCGCTGATCGCGGGATTCCTGTCCGCGATCCTCGCCCGACATCGCCTCGCGCACCGAGATCCGGGCCTGCTCGGCGCCGATCCGGCCCTGCAGCCGGCCCACCTCGCCCTGCAGCCGGCCGATCTGGCCCTGCTTGCGCCCGAGCTCGCCCTGCTTGCGCCCGAGTTCCTGCACCGGCTCGAGCGCCTCGCGCATCTGCCGCAGCGCCTCGCGGTCCTGCGTCACGTAGCGCTGATCGCCGATCCGGAACCACAAGTAGTCTCCGTGCATGCGCGAGCGCAGCGTGCGGGCGTCGTCGAAGTCCGATGTCTCGCCCGAGCCCGACGTGTTCTCGTCCTTGCTGTCGTTGTAGACGTAGACGTAGGCCGTGCGGCTGTCCGCGGCGTCGTGGATCTCGACGCGGTCGGCGCGGACGCTGCGCGCCGGGCCGGCCGCGCATGCCAAGGCGACGGCGGCGAACACCGCGCCCAATTGGATGGAAGAGTTCATGGTGCCTCCGGTCGGATGGATGTCGCGCACCGTCACTCCACGCGCTCGGCGCGGTCGTGGCGGATGGCATCGCGCGCGAGGTCTTCGAGCTGGCGATCGATGCCCTGCAGCATCTCGCGGCGCTGGGACTTGAGCTGGTCCTTCTGTGCTTTGAACCGCTCCTTCTGCGCCTTGAGCTGGGCCTTGCGCGCGTCGAGATCGCCGCGGGCGCGGTCGTCGTCGCCGCGCTCCAGGTCGCGGCCGTCGTCCAGCCGCCGCAGCTCCTCGCGCGCCCGGGCCAGCTCCGCGCGCGCCCGCTCCAGCTCCTGCTCGAGGTCGGCCCGCGAGGCGTCGCCGGCCCGGTCGTCCAGGTCGCGCTCGCCCGAGATCCGGGCACTGCGCCGCTCGAGCAGGCGCTCGCGCGTCTCGATCCGCGCCTGCAGGCGCGCCATCGCGCGCGCGCTGCGCTCGGCCTCGCGGTCGTCACTGTAGGCGCGCGCCCATTCGCGCGCCCCGCGGGCCATCTCCCGCGCCTGGCGGCCGAACTCGCGCAGCGGCTCGATCGCCCGCTGCGCCTGGTCCAGCGTGCGACGGTCGCGGATCAGCCAGCGCTCGCCGTCCATGTCCACGTACAGGTACTCGCCGTGATAGCGGTCCTCGATGCGCTGGACGTCGTCCAGGTCCATCGATGCCGAATTCTGATCGCCGGTCACGAGCAGCCATCCAAAGCTCCGCCGGGAATCGTCCTCGCGGATCACGTACTGCTCGCGGGCGATCGCGGGCGCCACGCCCGCGCACGCCATCACCGCCAGCACGGCGGCCACTGCCCAACGTCCACGCATGGCGGCTCCTCCCTCGTCCCAGGCACGATCGAGCCCGTTCGGTGGCTCGTGCGGAATTGGACAAGGGCGCCGGCTCCAGGGTTGGAACGCGGCCCGTCGGCGCGGACGAAACCCTGGCCGCGGCCGACGGTTCAGGCGGGGCGGGGCGAACGTGACGTCGGCGGACCCAGGAGGGCGGATCGCGCGATCACATGGAGCGGCCGCGAGGGGGGTGGAAGGAATGGCGGAGAGGGAGGGATTCGAACCCTCGGTACCCTTACGGGTACATCGGTTTTCGAGACCGACCTGTTCAACCGCTCCAGCACCTCTCCGCGCGCGTTTGTAACGACTTGCGCGGGGTGAGTCAACTGGGGGGCCGGCGCGATCGCGGGCGGGCGCGGACCGCGTCGGCCGGGGCCCGGGCACGGTGCGAGTGCCGTCACGGATGGTGCGAGCGCCGTCACGGATGGGGCGCCACACGCCGGCGCTCCCGCCGATGGATTCCGTTGACCGCCGCTCCGGCGGTGCTATCGTGCCTGCACCTCACCGTGCGGAGCGGCGCGGCGCAGGAGGCAGGTTCACCACACACTCCCCCGATCTCTCCAACGGGAGGCGCCTCATGTGCACCGCTCATCGCCGTTCCATGTTCTGCATCCTTCCGCCCCACATCCTGCGCAGCATCGCCGCGCGCGGCACCGACGCGCAGCGCCGGCGCGCGCTGGCGACACTGGCCACCGATCAGACGTTGCGCGCGATGCGCGCGGCGATGGCGCCGGGCGCGCCGCCGGTGGACGTCACCACACCGACGCTCGAGCCCAAACGCACCATCTACACCGCCTCCAACACCACCGGCCTGCCGGGAACGATCGTGCGCCGCGAAGGCGACGGTCCCAGCAGGGACCCGGCCGTGGACGAGGCGTACGACGGGCTCGGGGCCACGTTCGACTTCTACGCCCAGGTGTTCCGGCGGAACTCGATCGACAACCACGGCCTGCCGCTCAACGGCACCGTGCACTTCGGCAACGACTACGACAACGCGTTCTGGAACGGGAAGCAGATGGTGTTCGGCGACGGCGACGGCGAGCTGTTCAATCGCTTCACGATCTCGCTCGACGTGATCGGCCACGAGCTGACGCACGGCGTGACCGAGAGCGAGAGCCACCTGGCCTACATCTTCCAGCCGGGCGCCCTCAACGAGTCGCTCTCGGACGTGTTCGGCTCGCTGGTCAAGCAGTGCGCGCGCGGGCAGACGGCGGCGCAGGCCGACTGGCTGATCGGCGCCGAGCTGCTGACCGACGCCGTGAAGCAGCGCGGCCCGAGCGTGGCGCTGCGCTCGATGAAGGCGCCGGGGACGGCGTTCGACGATCCCGTGCTGGGCAAGGATCCGCAGCCCGATCGCATGAGCCGGTTCGTCGTCACCTACGAGGATTCCGGCGGCGTCCACATCAACTCCGGAATCCCGAACCGCGCGTTCTACCTGGTGGCGTCCGCGCTCGGCGGCCACGCGTGGGAGAAAGCCGGGCGCATCTGGTACACCGCGCTCCACCGCGTGAAGACCGGCACCGATTTCGCTGCGTTCGCCAACCTCACGCTGGATGCGGCGTCCACGCTGTACGGCGCGGCGGGCGCCGAGCGGCAGGCGGTCGAGGACGCGTGGCGCACGGTCGAGGTGCTGCCGGCGGCGGTGGCGGCGCCGGCCGAGCTGGCGGGCGTCGGCGGCAACGGCGGAGGAACCGGACCGCGTGCGCGTTGAGTTCCGCAGGGAGGGCGGGATCGCCGCATTCCCCGGGCTGTCCCGCCCGTTCGAGGTGGACGGCGATTCCCTGCCGGCCGCCGAGGCGGACGAGCTGAACCGTCTGCTGGGCGCCGCGCGCGACGCGGCGCCCGCGGCGGCCGAGTTCATGCCCGCGCCGGACCAGCCGAGCTGGGTGATCACGTGGGACGAGAACGGGCACGCGCGCACGCTGCGCGTGCCCGATCCCGCGCCGGACCAGCGCCTGCAGCCGCTGCTCGACTTCGCGCGCCGCAAGCAACGCGAGCTGCGCGGCGCCTGACCACCCGCTACGGGGCGAGCAGGATGCTCCGCACCTGCGCGCGGCCGCCCTGCGTGAGCCGCAGCAGGTAGCGTCCCGGCCTCATGATCGCGCGCTCCGGCATGCGCACGACGTGCTCGCCGGCGCCGAGTGAGCCCACCTCCCGCCGCGCCACGAGCCGGCCCGCGACATCGAGCAGCTCGAGCGTGGCCGGCGTCGCATCGGGCAACGTGAAACGCACTTCGAACGGCGCCACGCGCGCGGGGTTCGGCCGCACGCCGGCGAGCGCGAACGCGAGCGGCCGCACCGCGGCCGTGTCGCTCGCCGCACCGGCGAACGGGCTGGCGTTGCCGTCGAGGTCGTACGCGGCGAGCTCGTACCAGCCGGCGCCGGCGTCGACGTAGCTGGTGTCGGACAACGTCGCCAGCAGATTGCCGGGGCCGGGCGCGAATCCGGCCTCGGCGCCACGGTACAGGCGGTAGTCGACCACGTCGGTCTCGGGATTGCGCCGCCACGTGAGCCGCGTCGCTCCGCCCACGCGCTCGGCGGCGAATGCCACCGGCGTCGAAGGCGGGATGTTGTCCACCGAATAGCCCGAGTCCGGGGCGGAGTCGTAGTACACGTTCGGCGTCGCGGTGGCGGCGCGCACGAAGAACGTGCTCGGGTGCGGGCCCGTGGTGTTGGAGTCCACGAGCGTGGGCACGACGATGTTGTAGACGTTGTCCGTGTAGGCGCCCATCGAGCCCACCGCGTCCCAGCCCGCGACCTTCACGGCGGCGGGTGGCGGCGCGGATCGCCCGGCCAGCCACCCGAGCGCGGCGTGCGACGCGCGCGCCGGCGCCGCGTCGATGCGCCGGAACACGTCGTAGCGCACGATCGGCTGGATGGAGGACGCCACGTCGAGCGGCGAAGGCGCGACCGCGAGCCGCACCTCGCGCCCCTGGTCGGCCGGGACGTCGGCGATCGCCGAGATCGTCGCGCCGGCGGCGATGGTCTGCGTGAACGGCGCCGAGCTGCTGCCCACGAACCCCGGCGCACCCACGAACGTGGCGACGATCGAGTGGGCGCCGGGAGTGAGCGTGGAGGTCGAGAAGCTGGCCACACCGCCGCTGCTCGTCATGGAGCGAATCGGCGTCGCCCCATCCCTGAAATTGACGGTGCCGTCCGCGGGCCCCGTCCCCGGCGGCACCACCGCGATCGTGGCCGTGATCTGCACGGGCGTTCCGTATGGTGCAGGATCGTGATCGGAGCTGACGGCGGTCTGCGTCGCGGCGAACACGCGCTGCAGCAGCGGCGCCGAGGCGCTGGGCACGAACGTGGAGTCTCCCGAATACCGGCCCACGAACAGATACGAGCCGAGCGCGAGCGACGATAGGCTGATCTGCGCCACCCCGGCCACGAGCGGGACGGTGCCGATCACGACCGTGTCCTGCTGGAACGTCACGCTGCCGGTGGGAGTGCCGACTCCGGGCGAGGGCGACACGGCGGCCGTCAGCACCACCGTCTGTCCCGGCACCGATGGATTCACGTTGGTGGTGAGCACCGTCTGCGAACCGGTCATCACCTGCTGGATCACGACGTCGGAGACGCTTCCCAGCCAGTGCGCGTCGCCGCCGTAGCTGGCCACGAGCGAGTGTTTGCCGCCGACCGTGAACGCCTTGGAAACCACGGCCGAGTCGCCCGTCACCACCGCGCCGCCGATCCCCACGCCGTTGTCGCGAAACACGACCGTGCCCGACGGCAGCGGAAGACCGCCACTGATCCGCTCGACGTGGGCCACCATCGTCACGAACTGGTTCAACGGCGAGGGATTCGGGCGCGTGGTGAGATCCGTGCGCGTCAGGGCCAGCCCGCTGCCGGGGATGACCACCGAGACGGTATTGTCGGCGACGTTCGAGACCAGCAGGGCGGCCACCGAGTCAGCGCTCAGGTGCCCGAACGCGATTCCTCGTGGAGCTGCACCCACCGCGAAGTCCTGCCGCGAGTAGCCGCCCAGGCTGTTGCCGATCAGTAGACCGACGGTGCCGGCGTCGATGTCGGTGACGGTGAGGTCCGGGATCGAGTCCCCGTTCATGTCGCCGACGGTGAGCAGCCGCGGGCTGCTCCCCGTGGCGATGTCGACCTCGGTCCCGAACGCGCCCCCGCCCAGGCCATGGAAGACGCTGACCATGTTCGAGGCCGCGATCGAGACCGCGACGTCCAGCTTGCCATCGCGATCGAGATCCGCGAGGGCCACGCAATAGGGAGCCGTCCCCACCGAGATTTGCGACAGGCCCACGAACGCGCCGGCGCCGTTGCCGGCCAGCACGGACACGGTGCCACCGCCGTAATCGGCCGTGACGACGTCGGGAGCGCCATCGCCGGTGACGTCGCCGATCGCCACGGAATAGGGGTTCCGGCCGCTGCCGAAATCGTTCTTCGCGGCGAACCCTCCCGTCCCGTCACCGAGCAGCACCGAGATCGTGTTCGAGGTGAGATTGCCGACGACGATGTCCGGCTTGGAGTCGCCGTTCAGGTCGGCGACGGCCACCGAGCGAGGGTTGATTCCGGTCGCGAAATCGTGCTTGGGCCCGAAACCGCCGCGGCCGTTTCCGAGCAGTACCGATACGGTGTTCGAGCCGCTGTTCGCGACGACGGCGTCCAGCAGCGAGTCGCCGTTCACGTCCGCGAGCGCCACCGCGTAGGGTGACGTGCCGGCGGCGAAATCCGTATTCGGTCCGAGGGCGCCATGGCCGTCCCCGAGCAATACGGAAATGCTGTTGCCGATCTCGTTGGCGGTGACGACGTCCAGCCTGCCATCGCGGTCGAGATCGCCGACCGCGACCGAGTAGGGCGCTCCTCCGGTCGGGAATCCGAGCTGGACGCTGGCCGGTTTGGCAGCGGGCCGTGCGGAGAGCGCCCGCGCGGCGCGATGGGGGGCGGCGGCATGCGCCGGCAGGGACGCGATCGCGATCATCGCGATCGACGCCGTGGAACGGGCGAAACCGTGCAAGGGCGCGACCTCACGGGCTGCCCGCGCGGGGGACGGGCCGGGCAGCGATCTGCTCCGAGGCTACTCCCCTCGCGGCGCGTCCGCACGCCCGAAAAGCTGCGGTCGTCGGGTCGTTTCGACATCGCGCGCCGGGCCAGCGTAGCTTCGGCTGGCCACGGCTCCGCGGCTCGGCCTGCGCGACTCCCCCGTGCGGGCTCATCCGGCCACGCGTATTCCCAGGAGAACTCCATGCCCCGATTCACGATCGCCGCGTGTGTGCTGATCACGTGCGCCGCCCTGCCGGCGGGCGCGTTCGCCCAGGAGCAGCAGGGTCATGGCATCGAGCTGTCGTACCGCGACACCACGTGCGCGCCGTGCCGCGACTTCTTCCGCTACGCCAACGGCACCTGGGACGACAGGACGCCGATCCCGGCGGCCTACTCGCGCTACGGCGTCGATCGCGAGATCGAGGATCGCAGCACCGAGGCGCTGCGCAAGCTGCTGGAGCAGGCGGCGGCCGACGTCACCGCGCCGCGCGGCGGCAATCGCTGGAAGCTGGGCGCGTTCTACAGCTCGTGCATGGATTCCGAGCGCGCCGAGCGCGAAGGCGCGAAGCCGCTGGCGCCGGCGTTCGCCGAGATCGAGGCGATCAGGACGCCGGCGGCGCTCGCGACCACGATCGCCCACCTGCACGCCGAGGGCGTGCCGCTGGCGTTCGGGTTCCGCTCGCAGCAGGACTTCAAGAACTCCGACCAGGTGATCGCGGTCGCGGCGCAGGGCGGGCTCGGCCTGCCCGATCGCGACTACTACCTGAAGACCGATTCCACCTCGGTCGCGCTGCGCGACGCATACGTCGGGCACATCACGCGCACGTTCGAGCTGCTGGGCACGCCGCACGCCACGGCGGCGGCGGACGCGCAGAGGATCCTGGCGCTGGAGACGGCGCTGGCGAAGTCGTCGATGACGCGCGTGCAGCGACGCGATCCGAACGCGGTCTACCACAAGATGGCGCTGGCCGAGCTGCGCACGCTGTCGCCGCGCTTCGACTGGAACGCCTACCTGGCCGCCCAAGGCCTGCACGTGACCGCACTCAACGTGGCGCAGCCCGAGTTCTTCAAGGGCTTGAACCGCGAGCTGACGGACGTGCCGCTGGCCGACTGGAAGGTGTACCTGCGCTGGCACGTGGTGCGCGACGCGGCGCCGATCCTGTCGTCGGCGTTCGTCGACGAGGACTTCCACTTCACCCAGAAGCTGACCGGCCAGCGCGCGATGCTGCCACGCTGGCGGCGCTGCCTGCAGGCCACCGACAACGAGCTGGGCGAGGCGCTGGGGCAGGAATTCGTGAAGCTGTACTTCACGCCCGAGAACAAGGCGCGCACGCTCGACATGGTGCACAACCTGGAGGCGGCGCTCAAGGCGCGGCTCGGCACGCTGGCGTGGATGAGCGATTCCACCAAGCAGGCCGCGATCCGGAAGCTGGCGGCGTTCGACAACAAGATCGGCTACCCCGACCACTGGCGCGACTACTCGGCGCTGACGCTCGACCGCAACAGCCCGTACTACGCCAACGTCATCAGGGCCGAGGCGTTCGAGTGGCGGCGCGAGCTGCACAAGATCGGCCGGCCGGTGGATCGCACCGAGTGGGGCATGACCCCCCCGACCGTGAACGCCTACTACAACCCCACCGTCAACGAGATCGTGTTCCCGGCCGGCATCCTGCAGCCGCCCTACTACGATCCGCTGGCCGACGACGCCTACAACTACGGCTCGATGGGCGGCACGATCGGGCACGAGATGACGCACGGCTTCGACGACTCCGGCCGGCAGTTCGACGCGCGCGGCAACCTCAAGGACTGGTGGACGCCGTCCGACGCCGAGCACTACAAGGCGCAGGCGCAGCGCGTGGTGGACGAGTACAACGGCTTCGTCGCGGTGGACACGTTCCACGTCAACGGCCGGCTGACGCTGGGCGAGAACATCGCCGACCTGGGCGGGCTGGTGGTGGCGTGGGACGCGTGGCAGCGCGCGCGCGTGGGCAAGCCGCCGCAGCCGGTCATCGACGGCTACACCCCGGAGCAGCGGTTCTTCCTCGGCTACGCGCAGAGCTGGCGCGAGAAGACGCGCCCCGAGCGCGCGCGCGTGCTGGCGGTCACCGATCCGCACTCGCCCGAGAAGTGGCGCGTGAACGGCGTGGTGATGAACATGCCGGAGTTCGCCAGGGCGTTCGGGTGCAAGCAGGGGGATCCGATGGTGTTGCCCGACGAGCAGCGCGCGGTGATCTGGTAGGGTTCGCCGCCCAATCGTGACCGAACGCAAAGGAGGCATCATGTTGCGCACGGCAGCAGCTTGTGGGGTGGTCGCGTGTCTGATGTCGGGCGCGGTCGCATGGAGCGCGCTGCGCGCCCCGGCCGCAGCGGTGGCCGCGGTGCCCGATCCGCAGGGCGCGCTCGCGCAGCGGCCGACCGATGCGCCGCCGCCCGAGTCGCCGCGCGGGCGCGGCATGATGATGCCGATGGCGACCGACAGCTTCGCCGCCGAGCGCGACAGCCTGGCGAAGCTCGTGCTGGATCACATCGCCGGCAAGGAGAACGCGCCGGCCGAGAGCGTGTTCCGCAACATCAAGGTGCTGAAGGGATTTCCCGCCGGGCGGCTGGTCGCCGCGATGAACCTGGGGTACGGCCGCAGTCTCGGCGTGTCGTGCACGTTCTGCCACGTGCAGAACCACTACGCCGACGACGACAAGAAGCCCAAGGCGATCGCGCGCGACATGATGGCGATGACGGCGGCGATCAACAGCGACCTGGTGCCGAAGATGGAAAGCCTGAAGGACCAGCGCGTGGTCATCAACTGCGGCACCTGCCACCAGGGCCACAAGCGCCCGATGTTCGGGCGACCGCCCGGAGGCCCGGGCGGACCCGGCATGCGTCCAGGCGGACCCGGCGGCCCGGGCGGCCCGGGCGGCGAGCGGCCGCCGGGCGGAGGCTCGGGCGGGTTCTGATTCCCGCGCGCACCCCGCCACACGAACGCGCCGGCGATGATGCCGGCGCGTATCGCGTTTGCCGTCGCACTGCCGCGGGCCGCGGCGGCAACTGCGCTACGGCCGCGCGCTGGTCTCGGCGGTCGCGGGTTTCAGGTACTTCTCGAACCACTCGAGCATGCGGTTCATCGAGTCGATCTGGTTCTCGCGCTTGGCGAATCCGTGCCCCTCGGCGGGATAGAAGTGGGCGTCCACCGTGCGGCCCGCGTCCTTCAGCACCTTGACCACCTGCTCCGCCTCCTCCTTGGGGACGCGGATGTCGTTCTCGCCCTGCAGCACGAGCAGCGGCGCCTTGGCGTCGCGCAGGTACTTGATCGGCGAGGCCGCCTCGTACACGGCACGATCCTTGTCGGGATCGCCCAGCAGCGACTTCTCGTATTCCTGCAGCGACGGGTCCTCGTGCTGCAGCATCGTCAGCCAGTCGATGATGCCGAACTCCTCCACGCCGGCGGCCCACACGTCGGGCGTCTTCCCCACCGCCATCAGCGTCATGTAGCCGCCGTACGAGCCGCCGGTGATGCCGATGCGCCTGGCGTCCACGTAGCCGGTGGCGACCAGGAACTTCGCGGCCGCCACCTCGTCGTCCAGGTCCTTGCCGCCCAGGTCCTGGTGGTTCGCCATCTGGAACGCCATGCCGTATCCGGTCGAGCCCCGCACGTTGGGCGCGATGCACGCGTAGCCGCGCGAGGCCAGCACCGCCGCGGTGCGGTTGAACACGTCCGGCGTCTGGCCGGTGGGGCCGCCGTGCGGCAGCACCACGCCCGGCATGCCGCCGTCGCGCGCGTGGTTGAACGGCATCCACAGGAACGCGCTGATCATGAGCCCGTCGGCGCTCTTGTAGTGCACGAGCTGGGCCGCGGGCAGGCGGCCGGGATCGAGGCTCGCGATCGCGGAGCGCGTGAGCTGGCGCGGATGCAGCGTGGCCAGGTCCACCACCCACAGCTCGGGCAGCTCGCGGCTGCTCTGGTGCGACACCAGCAACGAACGGCCGTCGGGCGAGTAGGCGCTCGGCGTTCCGGTCGGCGTCGTGAGCCCGGGCGGCAGCGGCAGGCGCCGCGCCGCGAGCGTCGCGGTCGTCACCACGAACGCGCTGGTGCGGCCGTCCTCGTCGAGCGCGTATGTGAAGGTGCGACCGTCGGGCGAGAAGTTGCCGGCCGCGGCCTCCCAGTGCGTGTGCGTCACCCAGCGGCGCCGGTGCGTGGCCACGTCCAGCAGCGCCACGTTGCGATAGCCGTCCTGCTCGTTGGAGGTGACGAGCAGCGTGCGGCCGTCGGGCGACAGCGCGCTGGCCGCGATCGCGAGCTTGCCTTCGTGCGTGGTGAGGCACTCCGCGCGCCCGTCGGCCACCGCGATGCGATAGATGTCGCCGTCGGTGCCGCCGGTGAACCCGCGATTGGCGTACAGGTAGCGCGCGTCCGCGCTCCACGCCACCGGCCGCCAGCTGTAGCTCTGCGAGGTCTCGTGCGTGAGCTGCGTCACCTGCCGGCTCGACCAGTCGAGCACGGACACGTTGTCCGCGGCATCGGTCTTCGTCTTCGAGCCGAATGCGACGCGATTCCCCCGCGACGAGAACAGCGCGCCGGTCTCGCTCACGTCGGGCGTGTGCGTGAGGTTGACGGGCTCGCCGCCCGTGGCGGGCACGGCGTAGAGGTCGTAGTACTCGCCACCGCCCTTGTCCTGCTGCCACACGATCCACTTTCCGTCCGGCGACCACACCGCGTTGGTCTGCCGGTCGTCCGACTGCATGAGCTGCACCGGCCAGCCTCCGGCGGCCGGCACGGTCCACAGGTTGGAACGCCCGGTGGTGTTGGTGGTGAACACGATCGTGCGGCTGTCGGGCGACCACGCCGGGCCCGCCACGCTGCGGCTGAAGAACAGATCCTCGATCGGCACCGGCGCCGCCGCGGAATTCGTGGGCGACACGATGGCGCGCGGGTCGGTGGCCACGCGCGACTCGGGGCCCGCGGAAGGCGCCGGGCCGTGGACGGCGGCGAGCAGCAACAGCGGCAGAAGCATGGCACCTCCTGTGATCAGTCGCGGAACGTGGCGGCGGCGGACGGCGGCGGGCGCGACGCGTGGCACAGGCTAGCCGAGCCGCTCGCGCGGCGCACGCCCGTCGCGGCGAGCGGACCCGGCCGCGGCGGCGCCGAACGGCGCGTGCCCGCGCCACATGCGCCCCCGTCGTCCGCGGCCGTGCGCCGGAACCGTCGCCACGGCGGCAACCCGCGAGCGCCTGCCGGCATCGTATCCCACGAGCCGGAGGCGGTTCGTGCCCCGGTCACGCCGGGGGCACGTGTCCCGGCTTCGCCACGAACATCACTCGATCGCGCCCCTGGGGCCGGTCGTCGGGGCGGCCGCACCCTTTCAGGGAGGTACGATGAACAGCCTTCTCAAGCGCGCGCGCACGGCCGTATGGACGCTGCCGGCGGTGATGCTGAACGCGTTCCTGTTGAGCGCGCCCGTGCTGGCGCAGACCGGCGCCGGCGGCGCCGGCGGCGGCACGAGCTCGGGCGGCACCGACGTGAGCACGTCGACCACCACCACCTCGACCGGCGTCGAGTGGTACGGCCAGTGGTGGATCTGGGCGGTGGGCGTGGCGGTATTCCTGATCATCGTGATCGCGCTCACCAATCGCGGCGGCCGCACCAACCCCTGACCGCCACGAACGCGCGCGGGCCCGCGACACGACGTCGCGGGCCCGCGATGTATTCGTGCGCTACTTCTTGGCGGTGGTGTCGCCGGTCGCGGTGCGCGCGGCGTCCCACGCCGGTGGCGCGGGGAACGAGACGAACGCGCCCGCGGTCGGCATCTGGCCCGGCGGCAGCGCGTCCGGGACCTTGTGCTGGATCGGCGGCAGGCTCTTGAGGTAGCTCGCGATCGCCGTCAGATCCTCGTCGCTGTAGGGCAGCAGGTCCTGCCACGGCATCGGCGGCAGCAGCGGCTTGCCGTCCAGGCGGTGCCCGCCGCGGATCGCGTTCACGATCTCCTTCTCGCTGTAGTAGCCGAGCCCCGTCTCGAGATCGGGCGTGAGGTTGCGCGCGTAGCTCGTTCCCCACGGACCGTTCCATCCCAGCTCGCTGCCCGACAGCTGGCGCGAGAAGTCGGGCTGCCCGAACATCGTGCCCGGCGTGTGGCAGTCGTTGCAGCCGGACACGGTGGTGAGGAACTTGCCGCGCTCGATCATCTTCGCCTTGGCGGACGCGGACGGCGTCCTGGCGCCCTTGGCCGCGGTCTTGGCGGTGGTCCTGGTGGCGGCCTTCTTCGCCGGCGCGGTGGCCGCGAGCGCCACGGCACCGAGCGTGAGCGCGGCGGCGACCCATGCGATCGAGATGGTGCGAATCGGCTTCATGCTTCCTCCAACGTCAGGGCCGGGACGCGGGCGCATGCGCGGGCCTCGGGGCGGCGCACGCGTGCAGTGAGAGTGTCTGAAAACTATCCGACGTGATGCATCGGCGCCACCGGAATCGGTTCCCGCCCGTGCGTCAGCCGGCGAGCGGCGGATCCTCGGGCGTCGGCGGAACCCGCCGGCGTGCGAAGAATTCGCGCAGCAGCGCGCCGCACTCCTGCGCCAGCACGCCGGCCGTCACCGGCACGCGGTGATTGAGCCTGGGTTCGTGGATCACGTCCAGCACCGAGCCGCACGCGCCGGCCTTGGGGTCGTATGCGCCGTACACCAGCCGGCCCAGCCGCGCGAGCACGATCGCGCCGGCGCACATCGCGCACGGCTCGAGCGTTACGTACAGCGTGCATTCGGTCAGCCGCCAGCTCTCGAGCGCGTTCGAGGCTGCGCCGATCGCCAGGATCTCGGCGTGGGCGGTGGCGTCCTGCAGGCCCTCGGTCTGGTTGTGCCCGCGCCCGATGATCGTGCCCTCGCGCACGATCACGCAGCCGATCGGCACCTCGTCGGCCGCCGCCGAGGCGCGCGCCTCGCGCAGCGCCGCACGCATGCCCTCGTCGTCGCTGCGGATCAGCACGGGCGTGGCGTCCGACGGGCGCGCGAACGTGGCGCCCTCGCCTGCTTCAGTGGCTCGCCGCGGCGCTGTCGGCGGGCGGCGCCGGGAACAGCGGGGCCCAGCGCGTGAACAGCCTGGTCGCCACCTCGGCGAACGCCGGCGCGCCGCCCTGGCCGGTGAGCGGCTTGTTGGTGAGATCGGAGCTGGTGACGCCGAGCACGTTGGCATTGGGGTCGTGGTACGGCCCCTCCCCGGTCTCGCTGCCCGCGGCCGTCCACACGACATGCCCGTGCGCGTCCACGAGCGCCGCCGTGACCTGCACCGTGGTGGAGGGCCGGCCCGCCTGGTTGTACTCCATCTCGATCTGCTCCCAGCGGTCGAGCCTCAGCGACAGCACCGCGTCCGTGCGCAGCGTCGCGCACAGCCCGGGCGCCAGCAGCGAATCCACGCGCCCGCGCTGCAGCACCGAGGCCTCGGCCCGCTGCAGCAGCGAGTCGGCCGCCGGTCCTTCCATCAGCGCCTGCACCATGGTGGGCGACTGCCAGCGGTAGTTGACGTTGCCGAGCGCCTGGCCCCACAGCCCGGCCGCCAGCTTCTCGGCCACGTGATTGCGGTCGTAGCTCGAGGGCGGCAGCATCGCGATGCCGTGGATCCCGCGCGCCGCGAAGTCCGGCGCGGTCCACGTCAGATCGAGCTGCTTGCGCTTGTTCTTGTCGGCGGCGTGGAGGGCGGGAACGACGGCGAGCGCCAAGGCCAGCGCCACGACGCCGGCCGCGAGCGCGCGAACGGAGCGGGTGCGCATGGACGACCTCCGGAATTCACTTCGACGCTCGCGCGGCCGCGGAAACGATGGCGCGCCCTGCAGGATTTGAACCCGCAACCTTCTGATCCGTAGTCAGACGCTCTATCCAATTGAGCTAAGGGCGCGCTTCAGGTCTCGATCACTGGCGGAGAGGAGAGGATTCGAACCTCCGGGCCGGTTTTACCCGACCAACCGCTTAGCAGGCGGCTGCCTTCAGCCACTCGGCCACCTCTCCGAATCATGTCTGGCGGAGGGAGTAGGATTCGAACCCACGGAGGCTTGCGCCTCAGCGGTTTTCAAGACCGCCGCCTTCAACCACTCGGCCATCCCTCCGGACGAGGCCGAAGTGACTCGCGGACCGGCGACTATAGCCGGAGCCGCGCGGCGGTCGCAACCGGGGCACCGGCTCGCCTCGGCGCCTCGCAGTCAGCGCCGGCGGCCCGCCGCGAACAGCGCGAGCGCGAGGCCGAGCAGCGCGAGCGCGGCGCCAAAGCCCACCCAGCGCCGTTGGTCGATCATGAAGCTCGATGCCGGCCAGCGGACGAGGCCGAGCCCCTGTCCGATCCAGATCAGGCCCAAGGCGATCATCAGCGCGCCGACGATGGCGAGCGGCGTCCTCGCGCTCACGAGGCCTCCTCGATCCAGCTCACGGAGGATTCGTCCAGCATCAGCCCCAGCACGCCGATGTTGCAGCGCACGTAGGCGCGTCGCACCTGGCCGGTACGATCCTCGACCGTCACGGTGAAGATTCCCTGGCCGCGCGGAACGTGATACGGAAACGGGCCGCGGTCGAACAACTCCTGCCGGCAGGCGACAAGTCGAAAGCCGTTGGTCCTGGCCCATCGCCGCACGCCGGCCTGGCGCCCGCCGGCGCGCGAGAACAGAACGGCGGCCACCACGCCGGCCAGCAATGTCGGAAGCCACAGCAGGGCTGCGATCTCGCGCGCCACGACTCTCTCCGGGCGTCCCGTTACGGCGGTTCGGGAGCTGGTGCCCCACCTCCCGAGGCCATTGTAGCCCTGGTCAGGGGCGCAGCAGCAGGCCGTCGATGCTGCCGGTCAGGTTGGAGTTGGGCTTGTCGACGTCGCGGTTCAACGTGACGTTGGCTCGGATGCGCGTGCCGTATTGATGGCCGATCCCGCAGCCGAACAGCCATCCCTCCAGGTGGCCCTTGCGGTCGCACGGCTCGCACGCCTGGCCGTTGGGGCCGAACGGCTCGTGATGGCTGCCGACGCGCTCCATCAGCTCGATCGTGCCGGTGTAGAGCGGCTGCTGGCTCGGCGACATCAGCTGGAACGAGCCGATCAGGTGGCCGAACTCGTCCGCGCGCCGGCGGAAGCTGACCGTGGCCGACAGCACGCTGCCCGAGGGCAGCAGCGCTCCCAGCTCGTCGCAGCGCGGCTCGCGCTGCAGCACGAGGCGCAGTTGCGACTTCATGAGCTGGATCGTGGTGCGGCCGCACGAGTAGTTCCTGATCAGATGTCCCTCGAGCGCGCCCCGGGCGTGCTGGTGCACGCGCACGAAGCAGCTGTCCACGAGCGGGATGTCGAAGCACGTGGGCGGGCTGTAGGCGATGGCCCTGGGCGCGGCGAGCGCGCGTGCGCCGCCCGCCAGCATCAGCATCATCGTGATCCCCACCGTCACCCTCGCGACGCGAATCATGCGGCACCTCCTGCGGTTCTGGTCACTCGTGGACATCGCGGCCAAGGGAGCCGCGGGCTCGCCGATGCGGTGAGGCTCCGCGCCTCGCGACGCGGAGCCACCGCTGCCGGGGCCATGCGGCCGGCTCACGGCGCGGAGCCGGCCGGCAACAGTCAGATCTGATACGCGCACTCGATCAGCTCGTCGCTCTCCACCTCCATCCCCGAGATCGCCTTGCCGGCGGCGTTCACCATCGTGATCGGCGTCCCCTTGCCGGGGCCGAGCAGCGCGCCGTTCTTGGTGCCGGCGATCCCCTGGTCGAAGTACACCATCCCGTACTCGGCCAGCGCCGACTGCCCGCCGCCCACCGTCGGCGCCTCGACGATCCACTCCGCGCAGTTGCCGCGCAGCTTGGTCGTCCCCGGCGCCGTCTTCGCGAACGACGTGTACTGGCGCGTGGTCTGGTTGGTGAGATAGAAGCTGGCCTCGGTGTCGGAGGTGGCGCAGATCAGGCAGTAGATGACGTCGCCCGGCACCACGGCGATGTTCGGGATCTGCACCTCGTAGTCGGGGAACCACTCCCACCACAGGTAGCTCTGGTGGACGCCGTTCTCGACGTCGCACTCGGTGCCGGCCTGCAGCACGTCGGGCGAGCCGTCGCCGTCGATCCCCACCCACGCGGCGCAATACACGTTGCCGCTCCCCACCGGCACCACGTGCGGGACGGTCCACTGCCCCGCCACCCACGTGACGCGATCCTGCGCCGCCGCGAACGCCACGCTGCCGGACCAGTTGGTCGAGGTGTCGTTCTCGACCTTGACGCGCGGCTTGTGGGTGCGATCGGTGCGCAGCGCGAACTGCGGCTCGACCCAGTCCATGGAGCGCGACAGCACCTTCTTCCACTTCTCGTGCACCTTGGGGTGCGCGTTGGCCGGAAGCACGGGGAAGCCGTGGACGATCAACTCGCGCTCGCTCGCCTGGTGCGGATGGAACCCCTTGGGCGGCGGCGTGAACACGCGCACGCCCAGAACTTCGTGCAGCCGCTTCTTCGACTCGACCTGCTCGATGATGCTCATGGTCTGACCTCCAGCGACCGGGCACGCGCCGCATGCCAGCTCACCGCGATGCTCGATCGAGGACGCGGCGCGGCGCCGGGAGTCGTCTCCCGTACCGCGACAACGCCACGCGGCCTCGGTATCGCACGGCGGAATCTACGGCGGATCCGTAACCGGGCCGGAGTCGACGACTTGGGCCGGACGCTTCCTCGCTCCCACGGGTGCGAGCGCCCAGTCGCCGGGGGCTCCGGCGCATGCTGGCAGACGCTGCGGGACGCGCGTTTCGGCGGCCGCTGCCGCGAACCGCACGAACGGCGTCCCCGGCCGCCGATCGCGCACGGGCGTCGCCGGCGCCGGTCGCGGGCTGCACGAGCGCCGGCGGGCCGTGCCGGGAATCGCGAGCCTGTGCACCTGGTTCGGAGACCGCGTGGGGCGCATGCGTGCGCGGCAAGACGTGGCACCGGTCGTGCACGAGACCATTGCATGCGCCGCGAGCATGGCTTCACGCTGGTCGAGCTGACGATCGTCGTGCTCATCCTCGGGATGATCGCGGCGATCGCGATCCCGGACTACGGCGTGATGCGCGACCGCGCCAGGGAAGGCGCCACCAAGGCCAACATGCACGCGGTGCAGGTCGCGGCCGAGGACTTCGCGGTGCAGAACCGCGGCGCGTACGCGGCCGACATGGCGAGCTTCGCCGCCACGCTGCCGGCCACGTTCAGCAATCCGTTCGACCGCACGACCGGCGTGGGCCGCGCGTGGGAGGATCGCGCGGTGTTCGACAGCGCGCCGAGCGCGCGGCCGGGGCTCGCGAGCTACGCCGATTCCGCCACCACCGACTACAACGTCAAGGGCTGGGGCAGGTCCGCCGAGCTGTCGCTGGTGCTCACCTCGGGGCAGTGGTAACGGGCATCCTTCGGCGGCCTGCCTTGGGGGCTCCGCGACTCCGGAGCCCCCGTTCGTCTGCAGCGCTCACGGGTCCGCTGGCACCGGGCGCGAAATTGACCCGCGGCGCACAAACGCCGGAGCGCGGGCGTCATCCAACGGCTCCTCGCTCGCGCCGCCGTCGGGTGACGAGCCATCGATCCATCGGGCCCCCGATTGCTTGTCCTGCTTGATCTGTGGGGGCCCGACCAGCGTGGGCGTTCGCGGTGGCGCGAGCGCGCATCGAGCGCGATCAGAAGTTCGTGGTCTGATCGATCCGGCCCAGCCGGCGCGCGCGCAGCTCGAGCGCGCGGAACCCGCGGCGCGCCACCAGCGTGAACGCCAGCGTGGTGAGCGCCAGCGCCGCGAGCAGCTGCAGATCCGACACCGCGGCCAGCCGCGTGCTGGCGCCGTGGCCGAGCAGGAATCGCCGCAGCGCCTCGTACCACCACGTGAACGGCAGCAGCAGCGCCAGGCCCTGCAGCACGCGCGGCAGCAGATCGATCGGGAAGATCACGCCGCACAGCAGGTAGAGCGCCACCACCAAGCTCTCGTTCAGGTTGATGGCGACGCGCGGCAGCAGCAGCGCGAACCCGGCGACCAGGAAGCCGAGGTTGACGACCGCCACGAGCCCGATCGCCCAGGTGACGAACAGCGGCAGCCACTGGACCGCCGCCCACTCCCAGCGCACGCCGACCAGCCACCAGCCCACCGCCAGCGTGAGCAGCATGCTCACGGTGGCGAGCACGAGCCGCACCGAGGCGCGCCCCGACAGGTACACGAGCAGGCCGACCGGCGAGGCCACGACGTACTTCAGCGTCTCGAACTCCTCGCGCTCCTCGACGATCACCCAGCCCATCCCGACCAGCACCTGCTGGACGTAGACGTGGAACGCGTTGCCGACGTACAACGCCGCGAATGCGGGCGCCCCCACCGCGTGGCCGCGCACGGCCCAGTACATGCCGGCCAGGATCATCGCGCCCGCCAGCGGCTGGACGCCGGAGTAGACGACGAACAGGAACGGATCGACCCAGTTCGACTCCACCTGCCAGCCGAGCCACGTGGCCGCGCGCAGCCGGGCCGCCAGCGCCGTCACTGCCACCTCTGCGTGAGCCGGCCCTCGCGCTTGGACAAGGTCTCCATCCACTCGAGCGCGAACCGCGCCGCGACCAGGAACGCGACCGTGAGCAGCGCCAGCAGGATGGCCTCGGTGCGCACCGGCATGAGTCCGCGCGCGGCGGCGCCCAGCAGCACCTGACGCAGCGCATCAACGCCCATGCCGAGCGGCACGAGCCCGGCCAGCAGCCCCGCGATCGGGCCCAGCGTGCGCAGCGGGAAATACAGTCCGGACACGAACGTCACCGGCTGCTGCACGGCGTTGCTGATGTGCCACGCCTCGCGCCCGAACAGCAGGAACACCGACGACAGCGTCATGCCGAGCGCGTACAGCGCGAGCAGCGTCAGCACGAAGATGCCGAGCAGCGTGCCGGGAGCGGTGATGTGGAAGCGGACGTGCAGCAGCCACACCCCCACCACCACGCCGAACGCCGAGCGGAATACGGTGCCGACCGCGCCGCCCACGGCCATGCCGGTCAGGATCGACATGCGCGAGCACGGCGCCGCCACCAGCAGCGCCAGCTGGCCCTGCTGCTTCTCCCAGTAGAACTGGGCCCCCATCCCCCACAGCACGTTGATCCAGTAGGTGCTCAGGATCCCGCCCACCACCGCCAGCGTCTCGAACGCGGGCCCGGCGTGCAGCGCGCGATACAGCAGCACGTAGGCCGCCATGCCGAGGTTGGGCAGCACGCCGTCGCTGAAGAACCACGACGGCTCGCGCATCGAGCCCACCACGCGCACGAACGCGCGCGCGCGCGTGGCGCGCAGGTTCAAGGCGACGCCCTCGGCCAGCGTGAGCGTGCGTGGACGCGCCGCGGCCGCGGCATCGAGCGCGGGCGCTGCGCTCACGCGCCGGTCTCGCCGGCGTCGAGGTCGCGGCCGGTGAGCGCCACGAACACGTCCTCGAGCGAGGTCTCGCGCGTGGCGATGCCGTCCACGCGCACGCCGTCCTGCTCCAGCGCGCGCAGCAGGTCGGCCAGCCGGCGCTCGGCCGGCAGCCGGAACTTGAGCGTGCGCGTGCCGCGCTCGGGGTGCGGCGCGCCCCACACCGCCTCGATGTCGGCCAGCGCCGGCGCCGATTCGCCGTGGCCGTTGCCGCGCACCTCGAGCTCGACGTGCTGTCCGCCCTGCACCCTGCGGCGCAGGGCCGGCACGCTGTCGCACGCCAGCACCTGGCCGCGATCCACGATCGCGATGCGGTCGCACAACTCCTCGGCCTCGGCCATGTAGTGCGTGGTCAGCAGCACCGTGCGGCCCGGCCGCTCGCGCACCCATTGCGCCACGAACGCGCGCAGCGTGCGCGCGGCGTGCACGTCCATGCCCAGCGTCGGCTCGTCCAGGAACATCACCTCGGGATCGGACACGAACCCGCGCGCGAAGTTCATGCGCTGCCGCTGCCCGGTGGACAGCCGGTTGATGCGCGCGTGCGCCTGCTCCTTCAGGTCCACGACCTCGATCAGCCGGTCGATGCGCGGCCACGCCACCTTGCCCGGCACGCCGTAGAACTGCGAGAACATCCACAGGCACTCGCGCACCGTGAGGATGCCGTAGCCGCTGGCCTCGCCGCCCGACACCAGGCTGATCCGGCGGCGCACCTCGCGCGGCTGCCGCACCACGTCGCAGCCGGCCACGAACGCGGTGCCGGAAGTGGGCAGCAGCAGCGTGTTCAGGATCTTGATGAACGTGGTCTTGCCGGCGCCGTTCGGGCCCAGCAGGCCGAAGATCTCGCCGCGCTCGATGCGCACGTCCACGCCGGCGAGCGCGGTCACGGCGCCCCCGCCGCGCGAAGCGCGGAAGGTGCGCACCACGCCGCGGGCGTCCACGGCAGGCGTGTTCAGGGCATCCGGGCGGGACATGGGGAACCGTGCACCGTAGGCAGGCGCGGCCGCGGTGTCAACGGTCGAAAACCGCGGTTCCGTTGGGGCGCGGGCGGCCCGACGCGGTACAGTGCGCGCTTCCGGCCGTAGTCCCGATCGCGGAGGTTCCATGCGTCGCCTGATGCTCGCCCTGCTCGTGCTCGCCGCCGCGGGCGCTCCCGCCCGCGCGCTCACCACCGACCACCGGCTCGACCGCACGGTGGTGCCCACGTCGGAAGCGCTCGCGCTCGACATCGATCCCGCGCAGCAGGGCTATGCCGGCACGGCCACGATCGGGCTCGAGGTGGCGTCCGCGGTGGATTCGTTCCAGCTCCACGCGCGCGAACTCACGATCGACCAGCTCACGCTGCGCGGGTTGAAGGCGTCGGTGCCGGTCACGTTCCGCGCCGATTCCAGCACGCTCGTCACCGTGCGCGCGGCGCACGCGCTCGCGCCCGGCGCCTACACGCTGACGATTCGCTACCACAACGACTTCGACCGCCGCGCCACCGGACTCTATCGGCTGCAGGTGGGCGACACGTGGTACGCGTACACGGACTTCGAGCCCGCCGACGCGCGCCAGGCGTGGCCGTGCTTCGACGAGCCCGAGTTCAAGGTGCCATGGCAGATGACGGTGACGATCCCCAAGGGCACGACCGCGGTCGCCAACATGCCGGCACTGTCGACCGTGGCGACCGCGCGCGGCAAGCGCGTGACGTTCGCGCGCACGCCGCCGTTGTCGAGCTACCTGGTCGAGCTGTCGGTCGGCCCGTTCGACATGGTGCCGATCAAGGGCATGTCGGTGCCGGGGCACGTGGTGGCGCCGAAAGGCCAGGGCCGGTACGCGGCCGAGGCCGCGCGCATCGCGCCGCCGCTGCTCGCCGCGCTCGAGAAGTACTTCGGTCGCCCGTACCCGTTCGCCAAGCTCGACCTGATCGCGGTGCCCGAGTTCTGGGCGGGGGCGATGGAGAACGCGGGCGCGATCACGTTCCGCGCCGACCGGCTGCTGCTGGATCCGGCCGAGGCCACCCCGGCGCTGCATCGCGGCCTGGTCGTCACCACCGCGCACGAGATGGCGCACATGTGGTTCGGCGATCTCGTGACGATGAAGTGGTGGGACGACGTGTGGCTCAACGAGTCGTTCGCGACGTGGATGGAGAACAAGGTGAGCCAGCAGACGTTCCCGCAGTTCCGCGACGAGGACGTGCAGGGCGCCGACGTGCAGCGCGCCTACGGCGTGGACGCCTCGCCCTACGCGCGCGCGATGCGGCGGAAGGTGGACGCGCTCGGCACGTTCCCCGACCTGTTCGATCCGCTCTCCTACCAGAAGGGCGAGGCCGTGCTGGGCATGGTCGAGCACTGGATCGGGCCCGGCCCGTTCCAGCGCGGCGTGCGCAGCTACATCACCGCGCACGCGTGGCACAACGCGGTGGGCCAGGACCTGTGGGATGCGCTCTCCAAGGTGGCGGGCGCGGACGTGGGGGCGGTAGTGGCGTCGTTCCTGGAGCAGCCCGGCATTCCGCTCGTGACGGTGAACATCGCGGGCGACGGCACGGTGTCGCTCTCGCAGCACAGGTACTCGCCCGATCCCGACCGCGCCGGCGAGCCCGGGCGCTGGAAGATTCCGGTGACGCTGGCGTGGGCCGACGCCGCCGGCCGGCACCAGAAGACCGTGCTGCTGGCCGACACCACCGCCGACGCCGGCATCCGGCTGACGAGCGACGTGCGCTGGATGGAGCCCAACGTGGACGAGCGCGGCTACTACCGCTGGAGCCTGCCGCCCGCGATGCGCAAGGCGCTCGAGGACTCGGCCGCCACGTCGCTGGATGCGCGCGAGCGGATCGGGCTCGTGTTCAACGCCGGCGCGCTGCTGCAGAACGGCGGCATGCACGGCGACGAGTACCTGGACGTGGTGGCCGGCAACGCGCGCGATCAGGATGCGCTGGTGCAGACCACGGCCGTGACCGGGCTCGACATCGCGCGCCGCTCGCTGGTGGACGACCACTCGCGGCTCGACTTCGCGGCATGGGTGCGCCGCACCTACGGCCCCGCGCTCGAACCGCTCGGGTTCGTGCCCAAGCCGAACGAGCCGGCGTGGACGATGACGCTGCGCGCCGACCTGTGGCGCACGGTGGGCGACCTGGGCCGCGACCCGGCCGCGCTCGAGCGCGCGCGCACGCTGGCCGACGCCTGGCTCGAGGACTCGACCGCGATCGATCCGTCGCTGGCGCCGACCGCGCTGCGGCTGTCGGCGCAGCGCGGCGATCGCGCGCGCTGGGACCTCTACCGCCAGCGGTTCGAGTCCGCCACCGGGCCCGGCACGCGCACGATGCTGCTGGATGCGCTGGGCGCGTTCCGCGACAGCGCGCTGGCGATGGCGTCGCTCGACTACTCGCGCCAGGGCCCGCTCCGCCCGCAGGAACGGTTCGTCATCTACCGCACCGTGAACGAGGCGCCCGAGCTGCAGGACATGGCGTTCACGTGGCTGACGCAGAACTACGACGCGATGATGCGCTACCAGCCGCCGCAGATGCGGCGCGGGCTGCTGTTCGGCGCCGGCGGCTGCTCGGCCGGGCGGCTCGAGAAGGCGCGCGCGTTCTTCCTCGCGCCCGAGCACCGCACGCCCACGACCGATCAGGACTGGGCGCGCACCGAGGCCGCCACGAAGGATTGCATGCGCCTGCACGACCGCGAGGCCGAGCGCGTCGCCCGCTACCTGCAGACCACCGCGGCCACGAGGTAGCGTGCGCTAGCGTCGTATGACTCTGGCCGCCGGCACGAGGCTCGGGCGATACGAGATCGTCGCCCCGCTCGGCGCGGGCGGGATGGGCGAGGTGTACCGCGCGCGCGATCCGCGGCTCGAGCGCGAGGTGGCGATCAAGGTGCTGCCCGAGGCGCTGCGCGCCGATGCGGACGCGCTGGCGCGGTTCCGGCGCGAGGCGCGGGCGGTGGCGGCGCTCGCCCATCCCAACCTGCTCGCGATCCACGACGTGGGCGCGGAGGGCGGGTTCGCCTACGCGGTGACGGAGCTGCTGGAGGGCACCACGCTGCGCCAGCGCATCGTGCCCGGCGGACTGCCGGTGGCGCAGGCGCTGGAGCTGGCGCGACCGCTCGCGCTCGGGCTCGCGGCGGCGCACGACAAGGGCATCGTGCACCGCGACTTGAAGCCCGAGAACGTGTTCGTGACGCGCGACGGGCACGTGAAGGTGCTGGACTTCGGACTGGCGAAGCGCACGATGCCGGACGATGCCGCGGCCTCGGCGCTCGCGACCGCGAGCCTCGCCACCGCGCCCGGCATGGTCGTCGGCACCATCGGCTACATGGCGCCCGAGCAGCTGCGCGCCGAGCCGGCGGGGCCGGCGGCGGACGTGTTCGCGTGGGGCGTGATCGCCTACGAGCTGCTGGCCGGGCACCGGCCGTTCGCGGGCGCGACGTGGGCGGAGGCGGCGGCCAGCGTGCTGCACGCCGACCCGGCGCCGCTCGCGGGCCGCGACGTGCCGGCCGCGCTGGACGCGGTCGTCATGCGCTGCCTCGCCAAGGATCCGGCCGCGCGCTTCGCCGATGGGCGCGCGCTCGTCACGGCGCTGAACGAGATGCCGTCCGCGAGCGCGGCATGGGTTGCCTCGGCGGGCGCCGCGGCGCCAGCGCCGCGCGCGAACGCGATCGCGATGCTCGCGTTCGACAACCTGACGGGGGACGCCGCGCTGGACTGGATGACGCGCGGGATCCCGGAGCTGCTCGGCACCGCGCTCGCGCGCTCGCCGGAGCTGGATGTCTACGACGCGCAGCGGCTCGGCGACCTCTCCCCCGCGGAGGGTGCGGCGCGAGATTCCGCATCGGGCCTCCAGCGCGTGCGTGGCGCCGGCATCGCCCGCGCGCTGGTGGGCAGCATCGTGCGCGCGGGGGCCGGGCTGCGGGTGCAGTGCCGGGTGCTCGAGGCCGGCAGCGGGCGCGTGCTGCACGCGGATGCCGCGGCCGCGACATCGACCGACGACGTGTTCGAGCTGGCGGCGGGACTCGTGCCCAAGCTCCAGACCTGGCTCGAGATCGACCTGGCGGCGGGGAACCGCGCCGACCAGTGGCTGCGGCAGATCACCACCACCTCGTCCGACGCCTACCGGCTCTACCTGCGCGGCCACGAGGCGTTCCTCGCCAGCCGCTGGCGCGAAGCCGCGGACTTCCACGAGCAGTCGCTGGCGCTCGATCCCGGGTTCGTGGCCGCGCGCGTGGACCTGACCGGCTGCTACTGGAACCTGGGCGACGAGCAGAACACGCGCGACAGCCTGGTCGCGTCGCGCCGGCTGCTCGAACGGGCCTCGCCGCGCGAGCAGCTGGCGATCGAGATGCTCGAAGCCGTGATCGCGCTCGATTCGCCGCGGCTGATCCGCGCCGCGTTCGCGCTGCACGCGCTCTACCCCGAGCGGCGGTTCTTCACGTACCTGCTGGCGCGCGGCTACTACACGGGCTCGCAGTGGGAGCGCTGCCTCGCCACGCTGGCGCCGCTGATCGCCGAGCGCTGGACGTGGGCCTGGAGCTACGTGCTGGCGTCGCGCGCGCACGCGCAGCTCGGCCGCGCCGACGAGGCGCGCCGCACGCTCGAGCTGGGGATGCAGGTGACCCACGGCGAGCCCGAGCTGGCGCTCGAGTACGCGCGCTTCCTGCAGCAGCACGGCGACGAGCGCGCGGCGCGCCAGGTGCTGACGACCGCGCTCCACTCGAGCCAGCTGCCGGAGACGCCGGAATGCGAAACGGCGATCCGGAGCGAGCTGGCGAAGTACGACGAGCGCTAGGCCGCCGGCGCCGCCGGCGTGCGGGCCGTCACCACCACGCGATCGCCGAGCACGTTGAAGGCGCGCGTCAGCGGCAGGTTCACGGCATCGAGCGCCGCCATCGCCGCGCGCTCGAAGCCCGACTTGCGGCCGTGCGCGCGCCCGGGCGCGATCTTGCTCTGCACCAGCGTCACGCGCTCGAATCCGCAGCGCCGGAACAGCGCGATGAGCGGCCCGGGCGTGAACTCCCACAGGTGATAGGGCGGCTCGCGCAGCACGATCGTGCGGTGCGCGAGCGCGCACGCGCCCAGCGCGACGCGGCGTGCCAGCGAGTGGGTGGTGATCGGACCGCGCAGGTGGAGCGCGCCGCCGGGCGCCAGCACGCGCGCGCACTCGGCCAGCACGGCGCGGGGATCGGGCACGTGCTCCAGCACGTCGCCCATGTACACGAGATCGAAGCTCCGCGCCGGAAACGCCGCCGACATGAGGTCGCCGTGCACCACCTCGAGCCCGCGCGCGCGCGCCTCGGCCACCGCGTCGGCCGACAGCTCGACGCCCGTCACCCGCCAGCCGCGCGCGCGCGCGTGCGCCAGCAGCCCGCCGCCCGCACATCCCAGCTCCAGCAGCCGCCCGCGCGGGACCAGTCGCTCGAACGCATCCACCAGGCCCTGGTGCTCGTGCGCGAACGCCGCGTCGTCGAACGCCGTCACCTCGCTGCGGCCGCAGCGAAAATCGCGCTGGAAGTATTCGGCGCCATACAGCTCGGCCAGGCCTTCGGCGGTGGGCTGCACGGCGAGGAAGCGCAAGTGGCAGGTCCCGCACTCGACCAGCGGGAACCGGCCGCGGAACTCGTACACGAGCGGCAGCGGGCGCAGCGTCGTGCCA